>NZ_JCAMOP010000004.1:0-357737 GCF_059512345.1 Bradyrhizobium sp. Unk1
ATTTCCGCCCTTCTTGGAATTGTACTCCACATTGATCGGGCCAGTCCGAAAACGGCCAGCTACGACCTGAGCTGCACTGGTCGCCTCGGATCTAAACACGCCTTGATCCGCGAACAGGCCAAAGGACACCACGCCAACCTTTCCAGCGTCCTCAACAGCATGTAACGACGAAACTAACGGCCAGATGGTCAGAAAAAAAGCGACGAGCGGCGCACCGAGCCAACTGATCGAGGACCTGGAGGTCATAGCGAACCCCGTTTCGAGATCGCCGGGAGAGAACTACTGCTCAACACAAATAGTGAAAAGCCAGTGTAGTTCCATCCTTCGGAACGGTACACGCATGAGCCCGGAAATGCGAAGTGGCAGCACCTCCGATTGAGGTCCGCTTATACCCTCCGTCGGCCGGTTGCCAAGCACGTTCTCGTGGCGGATCCCCAAAAAAGCTGCCAGGTGTCGATGCAAGGCTAGCGACGGAGCGCGGACTAGCTATTTGATGAAGCTTTCTCTGATTTGCGCCGTTCGTCTGAAGCTAGCTCAAACTTGCCCATGATGGATTGGATCGAGAGTTTAGGTTTTTCAAATAGTTAGAAGGCGGCGTGTGCACGACGTGTGCACCGGGAGATCAAGAAAAATCTCACCACAGCCGACGTGAGCAAGCATGTGTAGGATCTGATTTTCGAGGCGAGGAGGCGGGCGAGCGCTAACGCCCATTGCTCGAAGTGGATGATCGAAAATCGTGGGTTTGACTCCCACTCTCTCCACCATTGGCACGACTTTCTACGCCGAACTGCGATTTCGTACTCCCGACGGTAGCAACCGGAGGCTGCGCGAGCGGTGAAACCTTGAGGCGTAACCTTCCCTTGCACCTGACGCGACAGCCTACTGGCGGCATGAAACTGCCTGGTTCGCAAGCCGGGCAGCATAGTGGACTTCCACTGTTTACCATTTTTCATCGCCTCGCATCGGCGGAATGCGGCGACCTTCGAGGAGTCGTCGACCCGCCGCCAACATTGATCCCTCCGCTCAGCGGCCCATTTTTCGCGCGCGATTGGGCCGCACCGACTGGACAAGCTGCCGCGCTACCCGGTGCCTTTGCGGACATGATCGCTCAGCGACTGCGACATCATTCAACCGCAGGGCCGGCTTGACTCGCCGTCTCGCGAAATTCATAGTCACCATAATCCAATTGAAGTAATCGTATTTCGATTACTCCCACAATCAGCAGCCTGGGCCAGCGTCGGCCCTTCTGGGAGGCAGATTCGATGGTCCTGATCGAGGCGTTCAAGCGGTTGCTGGGCGACACGGCCGTGCTGACGCGCGAGGAGGATCTTGCCGCTATCACAGAGGACTGGCGCGGCCGCTATCGGGCGCCGGCGCTCTGCGCCGTACTGCCCTCGAACACCGAGCAGGTCGCGGCCATCGTTCGTCTCTGTGCCGAGAGCGGCGTGCCGGTGCTGCCACAGGGAGGTAACACCAGCCTGTGCGGCGGCGCGACGCCGTCGGAGCAGGGCGAGCCACCCGTCATCGTCCTTCTGACACGCATGCGGCGCATCAGGTCGCTCGATCCCGTCAACAACACGATCATCGTCGATGCCGGCTGCGTGCTCGCGACCATCCAGGAAGCCGCAGCCGCGGCGGGCCGGCTCTATCCGGTGAGCCTTGGCGCTGAAGGTTCCTGCCAGATTGGCGGCAACATCGCGACCAATGCCGGCGGCACCGGCGTTCTGCGCTACGGCAACACGCGCGACAACGTGCTCGGCCTTGAAGTCGTGCTACCTGACGGCTCGATCTGGGACGGGCTCTATGCGCTGCGCAAGAACAACACGGGCTATGATCTCAAGCATCTTTTCATCGGGTCCGAAGGCACGCTCGGCATCGTCACCGGCGCGGTGCTGAAGCTGCATCCGCTGCCGACAGCGGAAGCCGTCGCCTGGCTCGCCGTCGACAATCCGCAAAAGGCGCTCGACCTGCTCGGCCTGTTCCAGGCCTCCTGCAATTCGCGGCTGTCGGCCTTCGAGCTGATCAACGCCAAGCAGATCGAGTTCGTGCTGGAGCAGGTGCCGGGCCGGCGCTGCCCGGTCGCTCGGATCGACACCTGGCATGTCCTGGTCGAACTGTCCGACACCGGCGATGCCGAAGCGCTCGCCGCGGCGATGCAGGCCGTGCTCGAGCAGGCGCTCGAGGCCGGCATGATCAGCGACGGCGTCGTGGCGTCGAGCGAGGCGCAGCGCAAGGCGATGTGGCTGGTGCGGCACAGCGTGTCCGAGGCCAACAAGAAGGCGGGCGTCGGCCTCACATCGGACACCGCCGTGCCGGTGTCGACTGTGCCCGCGTTCATCGACCGGGCCATGGCGGCCGTGCGCGCGATCGTGCCGGATCTGCCATTCATCATCGTCGGTCACATGGGCGACGGCAATATCCACCTCATTCCGTTCTTCACCTTCGCCGAATGGGACGTGCTGACGGATCGCGACGCGCTCGCGCAGCGCATCCGCCGCGCCATGAACGATGTCGCCAGCTCCCTGCGTGGCACCTTCAGTGCGGAGCACGGCGTCGGGCGCACGCTGACGGGCGAGATGCTTCGCTACAAGCCGCACGCGGAGCTCGCACTGATGCAGGCCGTGAAGCAGGCGTTCGATCCGCGGGGCCTGTTCAATCCTGGACGCGTTCTTCCACCACCATCCGTTGCAACATTGGCAAGAGGGGACTGACATGAGCCATCTTCCGAAGATCATCACCTCCCGCCGTCGCCTGCTGCTCGGTGCCGGCGCCGTCGCCCTGGCCGCGCCCGCGGTCTGGTCTCCGTCCCGCGCCGCGGGCAAGCGCATCGTCGTGCGCGACGACGGCGGTATCTACACCAAGGCCTATGGCGCGGTGTTCTATCGTCCGTTCACCGAGGCAACGGGAATCGAGGTCGTCGGCGTCCAGGCCAACGCCGAGCCTGTCGCCCAGATCAAGACCATGGTCGATACCAAGAACTACACCTGGGACATGGCCAAGATCTCCTGGCCCGCAATCCTGCTGCTGACCGCCGGCAGCAAGCCATATCTGGAAAAGCACGGTCTCGAATCGGAAGCCGTTATCAAGACGATCCCCGCCGAATACATGTCGCCCTACGGCGTCGGCACCAATGTCTACACCACCGTGCTGGCCTATCGCACCGATGCCTTCAAGGGCCGCAAGGCGCCGCAATCCTGGGCGGACCTCTGGAACGTGGAGGGCTTTCCGGGACGTCGCGCCGTGCGCAAGCACCCGTTCGACACCATAGAGGAAGCCCTGATGGGCGCGGGTACGCCGACCGCGCAGGTCTATCCTTGCGACCTCGACAAGGCCTTTGCATCACTCGACAAGATCAAGTCCGGCGTTGCGGTGTGGTGGACCAGCGGCGCGCAGGTCGAGCAGATGCTGACGTCGGGCGAGATCGACCTGCTGCCGACATGGGTGTCGCGTGCCCAGGCCGCGCAAGCGGCTGGCGCTCCGGTCGAAATCGTCTGGAACCAGGGCATCTGGGGGGGCGACAACTGGTCGATCCTTGCCGGCACGCCGAACGCCGACGCGTGTCGCGAGTTCATCAGGTTCGCCTCCGACCCGAAGCGTCAGGCCGCGCTCACCGAATACTTCCCGGCCGGTCTCACCCAGCCGGAGGCGTTCAGCTACGTGAAGCCGGAGGTCGCCAGGAACTGCCCGACCTATCCGGACAACATCAAGGCCGGCCTGAAACTCGACGCCAAGTTCTGGCTCGAGAACCAGCAGGCGGTGCTCGAGCGCTTCAACCGTTGGGTCCTGACCTGACGGTCTGACGGCGAGAACGGAGCGGCCCATGACGTCGTCGAGCTTGCGAATTGCGAATCTCTCCAAGCACTATGGCGACTTCGTCGCCCTGGCGCCGACGAGTATCGAGGTTGCCAGGGGTGAATTCCTCACGCTCCTTGGCCCCTCGGGCTCGGGCAAGACGACACTTTTGAGCCTGATCGCGGGGCTCGCGCATCCGGACGACGGACAGATCCTCGTCGACGATGCCGATGTGACAAACAGCCCGGCCTATGAGCGCGACATCGGCGTTGTCTTCCAGAACTATGCGCTGTTCCCGCACATGACTGTCGAGGACAATATCGCGTTTCCGCTGAGGATGCGGAAGGTGTCGGACGCCGAGGCGCGCCGGCGGACGGCGGAAGCATTGGAAACCGTCCGCTTGCCGCATGTCGCCAAGCGCTATCCGCGCGAACTCTCCGGCGGCCAGCAGCAGCGCATCGCGCTCGCTCGCTGCATCGTCTATCGCCCCGCGATCATCCTGATGGACGAACCGCTCGGGGCGCTCGACAAGAAGCTGCGCGACCAGATGCAGCTCGAGATCAAGCGCATCCACCGCGAGCTCCGCACTACGATCATCTATGTCACGCACGACCAGGAAGAGGCGATGACGATGTCGGATCGCATCTGCCTGATGAACGCGGGTGCGATCGAGCAGCTTGGCACGCCGGAGGATCTCTACTTCCGTCCACGTTCGGTGTTCGTGGCCGACTTCCTTGGTGAGTCCAACCTGTTGAGCGGCACCGTGCGCGAGGTCGATGCACAGGGCCTCGACGTCGTGTTGACCGATCAGGCCGCGGCCTCGCGGGCCGTCGGCAATGGCAGCAGCTTCGCCACGGGCCAGCCGATCAAGATCATGGTCCGTCCGCAGAACCTTCACGTCGAGAACGCGGCCGTGGGCGGCGGCAGGCTCACCGGCAGGCTGGTCGACGTGATGATCAGCGGCAGCCTGACGCGTCTCTATATCGCGCCGGAGACGGCGGGCCTGCCGCAGCTCGTCGCGGCCCATCCGACCCGATCGGGCTCCGCGGCCTACGAGATCGGGCAGCTCGTTTCGTTGAGCTGGAATGCGGCGGACGCGGTGGCGATCCGCGACGGCGGGGGACATTGACGTGGCGATGATCAGGCTGCACGCGCTGCCGCTCAGCCGGATCCGGACGCGAGCGTGGGCCCGTGTCTGGACCTGGGCCGCGATGGGCGGACCGCTGGCTCTGCTGCTCGTCTTCTTCCTGGTCTATCCCGTCGGCCAGTTGCTGTTGCTTAGCCTTTACAACGACGCCGGCTTCACGCTCGCGCAGTATCGTCAGCTCTTCGCATCCTCGGTCTATGTCGACGTCCTGCTCATCACCCTGAAGATCTCGCTGGCCACGACGCTGGTCTGCGTCGTGACGGGCTACCCGATCGCCTATTTGATCTCGATGGTCGGGAAGGAGCGCAAGGCGACGCTCTTGTTCTGGGTGCTGCTGGCGTTCTGGACCAGCTTTCTGGTGCGCGCCTTTGCCTGGATCGTGCTGCTCGGCCGCAATGGCGTTATCAACAAGCTCCTGCTGTCGCTCGGTATCATTTCGAGCCCGGCGAACCTGCTCTATAATTTCGGCAGCGTCCTCGTCGGCATGGTCAATGCTCTGCTGCCGCTCGCCGTGCTGACCATGCTTTCAGTGATGGACAACATCGACCGCAACCTGCCGCGCGCGGCGGCAACGCTCGGGGCGCGGCCAGGCATGGCGTTCTGGAAGGTCTACTTCCCGCTGTCGCTGCCGGGCGTCGCTGCGGCAGGCATCATGGTGTTCGTCACCGCGATCGGCTTCTTCATTGTTCCGGCTTTGCTCGGCGGGCGTCGCGAAACGATGATCACACAGCTCATCATCGACCAGATCCAGCAGACCATGAACTGGGGCTTTGCCGGCGCGATCTCCGTGCTGCTCCTCGTCGTCGTGTTCGTCGTCTTTGCGGCCTATGATCGGTTGCTCGGCCTGTCGACCATGACCGGCGCGGCCACGGTACGCAAGTCCGCGCCGTCGCGCCTGTCCGGTCCGTTCGCGAAGGCTGGTGATGCCGTTCTGACCATGCTCGGATCGCTCTCCGATCTCGTCCTCCGTGCGCTGCCGTCGCGCCGGCGCGATCGCGAACCGGACCAGCCCGGTCTGGGCTTGCAGGCCTTCGCCTGGACCATGCTACTCGTCATCAGCATTCCCACGATCCTGATGATCCCGCTCTCGTTCGGCAGCGGCGGACTCAATTGGCCGCCGCAAGGCTTTACCCTGCATTGGTACGAAACCGTGCTCCAGTCGCCCGTGTGGACCCAGGCCCTGCTGCGCTCGCTGCTCGTCGGCCTCGGCACGGGAGCGCTCGCCATGCTGGTCGGCACGCCCGCCGCCTTCCTGCTGGTCCGCTCCGACATTCCGGGCAAGGCGGCCTGGCTCGCCTTCATTCTGTCGCCGATCGTCGTGCCGCGCATGATCATCGCGGTTGGCCTGTTCTACGTGTTCGCGAATATCGGCCTAGTCGGCAGCGCCTTCGGCCTCATCCTCGGCCACACGGTCGTCGCGGTACCCTATGTGGTGATGACCATGATGGCTGTGCTGCGCAACTACGATACGCGGCTCGATCATGCGGCCTCGAGCCTCGGCGCGCGGCCGTTCGCCACGCTGCGCCACGTGACCTTTCCGATCCTCGGCGCGGGCATGATGTCGTCGTTTCTGTTCGCATTTGCGACCTCGTTCGACGAACTGACGATCGCGCTGTTTGCGACCGGCGGCCTCAATTCCACGCTGCCCAAGCAGTTCTGGGACGAGGTGACGCTTCAGGTCTCGCCGGTCATCGCGGCCGTGTCGACCTGCCTGTTCATCTTTATGGGGCTCTTGATCTTCACTGCCGAACGCCTGAGGCGGCGCGCTGCCGCACGGTAGCCGTTCCACTCCAAAATAGAGGTTCTCTCACATGCTCACTGCTTCTCGTCTTCGCGGCCTGTTCCCCGCCATTCCGACCCCGGTCAAAGCCGACGACACCATCGATGCTGCCGCCGTCTCGGCGCTGTTCGCCTGGCTCAACAAGCAGGGCATCGACGGCGTGGTGCCGCTTGGCGGCACCGGCGAATATGGCGCGGTGGCGCGTGCCGAACGGATCAAGATGGCAGGCCTTTCGGTGAAGGCCATGAACGGCAGAGGCCCGGTGATCGCGGGAGTGCTGGACACCGGCTTTCACGATGCGCTTCAGGCGGGCAGGGAATTCGCGGCCGAGGGCGTGGATGGCCTGCTGGTCCTTACGCCATACTACACCAACCCGACTCAGGCGGGCATTCGCGACTATTTCCTGCGCTATGCCGATGCCTCGCCCGTGCCCGTCCTGATCTACGAAATCCCCTACCGCACCCGGATCGCGATCGAACCGAAGATCCTGCATGAGCTCTCCAGGCACCCCAACATCGTCGGCATGAAGGCCTGCAATCTCGACATGTATCATTTCCTGCAGGTGGTCGCCGGCGTCGACGAGAGCTTCGCGGTGCTGAGCGGCGAGGACAGCCTGTTTCCGCTGCACCTCGCTGCCGGCGCCAAGGGCGGCATCATCGTGACCGCGTGCCTGCTGCCGCGCGCCTGGCGCCAAATCTACGAGACAGCGATTGCCGGACGGACCGCGGAAGCATTAAGTCTGCATCGCCGCCTGATTCCGCTCATGAACATGGCGTTTGCCGAAACCAATCCGGGGCCGATGAAGGCGGTGATGGACGTGATCGGCGTCGACGCACCGCGCATGCTGGCGCCGCTGGTCCAACCGGCGCCGTCGCTGGTGTCCGCCCTCCGCGCTGAATTCGGCAAGCAGTTGGCGGTTTCTGAGAACGTTGGATGACGGGGGGACGGCGACATGACGCGTAGCGGCCAGGGTGGCTCCAAGAAAGCCGGCAAGACCAAGAGCCCGGCAAAAGCTCGCGTCGCGACGCGCGTCGCCAAAAGCGCAGAGCCGGCACGCTCGTCGCTGTTCGTCGGCTCGACCGAGAAAGCATTCCAAGTCCTGCACGTCTTCGACGGGCCGCGACGCTTCATGACGCTTGCCGATATCGCGCGGGCTGCCAATCTCGATCGCAGCGCCACGCAGCGCCTGGTCTACACGCTGGAGTCGCTCGGCTATCTCAAACGGATTGAGGGCACGCGCAACTACGGTCTGACCTCGAAGGTGCTCCAGTTCTCGCATAGCTATCTCAAGGCCAACGAGCTCATCGACAAGGCCTCACCCTATCTCCTCGACATGAGCCGCAATCTTGGCGAGACCTGCAACCTGCATGAGCTTGATGGCCACGAAGTCGTGTTCGTGGCGCGCTTTCCCGGCCAGCACCTGATCCATATCGATTTCGTGATCGGAAGCCGCCTGCCGGCCTACTTCACGGCATCCGGCATAGCCATCCTGGCGGCCCTTCCCGAGGCGGAGCAACAGGATCTCTTGAAGCGTACGCGGCTTGAGCCACTCACGCCTTACACGATTACGGATCCCGGCAAGCTCATGGAACAGGTGCGTCTCGCCGCCAGGCGCGGCTATTCGATCCAGATCAACCAAAGCGTCATGGGCGATATCTCCGTCGCGGCGCCGATCATCGACGAGCACGGGCGGGCGATCGCCGCGGTCAACATCTCCGTGCCCACGACGCGCTGGACCGTTGAGCGTGTCGAGGCCGAGCTTGTTCAGCATGCTCACGTCGCCGCAACGTCGATCTCGAAGTCCAAGTTCAAACGCTACGCGGCCTGAAACGCCGATGCCGGTGTTCCTCAATACCAGCGACTATCGCCGCCGCGCGCGACGATTCCTCCCGCGCGGGTTGTTCGAGTATATTGATCGCGGCTCGGAGGACGAAACAGCGTTGACGCGCCTGCGCGCCTCGCTTGACGCCATTACCTTGCTGCCCGCGGTGCTGACGGGGCACGACCGGCGCGATTTCGACACGGTATTGTTCGGTCGAAGGATCGCCGCGCCCCTCGTTGTCGCGCCAACGGCGCTCGCCGGACTTGTTTCGCACGATGGGGAGACGAAGCTTGCCCGCGCGGCCTCGCGCGTCGGCATTCCCGTCTGCATCTCGACGCAATCGGTGACCACCGTGGAGGCAATCCGGCGCGGCGCGCCGGATGCCTTGCTCTGGTTCCAGCTCTATGTCTGGCGCGATCGCGCCCTGACCGCACGCCTCCTGGAGCGTGCGAGCGCCTGCGGCTGCGACAACCTGCTCGTCACCGTCGATACGCCGGTCTCGCCGAACCGGGAGTACAATGCACGCAACGGTTTCGGCATTCCCTTCAAGCCGCGGCTGCGCAGCACGATTGACGTGGCACTGCATCCGGGTTGGCTGTTCGGGGTCCTCGCGCGCTATCTCATGGGCGAGGGCGTGCCGGGCTACGGTCACTATCCGGACGCATTTCGCACCGCCATCACCCGCGCTGATATCGCCGAGGCGGTCCAGCTCGAGCCTCGGCTGAGCTGGGATGACATGCGCTGGCTGCGCGGGATCTGGCCAGGCAAGCTCACCATCAAGGGCGTGCTCGCGGTGGAGGATGCCGAAAAGGCGGTCGAGATCGGTGCCGATGGCATCGTGGTCTCGGTCCATGGCGGGCGCAATCTCGACTGTCTGCCGGCCCCCGTGGATTGCATTCCGGCGATTGTCGGCGCCGTCAAGGGGCGTCTGACGATTCTGGCCGACAGCGGCGTCCGGCGCGGCACCGACGTCCTCAAATATCTTGCGCTGGGCGCGGAAGCTGTGCTTCTCGGCCGCTTGCCGCTGTGGGGTCTTGCAGCCGGCGGAGAGGCGGGTGCCGAAGCCGTCCTGCGCATGGTCCTGCGCGAGATGGATACCGCCATGGCTTTCCTGGGAGCGCATTGCGTTCCGGCCTTGCGGAATGGGCGCGCGAGCGAGCTACGGAACTAAGATTAACTGCAACATTTGGAAAACCGCCATGTCCGTCAAATCAGCCCTGCACACGCATGCCGCCAATGCCGATCTTGCCGGCGAGGTCGACAGGCTTCTCGCCACGCTCGGCGTCAAGCGCTCCGACTATGCGGAGGGCACCATTGTCGTTCGTACGCCGATCACCGGCAGGATAATTGGCCGCGCCATGGAGATCGGCGCAGCCGAAGCTGCCGACCTGATCGAACAGGCGCACGCGGCGCATCTCGGCTGGCGGTTGGTGCCGCCACCCAGGCGAGGGGAGCTCGTACGACTGTTCGGCGAGGAACTGCGCGCCAGCAAGGAGGCTTTGGGCCGACTGGTGTCGATCGAGGTCGGCAAGATCGTCTCCGAAGGTCTCGGCGAGGTCCAGGAAATGATCGATATCTGCGATTTCGCGGTCGGCCTGTCGCGGCAGCTCTACGGCCTGACGATCGCGACCGAGCGCGGCGAGCATCGCATGATGGAAAGCTGGCATCCGCTTGGCGTCATCGGCATCATCTCTGCGTTCAATTTTCCGGTCGCCGTGTGGGCCTGGAACGCAGCCTTGGCGCTGGTGTGCGGCAATAGCCTGGTCTGGAAGCCGTCGGAGAAGACACCGCTGACCGCGCTTGCGACACACGCCCTGTTTGATCGCGCGCTCAAGCGCTTTAATGAGGCTGGTGGAGGCGCGCCGCAGGGGCTTGCTGCAGTGCTGCCCGGCGGCCGTGCGATCGGCGAGGTGCTCGTCGACCATGCGAAGGTGCCGTTGGTCTCAGCCACCGGCTCCACGGCGATGGGACGGTCGGTCGGTCCGCGGCTAGCCAGCCGGTTCGCCCGTGCGTTGCTCGAGCTCGGCGGCAACAATGCGGCGATCGTCGCGCCGACGGCCGACCTCGACCTCACGCTGCGTGGCGTTGCCTTTGCCGCGATGGGAACGGCGGGACAGCGTTGCACGACGTTGCGCCGCCTGTTCGTCCACGAGAGCGTCTACGACAGCTTTGTGCCGCGCCTGAAACAGGCCTATGCGTCCGTCACCGTCGGCTCTCCGCTGGAAGATGGTAACCTTGTTGGTCCGCTGATCGACGGCGCGGCCTATCGCGCAATGCAGACTACGCTTGAGGCTGCGACCGCTGCCGGTGGGCAGGTCCAGGGTGGCGAGCGGGTTGTCATCGAAGGGGCGGCTGAGGCCTACTATGTCCGCCCGGCGCTGGTCGAGATCGCGGCGCAAACCGGACCGGTGGAGCACGAGACTTTTGCGCCAGTCCTCTACGTGATGAAATACCGCGATTTCGATGCCGTGCTCGAGTTGCACAACGCCGTTCCGCAGGGGCTGTCGTCGTCCATCTTCACCAATGATCTGCGCGAAGCGGAAACATTTCTATCGGCGCGCGGCTCCGATTGCGGCATCGCCAACGTCAATATCGGCCCATCCGGCGCGGAGATTGGTGGCGCCTTCGGCGGCGAGAAGGAGACCGGCGGCGGACGCGAGTCCGGATCCGACGCGTGGAAAACGTATATGCGGCGTGTCACCAACACCATCAATTACGGTCGCACGCTCCCGCTAGCTCAGGGCGTCAGGTTCGATGTGGTGTGACGAATGTCGGCTCGGCAAATTATCTGGATCGGACGGAGTTTAGCGTGGGTCGAGGCGAACGGTAGCGTCAGCGCCAGCCGGTCTGCCGCGCGCCGACACGCTGCTGCATGCCGCCGGAGAGCTGTCGCGGGCCCCACGATCCGCTCGTTATAGCCTCTGCTCGTGTCCAGACGACATCAACGGACGCTTTCGGGAGCCAGAGGAAATACCCGATGCGTATCCAGCCGCTCGTAGGGCAGAAGCCGCAGGTCGGCGACGCCGTGGTCCGGTGTATCCACGATCAGGATTTCCTCCGCCAGACCCTCGTAGAAGGCGCGGAAATGGGTCTTGGAACGAAGCACGATGATGTCGAAGTCTTCCGGGCGCAACCCGAACACGCCAAATGCGTCGCCATCGACCGCAAACGCAAAAGCGCTGACGACGCTTACCGAAACGCCATCGATGTCAAGCAATGCGGTCATTCCGAGGTCGACGGGCATGCCATGCATGTAGGATCCAGACACGCGGTACAACTTCGGGCCAGCCCACTGCACGCGTGCGGTGACGTCCAATGTCGGTCCCGCCTTCTCAGAGCTGTGGCCGCCAAGCTCCAGCTTGACCATCGCGCCAACGCCGGCCTCGAACGCCTTCTGCGCCGCGGCCGAATCCCAGAGAAATGGCACGGCAGCCCGTGAGACACCGCGCTTGAGCAGTTCCGCCAGCAGGTAGGTGGAGTCGTTCATCCGATCTGCGTGCTCGACCAGAACATAGGGGCGTCCTTCCGCCTTGCGCATTGTCAAGCCCGCGCGCGCCCGGGAGACTGCTGACTCTGCGGTGTAGACGTCGAAGGGCCTGTAAAGCGCGTGCCGTTCGCTCCAGACCCGATCTGAAAGATGGTCCGCGATCCTCTGGGCACGCGCGGGGTCGCCGTCCGTGACACACAGCACCGAGAAACCGGTATTGTGCGCGTCCGCATAGGAGAAGCCCGCCATCAGCGAAACGTCGGTGTACTGCTCACTCTCGCGTTCGATTTGGTGCCCTTCCTCGATGATATCTGCCAGGGGGCGCAGCGAAGTCGCGCTGAAGATCGATGGAACGAGCACGCCCGGCTTCGCGATTGCCCATGCCGGCGAAATCTCCCCACGCAGCGTGCGCAGCATGCAGATGGCGGCGCGCCGTCCCGTGTCACCCGTATCCGTATGCGGCGATTTTCGATAGGCGAACGCTGCGGTCGCATTCTTCAGCGTGTCTGCGTCGATGTTGCCATGGTAGTCCAGGGCAACGACCAAGGGTTTGTCGTGGCCCAGGGCGGTACGCACGGCCTCGATGATGAAGCGCTCAGGGTCTGGATAGGAAGCCGTCCAGCACGCGCCGTGCAGGAAGAGCAGCACGCCGTCGAGGTCCGATAGCTTGGCTATGCCGGCTGCCATCTCGTCCGCATAGCGTCTGACGGCCTCGTCGGTGGCTGGCCCGACGGCGCCGAGGGCTGTGTGGACGAGGGGGGCCAGCTCCACGTTTTCCCGCTCGCAGACATCGATGAAGCCGCCCATCACCGTATTGGTGCCGCGGAGCTCGTCGACGATGCGATCTCCGCGTAGGGCGACCTGCTCGAAATCGTCCCAGGTCGAGGCGACCGGCAGGAAGCTTACGGACTCGATATGAAATCCGGCGATAGCGATCCGAAAAAGCCTATGCAGGCCATGTCTGGCGGCAACAGGGATTGGAGCCTTGTGGATCACGACGCCTCCTAGGCTGAGGCAACATGCCGCGCCATCAGGCGCCGCGGAATCGTAAAGATCAGTCCGGCCGCGGCAAACAGCGCGATAGCCAGCAATGAAACACCGGCCGTCATGCTGCCGGTCATTTGGCCGAGGAGACCTAGGACCGTCGGACCGGCAAAGCCCGCAATGGCCGCGCCGATATTGACGAGTCCGGCCCCACTGGCTGCCGCGGTCCCGGCAAGCACGCGCGACGGCAGGCTCCAGAACATGGCCAGCGTGCACTGGATGCCGGAGACGCCGACGATATTCGCCGCCCAAATCCGAACGGGCGGGTCGCGTGAGCCTCCAGGTGAAGCCCGAACCGGGATCGGCCAGGATATCTGCCCGAAGCGACCGGACACCTTTGATTAGCTATGTAGCTCAAGGGCTTGCTCTGCTCTCCGATCGGTCAACTTCAACTCCTTAAGGATGCACTCAAGATCGGCCAACAGATCGGCCAAGGTGGCTATTTTGTTCCAGAAAACTATTTATATTGAATACTTTATTGGCACATGAGATCGGCCAAATGACCCCGTCGACCGAGACCGTCGAACGTATCGAGCCTGGGCGGCGATGTTCGCCGCCCAACTTTCCGGAAGCGGGTCGTCCGCTGTCGTCCAGTGATCGTTCGCTTGAAGTGGGTTTCACGAGAAGACGAGGGAATAGCTCGTGCTGCGACCGCCGCCTTCCTTCCGAATTCGATCAGCCGTTCTCGATTGAGCGCGGGAAGCTTCACACTGCCGAGCGCAATCTTGAGCGACGCCATCACAGCCGCTTTTGACCGGCGAGGGGGCTTTCCAACTTCGTGCATGTCTTCATCGTGCAGGTCGATTAGGTCGCCAAAGGTGCGAACGTTCCGCGCCACGCGTGGCTTGGACGATCCGTTGCGGTCGATATTGCGCTCCATCTCGAGCGCCCGTTCTTCGCCGTCCTTGCGCCGTCGGAATGTCTCGGCCACGTAGCGGGTCGTGCGGCGGACCTGGACGCGCCAGTTTCCGGATGCCATTTGTGTGAAGGTCGCCACGCGTGTGCACTCCGACTTCGTGTGCACTATGTGTGCACTGAGAGGTCAAAACGGGTACAAACGTGTGCAATTTCGTCTAGTTTGGAGTGCACATGTTCGCGGTTCATCCCATTGAAGAGTAAGATAAACTGTTGAAATATCAAGACTATCGCTTTTCCGTGGCGCCCATGATGGATTGGAGCGAGAGTTTAATTCTTTCAATTGGTTAGAGGGCCGTGTGTGCACGACGTGTGCACCGGGAGATCAAGAAAAATCTTGCGATAGCCGACGTAAGCAAGCTTCTGAAATGGGCGAGCGGTCGCGGGGAAAGCGCCACTTCTTCGCCGCATATTCGCGAAGCTACCTGCGGCCTATTCGATCAACGATGAGCTTCCTGGGATGGGAAGCAACTGGCTCTCAATCAGCGGGTCCCAGGTTGGAGCCTGGTGCGCCCACCATTTGCAAATGGTCGAAATAGTATAGCTCCGCGATTTCAATCGCCGGGTGCTAGCGGTCGATCCAGACGGTCATGCCCGGCGCGAGGCCTGCTAACTCTCCCTTTGGGTCGAGGCGCAGGCGCAGCGTGTTGCGGTCATGATCGCCAATCACACGCTCGGCCTGCCAGGTGGCAAACACGCCGAGCGGCCGCAGCTCGGTGATGACCGCCTTGGTCGCGCTATTGGCGCCGTTCCGCATCACGTTCGCTGTTTCTCCCATCGCGAGACGATCGAGGTGATCCTCGCGCACATTGAACGAGAGCCACTGCTTGCCGGCCGCCTCGACCATCAGGATCGACTGGCCGGCGCGAACATTCTCGCCGACTTCGGCGGCAATGACGCTGACCGTGCCGTCGGCCGGGGCGCGCAGCACCATCTTGTCGAGACGGCGCTCGAGCACGGCGACGGCTGCGGCCGCGGCCTGCACCTGTGTATCGGCGATGGCGCGCTCCTCCTTGGTCGGCCCCGCCACCGCCGCATCGTAATTGGCCTGGGCCTCGGCAACGTCGGCCTGCGCGGAGGCTACGTCATTCACGGCCTGGTCGAGGTTCTGCTGCGACTCGAAACTCTGCCGCGCGAGCGTGCTGGTTCGCGTCAGCTGGGCCTGCACATAGTCGAGGCGGGCGCTCGCCTTGGAGATGGCGGCCTTGAGGGAATCGACCTGTTCGCGGCGCACGCCGGCATAGACGTTGTTGCGGTTTGCGACGGCGGACGCGAGCGCGGCGCGTGCCTGATCCGCCTGGGCCGTCAACTCCACTGCCGAGAGCCGTGCCACGACGTCGCCGGCCTTCACGGAGGCACCCTTCTCGACCCCGATCGAGACGAGCTGGCCGTTGACCTCCGGCTCGACCCTGACCTCGGTTGCGCGCACGACGCCGATGATGGCCGCGGGCGGCGCCCAATGGCGGATGACGTAGATCAGCACGCCCGCCGCGACCAGCGCGAGCGGAATGGCGATGAAGGCAGCAGGTCTAAGGTTGGGCATGTCGCTGTCTCCTTCTGACGGCAAACGCCGATATCACCGCGAGCGCGAAATAGCCGAGCGCAAGGCACCACAATGCGAGCCAGTCATGCGCGACCTCCCAGATGCCGGCCCCCAGCTGGTTGATGCGCACGAGGCCGTCGATCGCGGAGTCGGCCGGGAACAGCCGGCCGAACGCAAGCGCGATGTCCGGGATCGCTTCGCGCGGCCACGCGAAGCCGGCCATGAAGAACTGCGGCAGGCTTGTCGCCAGCAGCAGGATGGTTGCGTTCTCAGGCCGCGTGAACCAGGCCCCGACAGCCTGACCCATGAAACTCGTTGCCAGCAGAAAGACACTCGCGAGCGCGAGGATCTGCGGCAGATGGCCGAGCGTCGAAAAACCGTAGATGCGGGGCAGCACGATGACGTAGAGCGCGAGCGCGGGAAGATAGATGGTCAGATGCGCGATGCCGCGACCGAGCACGCCGGCAAAGGCCGGGCCTCCGCTCGCGAGCGCCGTGCCGGTCAACATCGCAGCGCCGATCAGCAGGGTCTGCTGCAGGATCAGGATGAACGCCGCCGGAACGACGTAGCTCGCATAGCCGCCCACCGGGTTGAAGATCGGCTGCAGCAGCACATCGGCCGGGCTCGCACTCGCCAGCTTCGCCTTGACGAGGCTGCCATCCGAGCGCGCGCCGCGCGAAACGAGCTCGGACGTCAATGTTCCGATGGCGGTAGCCAACCCGCTGGCGCTCGTTCTGAAGATGAAAAGATAGGTTGCGTCCGCATAGACGGGTATGTGAGCGGTGATGCCCTTGAGCACGTCGCGTTCCGTGTCGGGCGGAATCTCGACGACGGCAAAGGCTTGCCCGCGATCGATCGCCGAGCGCGCCTCGGCGAGAGTTCGGGCGCGAACCGTCACGCTTAATGCGCCGCTCGCATCCAGCGTCTCGACGATCTGTCGGCTGAGATCGCTGAGATCATTGTCGACGACCGCAATCGGAAGCTTGCGCAGGATCTGGTTCAGATAGGGCTGCGGATAGTAGATGCCGTAAATCAGGGGGGCGACAAACAGCAGCGTGAAGGCGCTCCGCGTTCCCAGCACGCGCCGCCACTCGGCCTTGAAGGCACCGCCGACGCCCGCGGGCGCTTCTTCCATCTCGGACGGCTCGGCCGGTCGCGCCGTAGCAAACCAGCCCTTGCGGGTGACGTTCGCCATGCGCAGCCATGCAAGGCCGGCAAAGAGCAGTGCGAGGCCCGCAAGCGCGGCGAAGGGAATGGCGGAATCGGCGACAGGCAATCCCCGCGCGGCCTGTCCGAGCAGGACGGCCATGTACCAGCGCAGCGGCAGGGCCGCGCTCCATGTCTGCGCAAAGGCATTCATGCCGATGGTGGGGAAGCCGACGCCGGCATAGCCGAAGGCGGGGGAGGCGATGAGGCCCGCAAGCCCGAGGCCGGTGGCGAGATCTCCGACCAGCAGCTGCAGCAGGGCGCCAAGCGACAGATAGGCGATGATCAGCAGCGAGGCCGCGGCGACCATCAAGGGTAGGTCGCCCTTGAAGGGGATCGCCAGCACGCCCTCCAGGAACAGCGGCTCAGCCAGCATGATCAGGAAGAAGATGCAGAACAGCGGCGCCAGCTTGCCGGCCAGCGCCACGAGCGGATTGCCGCCGGCGCTTTCGAGCCAGGCCCGCGCGTCGCGGCGGCGGAATTCGGAGCCGATGGAGTAGCCGGCGGCAAGGGTGATCACGACATGGATGATGGTCGGCAGCAGCGCGCGCAGCAGGAACTGCGCATAATTCTTCTGCGGATTGACGAGCGCCATGGTCTCCGCCTTGAGCGCCCCTGGCGATGCTGGTGCAGGCGCCGCGCGACTGGCGGGAGCGGCGACGGCCGCCGCGGCGGACAGTGAGTCGCTCAGACCTGAGGATGCGATGCCGGACGGAGTCAAAAACTGCTGGTTATAGAATCCAACCACCTGCGGCCGGCGCGCGGCCTTCAGGTCGCGCTCGAAATCCGGCGGGATATAGACGGCCGAGATCGACTTGCCGGAGCGGATGTCCTGCACGGCCGTGGACAGCGTGCCGGAGCGATCGACGATCTTCAGGCTGGGAGACGCCGCGATGTATTCGACTAGCGCACGCGAGGCGTCCGACTTGTCCTCGTCGACGACCGTCACCCCGAGCCCGCGAATGACCGGATGGCTGAAGACCGTAGTGAGCACCACGAAGGCGAACAGCGGCACGCCGAGGATCAGTAGCAGAGCCACGCGATCATGGATCAGCCAGCGGCATTCGCGCCGCACGACCATCCAGAACCCGGGCTTGGAGGCCGCCATCATTGCCGCGACCGCCAGTCGAGATAGGCGCTCATCCCCGGCCGCAACTCGGGCACCGCCTGCACCGGATAGGCGCGGATCGAAAACGTCCGCAGGTCGAAATCACCGGAGGCACGCGTGGCCCGCCAACTCGCATATTCGCCCTTGGTCGCGATGAGCTTGACCGCCACGGTGACGCGGCGATCGTCGAGCGCGGGGATGCGGACATCGAAGCGGTCGCCGACCTTCAAGCTCTTGACGAGGTCTTCGCGCAGGTCGAAGTGGATCCAGACGTCGCCCAGATCAATCAGCGTTACGAGCGGCACGCCCGGCGAAACATATTCGCCCGGCTCCACATTGCGCTGGTAGACTTGCGAAGGGACCGGGGCGTAGACGACGAGCTGATCGATGATGGATTGAACGCTCTGGATATCGGCGTTGGCCTTCTCCACATTGGCGTTCGCGATGGCCCGTTCCTCCTTGGTGTAGCCGTTGACGGCCTGTTCATACGCTGACTTGGTCTGATCGACCGCACGCTCGCTTTCGTGCAGCGCGTCGGTGACCTGGTCGAGGCGGGCCTGCGGCGCGTTGCCTTGCTCGGTGAGCGTCCGCGTACGGTCGAAAGTCTTCTGCGCCAGCACCACCGCCGCCTGCGCGCGCTCCATCTCCGCCTTGCGCGCGGCGATGGTTTCCGCGCGTGTGCCGACGAGGACGTTGGCGAGCTGGGCATCCGCCACGGCCTTTGCCGCCTTCATCTGCTCGTGCTTGGCGATCGTCTCGGGATTGTCGATCTGAACCAGCACTGCGCCCGCAGCCACGTTCTGGCCGCGTTCGACGGGAATCTTGCCGACCCGTCCGTCGACACGCGCGGCGATATCGAGCCGCGTTGCATCGACCTCGCCCTGTACGAGCAGTGGTTCCGGCCGCAACAGATAGAAGACGGAAAGCCCGACGACGGCAGCCGCAACGATGCAGACGATAATGGCCGGAGCCCGCACCGTGTTGCGGGCGGCTTTCGCTTGATCGCCTCGCGGCGCGTCGGGTGCCTCTCGAATATCCTTGTCAGAGCTCGGCGCGTCCATGCCTGACTCCCTTTCCCGTGACCGGATCGGCATTCAGTATATTTGGCTGTCGGGCCCTGTCCAATCGCGATCTGCTGATTTTATGGGCCGCAAGTCTCGACCATGTGGCCTGTCAATTGCGCGTGCTTGGATGTTTGATGCCCGACTTGTTGAAAGCTGCTGCTCTCGCATTTCGTTGTCCTGATGCCCACAGAGGTTCGCATGTGGTCAAGCAGCAGACGCATCCCAACGATGACATTCCTGTCCAAGATGACCGTCGGCAATCAGGACATAGTCATGGCCACCTGACCCGGTCGGTGGTCGGGCCACGATGCAGGGTGCGCCATGGCAAAAGCCGTCACGAAATCTTCAAACTCCACAGTCCCTCGCTTGTTCGTTCTCGAACTGAATGCGGGCTGCATTCACCTGATGAATGCGGATGGCTCCGATCGCATGACGATCGTGACGGGCTGTCACTTGCCGGACGGCATCGTCGTGGATGTCGAAGCGGGCCATATCTACTGGACCAACATGGGCGTCCCAAGCCTGAACGACGGCTCGATCGAGCGGGCCGACATCGACGGCAAGAACCGCAAGACCATCGCTCCGAAGGGAGAGACCCACACTCCGAAGCAGATCATTCTCGATAAGAAAGGTGGCAAGCTCTACTGGTGCGATCGCGAGGGCATGCGCGTCATGCGTTGCAATCTCGATGGTTCGCAGTTGGAGACGCTCATCGAGGCGGGCCACAGTGAGGCCGATCGCAAGGACCAGACACGATGGTGCGTCGGGCTGGCGATCGACCCGAAATTCGGACGCATCTACTGGACGCAAAAGGGGCCCGACAATGCCGGGCTCGGCCGCATCTTCCGCGCCAATGTCGAAATCCCCGCCGGCCAGACCGCAGCCACCAGATCCGACATCGAGATATTCTACGATGGTCTGCCGGAGCCGATTGATCTGGAGATCGATCACAAGAGCCGCATTCTCTACTGGACCGACCGCGGCGACCCACCGCGCGGCAACACGGTGAACCGGGCCTCGCTCGACAACAAGCCTGCCGTGCCCGAGATCGTGGTGACCCATCTCATGGAGGGGATCGGTATCGCGCTCGACGTTCCCAACGATCGCATGTTCGTGACCGATTTCGCGGGTTCGGTCTACTCCGCGCGGCTCGACGGGTCTGGCGAGCGCAACTTCCTCTACGCCCAGGGCAATCTCACCGGCATTGCCTATGCCGAAGTCTGACCAACGGAGAGAAATGACATGACCGATACCAAGTCCATTCGCCGCATTGCCATCATCGGAACCGGCGTCATCGGCGCGAGCTGGAGCTCGCTGTTTCTCGCCAAGGGACTTCAGGTCGTCGCGACGGATATCGCGCCGAACGCAGAAGCAGCGCTGAGGAAATTTGTCGAGACGGCCTGGCCGGCGCTCGAGCGACTGGGTTTGTCGCCCGGAGCGTCGCAGTCGAATCTCGAGTTCACGCCAGACATCGTGCAGGCACTCGCCGGCGCCGACCTCGTCCAGGAGAACGGGCCCGAGCGGATCGAATTCAAGCAGAAGCTCTACGGACAGCTGGACGAGCTGTTGCCGCCCGACGTGATCATCGCATCGAGCTCGTCGGGGCTCACCATGAGCGAAATCCAGAAGGGTGCGCCGTCCCATCCCGAGCGCTGCGTGATCGGTCACCCCTTCAATCCGCCGCACTTGATCCCGCTGGTCGAGATCGTGGGCGGGGCGAAGACCTCGGCAGCGACAATCCAGCGCGCGGATGAATTCTACACTTCGATCGGGCAACGGACGGTGCGCGTCAACAAGGAAATGCCCGGGCATGTCGCCAACCGGCTGCAGGCAGCGTTGAGCCGCGAGATTTATTACCTCGTCGCCGAGGGTGTGGTGAGCGCTGCCGACGTCGACACAGCTCTGTCCTGGGGCCCCGGCCTGCGCTGGGGCGTCATGGGCGGCCTGATGCTCAACCATCTCGGCGGCGGTCCGGGCGGCATCGAGCACTTCTTTCAGCAGTTCACCGGCCCGATGACGGCCTGGTGGAAGACCCTCGGCTCGCCGGTACTGACGCCGGACGTGCAAAAGAAGCTGATCGACAGCGTCCATGCCGAGGCGGGCTCTCGTACCATCGAGCAGCTGGAGGCGGAGCGCGACGAAGTCCTGCTCGGCCTGATCGAGCTGCGCAAAAAAGCGGCCAAGGCGAGCTAGCGAAATCGGCGGCGCCGGCGAAATCAATCACACGTTCAAACCGTCCTTCAATTTTCAGGCTTCCGAGCCGCAGCGAGGAGAGATCGCAAATGCCCACCGCAACCCCAGCAAGCAAGACCGCCGCGCCGAAGCCGGCTCCTGCACCCAATGGCGACTTCTATCAGCTGGTCGACCTTCTCACTCCCGACGAGAAGGTGCTGGTTAAGAAGGTGCGGACTTACATGGAGACCAAGGTCCAGCCGGTCATCAACAAGTACTGGTCGGACGACGCGTTTCCGTTCGAGCTTCTGCCATCGTTCAAGGAGCTCGGCCTCGGCGGGCTCGGCTTCGAGGGCTATGGCTGCGCAGGCGGGAGCCAGAAGTTGTTCGGCTTCGTCGCGATGGAGCTGGCGCGCACCGACGCCTCGTTCTGCACGTTCTTCGGCGTGCATAGCGGCCTCGCCATGGGCTCGATCTATCTCGATGGCTCCGAGGAGCAGAAGCAGAAATGGTTGCCGGCGATGGCGCGCTGGGAAAAGATCGGCTGTTTCGGCCTCACCGAGCCGCTGGTCGGTTCCGGAACGAGCGGCGGTCTGACCACGACCGCCAAACGTGAAGGCGATACCTGGATTCTCAACGGGCAGAAGCGGTGGATCGGCAATGCGCCGTGGTGCGACATCTCCATCATCTGGGCGCGCGACCTTACCGACAACCAGGTCAAGGGCTTCATCGTCGAGAACAAGTCGACGCCCGGCTTCAGCGTCGAGAAGATCGAGCACAAGATCGCGCTCAAGGTGGTCCAGAACGGCCAGATCACGCTGAAGGACGTGCGGGTGCCTGAAACGAACCGCCTCCAGGGCGGCAATTCGTTCCGCGATACCGCGCGCGTCCTGCGGATGACGCGGTACATGGTGGGGTGGGCGTCGACCGGCATCCAGATGGGCGCATACGAAACCACCCTCAAATACGCCCAGGAGCGCCTGCAATTCGGCAAGCCGATCGCGTCGTTCCAGCTGATCCAGGATCTGCTCGCCAAGATGCTGGGCAATTTGACCGCGTGCCAGTGCCTGATGCTCCGCCTGGCGCAGCTCGATGACGAAGGCAAGCTCGGCGACCATCACGCGGCGCTGGCGAAGGCGTTCTGCACTGCCAAGTCGCGCGAGACGGTCTCCTGGGGCCGCGAGGTGCTGGGCGGCAACGGCATCGTCGCCGACTACAACGTCGCGCGCTTCTTTGCCGACGCCGAGGCGCTCTACTCCTACGAGGGCACCTACCAGATGCAGAATCTGATCGTGGGCAAGGCCATCACCGGTCACGGCGCTTTCCTCTGACCTCTCAGCACGGCCGGCGCATCTGCGCCGGCTGCCCACTCAGGAGACATGACCATGGTTTCGGGAACTGCACCGTTCACCCCTTCGCCTGCAACAGCACCAGGCTCAGCACCCAGAGCGGCGCTGGCGCTCGCGAATGTCCTGTACGAGAAAAAAGGCGCGATCGCCTATGTCACGGTCAATCGGCCGAAAGTGCTCAACGCGCTCAATACGCCGACCTGGACCGATCTGCACGCCGCGTTCGAGGACGCCAAAGCCGACGCATCCGTGCGCGGCGTCATCCTCACCGGTGCGGGCGACAAGGCGTTCATCGCCGGCGCCGACATCAGTGAACTTGCACATGTCGACGCCTACGACGCCGAGGAGTCCAGCCGGTTCGGGCAGGGCGTGCTGGACCTCATTGAAAATCTCGGCAAGCCGGTGATCGCGGCGGTCAACGGCTTTGCCCTTGGCGGCGGCTGCGAGACCGCGATGGCCTGCACCATCAGGATCGCAGCCGAGCACGCCAAATTCGGGCAACCCGAGGTCAAGCTCGGTCTGCTGCCCGGCGGTGGTGGAACGCAACGCCTGCCGCGTCTGGTCGGAAAGGGCCGTGCGTTGCAGCTGATCCTCACCGGCGAGACGATTTCCGCGCAGGAAGCCTATCGCATCGGCCTCGTCAACGAAGTCGTTCCCGCGACCGGCCTGATCGAACGTGCCGAGACAATCCTGAAGCAGATCATGGCCAACGCGCCGATCGCCGTGAAGTTCTCGCTGGAAGCCGCCAACAAGGGGATGGAGACGAGCCAAAGCGAAGGCATTGTGCTGGAAGCCTCCTTCTTCGGCATTTGCGCCGCCACCGAAGACAAGAAGGAAGGCACCGCCGCCTTCCTCGAGAAACGTGCGCCGCAGTTTCGCGGACGCTGAAACGACGCCGCTGTCTACGAGGATCTGGAAAGGACGCCCATGGCAAACGACAACATTTTCTCCGGACTGAAAGTGGTGGACCTCGCGAGCTTCATCGCGGGTCCCAGCGCCGCCGTGATCTTGTCCGATTTCGGCGCCGACGTGATCAAGGTCGAGCCGCCGAGCGGCGAGCTGTGGCGACACGCGAACCATATGCCGCCGCAGCCGGTCGCTGACGATGCCTATCCCTGGCATCTGGCCAATCGCAACAAGCGCGGCATGGCAATTGATCTGAAATCTCCGAGCGCCCATCAGATTCTCGAAAAGCTGGTCAAATGGGCCGACGTTCTCGTCGTCAACACGCCGCATCCGGCGCGCAAGAAATTGAAGCTCGAATATGAAGACGTGGTGGGATGGAACCCGCGGCTGATCTACGCAGACCTCACGGGCTTCGGCGACAAGGGACCGGATGCGGATCTCCCCGGCTTCGACATCACGTCGTACTGGGCGCGCAGCGGCCTCCTGTCGATGACGCGCGACGCCGGCGCGCCGCCGACCTGGCCGGTGGCCGGCAGCGGCGACAACGCCACCGCCGTCGGGCTCTATTCGGCGATCGTCACCGCCCTGTATCGTCGCGAGCGCACGGGGCAGGGGGCGCACGTCACGACCTCGCTGCTCGCCGAGGGCGTGTGGTCCGCCAGCGTCTCGATCCAGGCTGCACTCTGCGATGCGAAATTCTTCGGGCTGCATGATCGCATGCACCCCGCAAATGCCGCCATGAACGTGTATCGCGCCAAGGATGATACCTGGTTCGTTCTCATCATCACGCCCGACAAGGTAGAGGCCGTGGCGAAGGCGATCGGCCGCCCCGATCTCCTGACTGATCCGCGCTTCTCCGACCCGGCCAAGCTGATGGCGAACATGACGGAACTCACGGCGATTCTCGACCAGACCTTCTGTTCCGAGCCGATGGCACATTGGTACGAGGTGTTCAATGGCGCCCACGTGACGTTCGGCGCGGTGCGCGGGCCGCAGGAGGTGATCAACGATCCCCAGCTCCGGGCCAATGACATCATCGTTCCGCTCGAGGGCGCCGGCGGCAAGCTGACGTCCACGATCTCCAGCCCGCTTCAGGTGCACGGTGTCGCCAAGGTGTCGGCAAAACGCGCCCCGAAGATCGGGGAACACAACGACGAGGTTCTTCGGCAACTGGGATTCAGCGCGGCCGAAATCGATGGTCTGCGTGCGAGCGGTACCATTCCGAAGACAAAGGACCACGCGGCCTAGCGCGACGGCATGATCGGGGCGGCACGAGCCGCCGCGAACCTGCGCTTGCAGTGAAATGCGCCAAAGGGATCAGGAGTTCGACAATGGATGAGATCGTCACCGAACAGGCCGCGGGCATCCTGCGCATCCAGCTGAACCGCCCGACAAAGCGGAACGCGATGACGTCAGCCATGTACGTGGCTCTCGCGGACATCTTCAACGCGGCGGCGCATGACGCGAGCACACGCGTGGTCCTCTGGCATGGCGCGGGAGATTCGTTCTGCGCCGGCAACGATATCGACGATTTTCTCAAGAATCCGCCCGGACCAGGCGAATCGCTACAGGCCGGCCTCATGAAGGCGCTGGTCGACTTCGACAAGCCATTGGTCGCGGCCGTCCACGGCGCCGCCATCGGCGGCGGCACCACGATGCTAACGCACTGCGACTTCATCTACGCCGGCGAGAGCACAAGATTCCAGATGCCCTTTATCAATCTGGCTGTGGTGCCTGAGTTCGGATCGAGCTGCTCGGTGCCGGCGCGGATCGGTCACCTCCGCGCGGCCGAGCTGATCTTGCTGGGGGCTCCCTTCGATGCCAGGCGCGCGGTGGAGCTGGGTCTGGCTACTGAAGTCGTCGCCGACAACGATCTCCGGGCGAAGGCGACCGACACGGCCCGGAAGTTGGCAGCGAAGCCCGCGGCTGCGTTACAGGCCAGCAAGCGGCTCATGAAGCAGCCATTTCGCGATCAGATCAAGGCCGCGATGAAGGCCGAGAACGAAGAGTTCAGCACGCAAGTCCGCTCCGAAGACGCAAGGGAGGCGTTCACGGTTTTCGTGGAAAAGCGAAAGCCCGACTTCGCGCGAAACATCAAGTCTCAAGCGACTGCATGACCAAGGAAAAGCCGATGAACGTATGTGTATTGGTTGGAAGCCTGCGGAAAGCGTCGTTCAACGGGATGCTGGCGAATGCACTGATCTCGCTGGCGCCGTCCTCGATGAAGCTCGACATCGTCGAGATCGGACAATTGCCATTCTACAATGAAGATCTCGATACCGCAGCTCCGCCCGCGCAATGGACCGCGTTCCGCCAGCGCATCAAGGCCGCCGACGCCGTTCTGTTCGTCACGCCGGAGTATAACCGGTCGGTGCCGGCCGTGCTCAAGAACGCGCTGGATGTCGGCTCCAGGCCGTATGGACAGAGCGTCTGGGACCGCAAGCCGGGTGCGATCGTCAGCGGCTCGCCCGGGGCGATCGGAGGCTTCGGCGCCAATCATCATCTCAGGCAATCGCTCGTGTTCCTGAACGTGCCGACCCTGCAGCAGCCTGAGGCCTATCTCGGCCATGTCGACAAGCTGTTCGATGAGCATGGCAAGCTCGCCGGCGACGGCACCAGCAAATTCCTCCAGGCGTTCATGCAGGCGTTCGCCAATTGGGCCGAGACGGTTCGGCCCAAATGATCCGATCTCAGGGGCAGCGCGTCTGCCCCCTCGCGGCAAGAGCAGGTTGAAATCGCAGCGTCACGCTCAAAAATGGATCGGCCGCATTTGCTCGAATTCGTCGCGGCACGCGCGGCTGAAGTCATGCAACAGATCGATCGTGCCATCGATGGCCATTTCGCGCAGTTGGACAAAGCTCTTGTCCGGCTCCAGATAGGTGTCCAGGATTTTTCGGGTGACGTCCTCGGCATGATGGACCACCGGCTTTGAAGATATCGCCCGCATCGCGCTCATCTTGGCGTAAAGGCTGACCAGGCTGGGAATGTCGGCTTTATCGTGCTGGAGCGCATCGATGTAACATTTGGCGGCGTCCTCGATGAAATCCCTGTACAGGGTCTGCCGGCGAGTCTCCTCGTGAAGAACCCACTGGGCGCGGACCTGGCTTCGCTGGCTTCGCCAATTGGCTATTCCGCTTGTCAGGCCGCCGACGGCTGCACCGGTGAGAGCGGCGAGCGCGGATATGATGGAAGCGTCCACAGGTGCAGTCCTTAACGAATTTCCGGGAATGATTGCCAGGTCTTGATTGGCCGCAACTATGACGAGGACGATCTCGGTCCCTCGGAAATCAGCCGTGAGCTCCTTTGCCCCGACAGATACGACCAGAACCACTGGGTCTGGACTCGAAACCTGTTCTGGAGTTGCGGCAGCGCGAGCACATGCAGCGCGGCCCACACCCACCAGGTCACAAAGCCGCTGCTGCGCAAATGCCGGGACTCGAGAATGGCAAAATTCTTGCCGACCACCGCCATGTTACCCTTGTCGCGATACCGAAACGGTCGGCCATCCTTGTGTCCCTTGACGCGGCTGGCGATGACCTGACCAACAAATCGTCCCTGCTGAATGGCTGCCTGCGCGACCCCGGGGACGGGGTGACCATCCTGGGTCATCGTGGCCGCATCCCCTGCAACAAAGACGTTGGGCGCATCGGGAATGTCCATGAAGGCGCCCACGAATGCGCGCCCGGCGCGGTCTGTCCGGGTCGCCAGCATCTTCACGACCGGGGAGGCACTGACGCCTGCCGTCCAAAGTACGGTGGCGCTGGGAATGCGGACGCCGGCCGCGATCACTCCCTGATCGTCAACCTTCTCGACCTTTACGCCCGTCGAGACCTCGACTCCGAGTTTCGTCAGTCGCTTGGCCGCTTTTCGCGACAGCGATTCCGCAAAGGTCGGCAGGATGCGAGTGCCGCCATCCAGCAGAACAATACGGCTCTTGGCGGGGTCGATCTTGCGGAAATTGTTGCGCAGGGTCACCGAGACCAGTTGGGCGATCGACGCGGCAAGCTCGACGCCCGTCGGGCCGGCGCCGACCAGAACGAAGGTCAGTTGGCGAGCACGTTCCTTCTCGTCGTCGGTCGATTCCGCCAGTTCGAACGCGCTCAGGATCCTGGTTCGGATCGTTTCGGCGTCGTTGAGGCTCTTGAGCCCCGGCGCGAACCGCGCGAACTCGTCATGACCGAAATAGCTCGGACGCATCCCGGTTGCGATCACGAGGAAATCGTATTCGAGCTTTCGACTGCCGATTTCGGGGCAAATAGCCTCGACGGTTCGCGCTCCCAGGTTGATGCCCTTGACCTCGGCCAGCAATACGCTGAGGTTTTTCTGCTTCGCCTCGAGCTGCCGGATCGGCGCCGCGATCTCGGACGGCGCCAGAACAGCGGTGGCGACCTGGTACAGGAGCGGCTGAAAGATATGGTGATTGCGGCGGTCGACCAGCGTGATCTCGACATCGGCTCGCTTCAGGGCCCGTGCCGCCGCGATACCGGCAAAGCCACCGCCGACGATCAGGACGCGTTTTTTGCCTGCGGCCGCCTTTGTCGACGGGGGCGTTTCTTGCGGGAACGATTTGGTGAGAATTGTCGTCATGGGTGCACCGACTCTCCAGGGCCAGCCGCCCCCGTCAGGGTCAGATACAGCGGAGCTCCGGATTAATCTTGGATGGCGCTGCGGCGCATTGAACGACCGTGCCTGATCATCCGGGGAAGGGTCTGAGCCGCTCGTACAGCATGCGCGGGAGGATCAGCCCGAAGGCCATCGCCGTGATGATCAAAAGCGCCGTGGCACTGCTTGCAGCGATACTGGTGACCAGAGCCGCCGGTGCGCCCGCGCCGATTGAGACCAGTTCGACGAGGCCCGTCGCAGTGTTGAACAGGAAGAAACCAGGCATCAACGAGACCACGGCGGAGAAGGCGACCGCCGCAAAGGGCAGATGCAGGCGATCGACCACGGGAGCCGTGAGAGCGCTGGCAAGCATGCAGGCGACGAGTGTTCCGGCCGGAGCGCTTCCGCCGGAAGAGATCACCGCCCAGTGTGCGGCGTGTGCAAGCATGCCGACCGCAATCGGGAAAGGCAGCAGACGCCATGGCATCGAGAAGAAAGTACCGAACGCGGCGACTGCGCATCCTGCTGCAATCACATCGATGATCAACGACAGGGGCGGGGATGGCCCGGCAATCGCGAGTTGCCCGCCGGCGGCAGTGAACCCGAACAGACCTCCGGCGCAGATCATCAGCACGATGATGCCGGCATAGGCCAGGCGCGTCATGCCCAGTGCGATGCGCGTGCGAGCGAGGTCCATGGCACCGTTGAGGATATGCGGACCGGGGACAAGCACCATGCAGGGACAGAAGGCGACCAGCGCTATTGCATCCGATAGTCGAAAGCGGCTGGCAACAGCAGCCACGACACCGGCGACCAGCGCGGCGCAAAGCGGCTGGAGCAGCGGGTTATGGCTGAAGCCGGACAGCCCGCGCCTGCCCAGCGCACCGGTGGCTGCGCTCATTGCGATCAGGAACAGGCTCATCGCATCGAGCGCGCCGAAGATGACGCCAAGCGAGGCCGCACCAACGGCGGCGAACAGGATGAAGCGTGGTGTGGAAGCGGGCGGTAGACGGCCGGCCGACTCAAGTGCGGATTGCGCGGCACCGGCCGGCAATGTGCCGTCGCAGATCTGATCTATCACCGTCGTAACGGCGAGTACCCTGCCCATGTCGACACCGAGCGGCCTGGCGGGCGCAACTTGCGAAACGCGCGAGCCGTCCAATTCGACGATCAGTTCGTCCCATTGCGGGAGCACCTTCACCGCGACGCCGAGCGCGCGCCCAAGGCGCGTGGCCGCGACAACCGTCCGTTCCGTGGTCTGACCGTGAGCAAACAGAAGAGCGGCCGCCAGCGCGGTCGTGCTCGGCGCCGTCTCGCAAGACGGCGGTTCGGCGCGCGAGCTCTCCTGCTTTCGCTCGGTCAATTGCGTTGCGCGGTCCAGTAGCCCGAGCATCGTGAGCTTCCCGAATAGCCGCTCCACCTTCCGCGACCCGAGTTCCCGGAAAGTCTGCCCGTGCCGGACGCGAATTTGTCGTGAACCTCTACCGAAGCGCGGACCGAGCCGGATCTCGCGACGTAGCCCCTGAATTTCACGAGATTGGGATGCGTGACTATTCCGTCGGAGATATTGACGGTGAAGTTGTAGCTGGGATCGCACGCGCCGCCTTGCGTCACGAAGACGAGATCCCATGAGCCGTCATAAGCGGACCGCGCTTGCGCGGCTGGGGCCACCAGGCAAAGAGCTGCAATCGTCCAGAGCAAATGCGTCTTCATTGATAGTTCTCCGTAGGCTCGGCGACCGTTTCCGTACAAACGGAACGAATCTCGCCGGCGTTCAAACCAGGGATCCAAACGTTACAGATGATGATCTGCTCTAGGAAAAGGTAGCGCAAAGCGCTTGTTGAAAAATGCTCAGATCGTTTTGAATCGTGCGTTCACGAAAGATGCAGGCGTGACCAGACGCCCAGCTCAATTGTTTTGAGCAGGATTGGCACCAATCGGGCAGCCATATTCAATCGCGGCCACCGCTGGGCAGACATACTGAACGCACGCACTGTCGCTGTTCGAACGGAACACGACAGGTCGCATTCAGAATGAACCTGGAGCCGCGAGATGAACGTCAAGTCCATTGCTGGCCAGCTTGGGGAAAGACGCGCTCGCCCCCCTCATTCGCTGGCTGACCATTGGAATGTGTCTGACTTCGTCGCCCTCACAAAGCCACGCGTGATGATGCTCGCGGTCTTCACCGCGCTCGTCGGATTAAGCTCCGCTCCGGTTCGCCTTGATCCGCTAACAACCCTTGCGGCAGTTCTTGCCATTGCAGCGGGAGCTGGAGCCGCCGGTGTCCTCAACATGTGGTACGACGCCGATATCGATGCGGTCATGAGCCGCACCGCCATGCGGCCAATTCCCCTCGGCAAGGTCTCCCGGTTCGCGGCGCTTGTCCTTGGGCTCGTCCTTGGCGGTTTCTCCGTGGTGGCTCTCGCCCTGGCGACGAACCTCATGGCAGCCGCGTTATTGGCGGGCGCTATCCTCTTTTATGTCGTGGTGTACACGGCGTGGCTGAAGCGGTCCACGCGGCAGAACATCGTCATCGGCGGCGCTGCCGGCGCGCTGCCGCCCGTGATCGGATGGGCCGCGGCAACAGGCGACATCGGGCTGGAGCCGCTTGCGTTGTTCCTGATCATCTTTCTTTGGACACCGCCCCATTTCTGGGCGCTGGCGCTCAACCGCGCCGAGGATTACGCCCGCGCGGGCGTACCGATGCTGCCGGTTGTTGCGGGACGCTCGGTCACAACTCGGCAGATATTGATCTACAGCGGTCTCCTGGCTCTCGGTTCGGAGCTGCCCTGGGCATTGGGGTTCGCAGGCGCGATCTACGGCGTCACCGTTGCGATCTGCGGGGCGCTATTCTTCATGCTTGCATTTCTGCTGGACAGAAGCATCGGGCCTGATCGCCGCCCTGCTCACAGGCTGTTCGTGTTTTCCATCTTCTACTTGTTCGCGCTGTTCGCGGCGTTCCTGGTCGACCATGGCGGCGATTCATTCCGGCGCACGCGTGCCACGCATGCAGGTACCGGCACGTCGGTGCATGCCGAGCTCCCGCTGGCCGCCGTCCGCACCGCATGGCGCGCCACCATCAACCTCAGCGAGGTCTAACATGCGATACGGTTTACTGGCCGTCCTCCTGATCGGTGCTGTGACTCTCGGTGGCTGCACTGAAGGCGTGCTCGATCCGAAAGGGCCAATCGCGCTGGCCGAGCGACAAATTCTGTTCAACGCGCTCGGCATCATGCTGGCGATCGTGATCCCGGTAATCCTGGCGACACTTGGTTTCGCCGTCTGGTTTCGTGCATCGAACGAACGTGCGCGCTATCGGCCGGAGTTTACATACTCCGGACGTCTTGAGTTGCTTGTCTGGTCCATCCCCGGGATGACGGTGCTCCTGGTCGGCGGCGTCGCATGGATCGGCGCACACGATCTCGATCCGGCAAAGCCAATCAGCTCAGCAGTCAAGCCTGTCAACGTTCAGGTCGTCTCGCTCGACTGGAAATGGTTGTTCATCTATCCGGAGCGGGGCATCGCGAGCGTCAACAAGCTGGTCGTGCCGGTTGGGACGCCGATCAGCTTCGAACTGACCTCGTCGAGCGTCATGAACAGCTTCTTCGTGCCTCAGCTCGGGAGCCAGATCTACACAATGTCGGGAATGGCGACCCGCCTCCACCTGCAGGCGGACCATCTCGGAACCTATCCAGGGATCTCCGCGATGTTCAGTGGGGACGGCTTTCCCGACATGCACTTCACGGTCGATGCAGTGACAGACGATCGGTTTGCGCAATGGGTTCGGCAGACCGGTGAAACCGGTTCGGTCCTCGATAAGCAGGCTTACGGCGATCTGGTCAAGCCGAGCAAGGCAGTCGCGCCGTTCACCTATCGTGGCGTCGCCTCCGATCTGTTCAGCAGCATCGTAAACGCCGGGATGGGCACCCAAGACGCTTCCATATCAGTTTGTTCAACCTCGCAGAGGGCAGAGCGATGAATCTCCTTGGAAAGCTCGATTGGAGCGCGATTCCTCTCCATGAGCCGATCATCATGGGTGCAACGGGCTTCATGGTCCTGGTCGTACTCGTCGTTCTCGGATTTGTCACGGCGAAGGGAGCCTGGCCCTATCTGTGGCGCGAGTGGCTCACCTCGGTCGACCACAAGCGGATAGGCGCCATGTATTGCATACTGGCGCTCGTCATGATGCTGCGCGGCTTCAGCGATGCGATCATGATCCGCGCGCAGCAGGCACTCGCAGCCGGCGGTGCACAAGGTTATCTGCCGCCCGACCATTTCAATCAGATTTTTTCGGCGCACGGTACGATCATGATTTTGTTCATGGCGATGCCGTTCGTGGTAGGGCTCATGAACTTCGCAGTACCGCTGCAACTCGGCGTTCGCGATGTCGCATTCCCTACGCTCAATTCCGTCAGCTTCTGGCTGACCGCCTCGGGCGCGTTGTTGGTCAACGTTTCGCTGGCGGTCGGTGAGTTCTCGAGGGCCGGGTGGTGGGGTTATCCCCCACTGAGCGAATTGCAATACTCGCCCGGCGTCGGCGTCGACTACTATCTCTGGTCGCTGCAAATCTCCGGGCTCGGCACCTTGCTGGCGGGAATAAATTTCGTCACGACCATCTTCAAGCTGCGGGCACCGGGGATGGGCTATATGCGGATGCCGGTCTTCTGCTGGACCGCGCTTGCTGCCAACCTGCTCATTGTCGCGGCTTTTCCGGTCCTGACCGCGACGCTCGCGATGCTGGCGCTGGATCGCTATCTCGGCTTTCACTTCTTCACGCTCGAAGGCCAGGGCAATCAGATGTTGTACTCCAACCTGTTCTGGGTGTGGGGGCACCCCGAGGTCTACATCCTGATCCTGCCGGCGTTCGGCGTCTTCTCGGAAGTGATGGCGACCTTCTCCGGCAAGCCGTTGTTCGGCTATCGCTCGATGGTCGCCGCGACCATGGCGATCTGTGTCCTCTCCTTCCTGGTCTGGCTGCACCACTTCTTCACAATGGGCGCCAGCGCGAACGTCAACGGCTTCTTCGGCGTCATGAGCATGATCATCGCCTTGCCGACGGGTGCGAAGATCTTCAACTGGCTGTTCACGATGTACGGCGGCCGGGTTCGTTTCTCGGTACCGGTGCTGTGGTCAATTGGGTTCATGGTGACTTTCGTCATCGGCGGCATGACAGGCGTGCTCATGGCGGTGCCTCCGGCCGACTTCCAGCTCCACAACAGCGTGTTCCTGGTCGCGCACTTCCACAATGTCGCCATCGGCGGCGTCGTGTTCGGCGTGATGGCCGGGTACAATTACTGGTTCCCCAAGGCGTTTGGGTTCAAGCTTGACGAACGCTGGGGCAGAGCCTCGTTCTGGTGCTGGTTCGTCGGCTTCTATGTCGCCTTCATGCCGCTCTACGTGCTCGGCCTGATGGGCATGACCCGACGCATGCAACACTATGACAATCTGTCGTGGCAGCCGTGGTTGATTGCGGCAGCACTCGGCACCGCCATCATCCTTGTCGGTGTCGTGTGCCAGATCGTGCAACTTGTGGTGTCGATCCGTCATCGCGAAGAATTGCGGGACGTGACCGGTGATCCCTGGAACGGCCGCACGCTCGAATGGGCGACGGCGTCGCCGGCACCGGCATGGAATTTTGCGTTCCAGCCCAAGGTCGCCGGATTGGATGCGTTCTGGAGCAGCAAAAGTCGCGCACTGGCGACAAGGGACGAGCCGACGCCGGCGCGCAATTACGAGCCCGTCGAGATGCCGAAGAACAGCGCCACCGGCTTTGTGACGGCCTTCTTCGCAGTCGTTATCGGCTTTGCACTGATCTGGCACATCTGGTGGCTGGCCGGTGTGGGGATGTTCGGCGCATTCGTGACGCTACTTGCCTTCTCATTCCGCCGACACAACGAAATTGAGGTGCCGGCCGAGGAGATTGCCCGGTTCGTACAGGCCCACCAGGCTGGAGTTGCAGCATGAATATCGCCGTCGCAATTGATCAGATTCCGCAGGAGGCACTGCCAAGTGCGAGTGAAGCGGGACCTGCTCCAAAGCGGATCGTGGTCGCCTATGGCTTCTGGATCTTCCTGCTGAGCGACATCATCATGTTCGCCGCGCTGTTCGCGAGCTACGCGGTCCTCGTGCGCTCCACGGCCGGCGGGCCGACCGGCGCGCAGCTGTTCAATCAGACCACGGTCGCGATCGAGACGGCTTGCCTTCTCTTTTCGAGCTATACTTGCGGGCTGATGTCCCTGGCGGTCAATTCGCGCCGCTATTTCAGGACCTATTTGGGAGCGCTGATCACCTTCGTGCTCGGAGCCATATTCCTTGGTCTCGAGATCCGCGAATTCCTGGGCATGATCGCCATCGGCGCGGCGCCGCAGCGGAGTGCATTCCTGTCCGCGTTCTTCACGTTGGTCGGATGCCACGGCCTGCACGTTACGCTCGGATTGGTTTGGCTGACCGTGATGATGGTGCAGGTTGCGGTATTTGGATTCGCTGCGAGGGTGCAGCATCGCCTGCTCTGCTTCTCGTTGTTCTGGCACGCGCTCGATATCGTCTGGGTCGGGGTACTGACCGTGGTTTATCTGATGGGAGTGAGTTCATGACCGAGGTTCGACACGAACGTGCACCCGGAGACAGGCCGAGCCGCGAGATGGACGCATCGGCTCCATCCGAGCTTCTCGTCTACACGATCGGCCTGCTCGTGGCGGTTCTTCTCACGGCCACGTCGTTCTGGGCTGCAAACACGACGCTGCTCTGGCCAGGCGGCGTAGTCCTCGGTCTCGCCGTCCTCGCCATTGCCCAAATGGGCATTCACCTGGTGTTTTTCCTGCACATCACTAGCGGGCCGGAAAGCACCAACAACGTGCTCGCGCTCGCCTTTGGCGCTCTCATCGTATTCGTCGTGATCGCCGGCACGATGTGGATCGTGGCAGACATGAACACGAACATGATGATGCCGTCGAGCATGCCGATGGGCATGAAGATGCAACACTGAAGGGCGTCGCGGGGATGGCTGCCGCCAATTGAGCGTCGGGGCGCTGTGGTTTTCGAGGGGGCGGCGTCCTCGACCTGCCGGGCGGCGCGACCGCCGTTTCAGGGCAGGATCAGATCGAATGCGTCTCAAGCGTCAGGCGCGATCGCTGCGCCAGGCGCTGTCGATCAAGGCGGAGGCGACGTCCACAGTCAGCATCGACCACGCGATCGCGAACTCAAACGGGCTCATCGAAACGACCGGTCCGACGAGGCCGCTCACCGTCATTCGTCTGGGGTAGCACTCGATCCCGCAATAGCGCTTTGAGCTGGAAAGATCATGCAAATAGCCCCGTTCCAGCGGTCGCGAACACGCAGCACAGATAGCTGGATTGCGCGGCATCATGTTGTTTACCACCACAAACGTCAACGTGGGAATCGGCATCCAATAATCTGCCTATCTCGTGGTGCGTTTGCGAGTGCTATTGGTGTCTCTAGCGCCGGGCATCTGCGTGAATTCCACCTGGATCACCTGCCTGCAAGCGTCGCTGAGTTCGGAGTTACGCTCTCTGAGACAAATCGTTATGTCATCTGCGCTGGGGATGAACGCACTGCAAAGTCTGAACACGTCGGGCGTACATGCCTGGCGCTGTTCCGGTGTTCCTTGCGAAAGCGAGGGCGCGGGCCAGGCCGTTGCGAGCAGCAAGGACAGAGACACGCACGACCGCGTCAATGAGGTCGGCTGCTGTGGTATCCATCTGTTTCGAGTTTTCGTTGTCATCGAGAGTCCCGCGTTGGTGGGGTGGCCTCATCAAGGGGATATCGATACGCGTTTGCCGAGCCGCGGGCTTGTCGCGAAACGTCAGCGTTTGTAGGTTTCGGCCCTGCTGCGGCCCTTCGCCTCCTCGGATGGACTTGCGGAGGATCGGGCCATTCCCGAGGTTGTCAGGCTCATCCGGTTTGTATCAACGTCGGGTGCGCGCGAACCGCCAAATCGTCACACATTTGTTCAAGCGTCGATGTCGCCTCAACGCTAACGTTCTATGTTGGAATGATGCGCCTGATACGGACTGCTGGTGGGGCGAGCAAATGCTCAAGGGATTTACGGCTCCTCGGTCGCCTCGGGGTGTTGCTGCATTGGTCCCGTCGCCACCCTGGCACTTCGCAGGCGACGTGCTCGCGGTGGAGTTCTGGAATGATCCCGACGTGTCGGTCCAAATCCTCCCGACGGGTGTCGAGCTTGATGAGCAATGTCGAGGCCACTCCGTTGCACTCTTCACGGACTATCAGTTCACGGCGCAGAACGATGAGCATCTGGATCCGGCCAGGTATCAGTGTCGCGGCTTCAGCGTTCTGCTCGATGCGATGTGGAAGGGAAAACCCATAGCGTGGTGCCCATACTGTTATGTCGACAACGACGCTGCATTGATGAGAGGCTGGATCCAGGGATATCCGAGAAAGTTCGGCACTGTGCATCAGACCCGCACCTTTGCCGCCGCGAGCATGGCTTCGGCGCCACTCGCCCATGATGGCAGGTTCTCGGCGTGCATGTCCGCTCATGGCCGTCTGCTGGTGCAGGCCAGCGTCACCTTGCGAGAGAAAGCCGAACGTCTCGTCGGGTTTCTCGATCGCCGGATTGTGGGGCGGCGGTATTTTCCACGACTATCCGCGGGCATGCACGACAAGCCGGCCGTGGATGAACTGGTCCGATGCGTTTCGGATCAACCTCTGATTACGAACATCTGGATCGGGGAGGCTGATCTCAATTTTCCGGAAGCCTATGGTGAGGAGCTGGAAATGCTGGGGCCGCTCAAGGTGGGGCGCGGATATCGGTTCTCGTTTTCCTACTCGGTCACCGACATCGAGGTTCTGGCGGACCTAACTGCGTAGCACTCGGCTGATGCCAACAGGCGTGTTCCGGATTGCGGCAGGAATCAACAAACCGGCGCATTTCAATCAAATCAAGCGGGGCTGGTTCCGGTAGCCTCTATGCCGAAAGCGATGCATCAGGACACGGGAATGCTGAAGGGCTTTACAGTTCCGAAGTCGCCATTCGGCCAGGCCGCTCTCACTCCGCCGCCACCCTGGCACTACGCTGGCGATGCTGTCGGAGTCGAATTCTGGGCCGACCCCGACGCGACAGCAGCGACATTGCCGAATGGTCTTTCCCCGGATCCTGAGTCAAACGGCCACGCCGTCATGCTGTTCCTGGATTGGCAATTCACCGCCCAGGACGACGAATACCTCGAACCGGCTCGCTATCAATATCGCGAGGCGTTTGTCCTGGTCGACGCAATGTATGCTGACGTACCGGTCATGTGGTGCCCGTACATCTATGTCGACAATGACGCTGCGCTGGCGCGCGGCTGGACGCAGGGATTTCCGCAGAAGACCGGGAGCGTCTTTCAGACGCGCTCCTTTGCGGTCTCTGGGCCCGCCGCGGCGCCGATCGTGCCCGGCAGCCGGTTTGGCGCCAGCCTCTCGGCGCATGGGCAGCGTCTTGCGGAGGCGTGCGTCACCTTGCACAAGCCGGTCGAAGATGGATTGTCTCTGCTCACTCGCCCCACAGTCTTGCTGCGATACTTCCCGAGCCTGGCGGCCGGCCGCCGGGACAGGCCTGCCGTCGACGAGCTGGCGATGTCAGTCACCGACAATCTCACCGTTGCCGGTGCATGGATCGGAACAGGAGAGCTCAATTTTCCGGATGCGAACGGTGAGGAGCTCCACTCGCTCGCGCCGCGTCGGATCGAGTCGGGCTTCCGGTACTCGCTTTCCTATTCGACCAGCGATCTGAAGATCCTTGATGACCGCGCTGTATAAGTGACCGCTCGCGCCGGGACGGCGAAGTGCACAGCCGCCGCTTCGCCAGGAGGTCGCCGGAGCGCCGCCGTCGGCGGCGATCTTGTTGAAAATGAAAGATTCTTTCGCGTCTGTGAACGTTTGCCCAGTAAGCGGGCATTTGCTCCAATTTAACTGTTCAGAACGTTACTTAACAAGCCAAGGGGCTCCCCTTGCTGCACTCTCTCGCCGATCCGGGCTGTCGGGCTAAGCGTCGAGGGAATGAATATGACAGGACTTCCGGCTACCGCCCCAGAATCTTCCCTCGCATCCGACCAACAATTCAACTTGGTTGCGAGTAGCCTGGCCACGCTGCTTGAAACGGCGAGGCGAGAGCTGGAGCGTGATCGAGATGCGGCGAGGGTATCGCTGGCGACGGCATCCCACATCCTGCAAGCGGAGATCGAGCGATGTTCGGGCGCTAGCGGCTCCGCAAGGGGCGGTCTGGCGGCCTGGCAGATCTTGCGCGTGCGAGCTTACATCGACAGCAATCTGCACCGCACCATTCACATCCGGGATCTCAGTGCGGTCGCACGTCGAAGCCCGGCGCACTTTTCCCGGAAGTTCAAACTGGCTGTTGGGGAATCGCCGCATGCCTATGTGGTGCGAAGGCGCCTGGAGCGAGCCTGCCACCTGATGATGACCAGTGCGGCCCCACTGAGCGAAATAGCCCTGAGCGTTGGCTTTTCCGATCAGGCGCACCTATGTAGGCTCTTCAGGCAAGCTTTTGGCCGGAGCCCGGCCAATTGGCGACGCGAGCGCGGCATCCCCGACGAGGTCAGCTCAAGACCCGGCTTGGACGGGAATATCCCATGAGCGATCAGCGCGGCAAAGTGCTGAGCTTCGGCCCTTTCGAGCTGTCGATCGGGGGCAGGATTCTGACGAATGGCGCAGAGACCGTATCGCTTGGCGCGCGCGCCATGGACCTTCTCATTGTCCTGGTGGAGCAAGCCAACAAGGTCGTCGGCAAGAGAACCCTGATCGAGAGCGTTTGGCCGGAGAGCGGAGTTGAACAAGTCAGCCTGCGCGTTCATATCTCGGCGCTACGCAAAGCTCTCAATCAGAGTGACCCTGGCCGGCGCTATATCGCGAACGTGCCCGGGCGAGGGTACAGCTTCGTCGTACCGGTAACGTCAGCTTCCCTGCCAATGTCGGGGGATCTCAATCCATCTTCGAGGCCCCGACTGCCTGCGCGCTTGGTTCGGATGCTCGGACGAAGAGAGGCGCTCGCCACGATCCAGATGAAGCTGGCCGAGCAGAAATTTGTGACGATCGTCGGCCCCGGCGGGATTGGTAAAACCACCGTAGCGGTGGCGGTTGCCCACGAAATGAGCGCCACCTTCAATGGCCAGATCTATTTTGTCGACCTGAGCGCTCTGGGCGGCGCTTCACGCGTCGCTCCAGCAATAGCGGCAGCACTTGGCGTGTCGGTACAAACGAGCAATGTCGTACCAGCCCTGATTGATCGGCTGCAGGGAAGGTCAATGCTCATCATTCTGGACTGTTGCGAACACCTTATCGATGAGGCGTCGACCGTGGCGGAAGAACTGATCTGCCGTGTCCCGACACTGCATCTGCTCGCGACCAGCCGGGAGGCGATGCGAGTTGAAGGTGAACAGATCTACGAACTCTGCGCGCTCGAATGCCCTGGGGAAGACAACACCGAGTCGGCGCACGACGCGCTGCAATATCCCGCGGTCCAACTGCTGGTCGATCGCGTGCGGGCCGTACGCGGTGACTTCGAGCTAACCGATGCGGATGCGCCGATTGCGGCAAGGATCTGCCGGCGGCTTGACGGAATTCCATTGGCAATCGAACTCGCCGCCGGCAGAATTGACATATTTGGCCTTAGCAAGGCAGCAAGCTTACTTGACGACCGGCTAAACCTGTCATGGGTGGGGCGCAGAACGGCGTTGCCGAAGCATCAGACCTTGAACGCCACGCTGGAATGGAGCTACGACCTGCTTGGCGTGACCGAGAAGCGCGTCCTGAGCCGGCTCAGTGTTTTCGCCGGCGGATTTACGTTCGAAGCAGCGGTCGCAGTGGTCGCTGACGAAATGATAGATGAAGCAAACGTCTCGGATTGTATTTGGGAGCTCCGCTCGAAATCGATGATTGCTGCTCAGGGACAGGGCGCGAGGCTCCGCTTGCTCGACACCACACGTGCCTTTGCGTCACAACGGCTCGCCGAAAGCGCCGATGAGGTCGGTTTGCGCCGCCGTCACGCCCTCTACTTCGGCGACCTGTTCAAACAGGGGTCTTCATTGGACATTCCCGAGAGGCTCCAGGCGCTCGGGGTCGAGATCGGCAATGTCAGAGCGGCTCTGAACTGGGCTTTCTCGGTCGAAGGTGATGCGAAAATTGGCGTTGAACTTGCAGCCGCCTCGGCAAGCACCTGGATGGCAATGGCCCTTCTTACCGAATGCCGGGATTGGATGACGAAGGCCATCGGCCGGCTCGACAATGCGAGTGCCGGCTCGCGCCAAGAAATGATCGTTCAGTCCGCGCTCGCCAGTTGCATGATGTTCACGGATGGCATGACCGAAGAGTCGTACGCAAGCTGGGAAAAAGCGTGCCTTCTTGCCGAGTGCCTTAACGACATCGAATGCCAGCTCGATTCCCTGCTTGTTCTTTGGGCCCACCAGATCCGGCTTCCAAGTTATGCCGAGGCGACGGACTTGGCAGATCGATGCGGCGATGTCGCTGCTTCGAGCGGCAATCGTGGCGCGATCGCAATGGCCAACTACATGCGTGGCGTAACGTACCACCACAGTGGGCGAATATTACAGGCTGAAGCTTGCTTTGAGTTGTCCCTGCACCGCGACGACGAAGCGTCCCGTCGGTCTCTCATCACCCGGTTTGGCTACGATCGGAAAGTCGACGCCCTGGCCGTACTGGCCAATGTGACCTGGCTCCGGGGCTGTCCTGATCAGGCGCGGCGCCTCAAACTGACGTCGATCGCTGAGGCACGCCAGTTGGATCACGCGGTACCGCTCTGCGTGGCGCTGGCTTGGGCAAGCTTCAATACCTATCTGGCAAGTCCGGACGATCCCGAGACCGAATCGCTTGCCAACGAACTTGTCGACCACGCCGGAAAATACAATGTGGAGAGCTACCAGGGCCTCGGCCTCGCCATGCAGGCTCTCTGCGGCGTCAGGCGGGGCGAGGGCGATGCAGCTTCTGCGACGCTCTACCGAGGCTTGGAGAAGTTGTCCGCGGCGCGATATGGAGTCTTCAATTGGTTTCTGCAAGCGGAGTTCGCAAGATGCGCGGCCGTCGCGGGTCATCCGCAGCTGGGGCTTGCCATCTTCGAACGGGCCAAGATCAATCTTGACGAGACCCAATGGTACGCCGCAGAATTGCGTCGCATCAGAGGCGAACTGGCCCTGTACAACGACGAGGGACTTGAAATCGCCAGACAGTATTTTCTGTCGGCGCTCGAACTCTCCGGCAGTCAAGCCAGCTTATCGTGGGAGCTCAGGGCCGCGACCAGCCTGGCCGCGGCGGAAAAATCGGCCGAGTTGAAGGAGCGGGCGTGGCAAACCTTGCAGTTCACCCACGCAAAATTCCGGGAAGGCCTTGATAGCGTCGATCTACGGTTGGCCAAGCAGGTACTAGCCGTTTCACATCTGCACGATGGCGCCGCCAACTCGATGCACTGAGGCTTGTCGCTGGAGAAGGTTTGGGGTAACCCTCGATGGGCCGGGTGTATTTGCTCAAGACCGACGACGAACGGTGCAATCACCGAACGTCGCGCTCTTGGCGGAATAGATTATGTCGGTCCAACCAATTGGCTCATCGCGTGCAGTCCGGCTTCGGTTTGGCCCGTTCGAGCTGAATGTCGCCGAGCGCTCGCTGAGCAAGGCGGGCCAGATCCTTCCATTGGGCGGCAGAGCCTACGACATTCTGATAGCTCTGCTCGAAAATGCCGGTGAGGTCGTCCCCAAGTCCGAACTGATCGCCAGGGTATGGCCTGACGTAACCGTCGAGGAAGGCAGTCTTCGCGTCCATCTATCGGCGTTGCGCAAGACACTGGGCGATGGTCAATTTGGTAACAAGTACATCGCGAACATCCAGGGCCGTGGGTATAGATTCATTGCGCCGGTCACGCCACTTCCCGCGGCCCTCGACAGCGGTAACGCATCTTCGGGATTGTCCAGCTTGCCGCCCGCATTGGGCCGCATGGTTGGCCGCAGCAAGGTCGTCCTTGAGATTCAGCGTTTGCTCCAGACTGACCAGCGCCTCACGACTATTTTGGGTGCCGGCGGCATAGGCAAGACCACGGTTGCCCTGTCAGTTGGGCACGCGGCGCTTGCTGATTTCTCCGGGGCGGTATTCTTTGTCGATCTTTCAACGGTGACCGACAACGAGCAAGTCATCGGTGCTGTCGCTTCCGCCGTCGGGCTCGTCCCGCAGCCAGCCGATCCGAAGGAGGCGCTGCTCAATTTCCTTAGCGCTCGCAAGGCGCTTATCGTTCTCGATAGCTGCGAACATCTCATCGAGAGATCCGCGGAGATAGTCGACTATATTGTCCGGAATACCCCCGCCGTCTACATACTCGCGACCAGCAGGGAAGCCTTGCGCGTTCCTGGTGAACGCGTATTTCGTCTTTGTCCACTGGACTGCCCGCCGGAGCAGCCGCAGCCGACTGCGTCAGAGGTGCTTGCCTATCCGGCCGCACGGTTGTTTGCCGAACGCGTCAGTGCTCGCCGCGGCAGCTTTTCGCTTAGTGACGACGAAGCTCCCATGGTTGGCGAGATTTGCCGCAAGCTTGACGGCATTGCGCTCGCTATCGAACTCGCCGCCGGAAGGGCCGCTGTCTTCGGCGTCGGGAATACCGTGGCAAGGTTGGGTTCGCGCATCGATCTCCTGAAGTTCGGTCGCCGGACGGCGAATCCTCGGCATCAGACGCTCAAGGCGACGCTGGACTGGAGCCACGATCACCTGTCCGAGGCCGAACGGATTGTGCTGCGACGGGTCGCGATCTTTATCGGGCCCTTTTCATTGGAAGCGGCGTGTACGGTTGCAGAGCAGGAGGGTATTGACCGGTCCGAGATCGAGGGAACGGTCGCAAACCTTGTCAACAAATCGCTCATCGTGGCGTGGCCCAGCTATCGACGGATGCTTTATCGATTGCTCGACACGACGCGCTCCTATGCCCTGGAGAAACTCGCGGCGAGCGGCGAACACAATTCCATGGCGGCGCGTCACGCGAGCCATTTGAGCCGGTCATTGGAGGACAGCCGGGACAATCTTTTCGACCTGGAGTCCGGACGGCCTCCGGGGAGCGAGATACAGCACTATCTGGGAGACGTCCGAGCCGCGCTTGAATGGAGCTTTGGCCCCGGTGGAAACGGCGGCGCGGCCATACGACTGGCGGCGGCGGCCTCGCGTCTGTTTCTGGCCAAGTCGCTTTTCGTGGAGTGCCGGGACTGGATGGAGAAGGCGATCAATCGGATTGCTGCGGACTGCTACCCGCGAGACCAGATGGAAGTCCACGCTTCGCTTGCCTTGTCGCTGATGTTTACCGCCGGGAACAGTGAGAGGGTTCGCGATGCCTTCAATACGGCGTTGACGTTCGCAGAGCGGCACGACGATGCCTACCAGCAACTGCGTCTTCTCAGCGGGCTGTCGATGTATCTTCATCGTACGATCGACGCGGCGGGCAGCCTTGAAGTTGCGCGACGCGCGGAGTCGGTCGCGGACAAGACCGGAAATCCGGAAGATGCGGCGCTTGCGGATTCGATGCTGGGAGCCGCCTATTATATGCTTGCGGACCACGTCCGCGCGCCAAAATACCTCGAACGGGCTCTGCACAGGTCGCCGGCTTCCCGACGGTTCAACGCAACTCAATATCTGTTCGATTTGCGAACCACCTCGCTGTTCAACCTTACCCGGTCACATTGGTTCGCTGGCAATCTCGATAGAGCCGCGGATTATGCCGAAAGAACCATCGAGGAGGCTGAGAGATCGGATCATCCGATCGCTCTGTGTCGAGCTCTCATGCTGACGATGCCTTTCTATTTCTGGATTGACGATTTGGAGCAGGTCGAACCGAACCTCTCCGCGCTCGAACTGACTGCGGAGAAGTATTCGCTGGAGCCATTCCGGGCTGTCGCCATGGGACTTAGGGGGCGCTATCTGGTCCGTGTCGGCCGGACGGAAGATGGTATGCGTCATCTGCGGGACGGCCTGGAAAAACTGCGGGTCCTGCGATACGAAATGCTTGTAACGGATTTCGTCTCCGAATTCGCGATCGGTCTGGCAAGACAAAACGAGCGCGCGGAAGCGCTGGCTCTCATTGACGCTTCGATCGCCACGCAGCTCGGATCGAACAGGCCTCTTCACCTTCCGGCGCTGTTGCTGGCGAAAGGCTCGGCCTTTGTGTGCGGAGAGCCTCAACAGCTTGGTCTGGCTGCGGAGTGTTTCGGGGAAGCGATGACCCTAGCCGGGCAACAATCGGCGCTTTCGTTCGAGCTGCGGGCAGGATTGGAGCTTGCGCGGATTTGGATTGATCGGGGTCTAACCCGAAAGGCCCACGATCTCATCGGAGCCATCTACGGCCGGTTTACCGAGGGCTTCGAAACGCCGGATCTCATGTCGGCGAGGCTGGTCCTCGAGCAGACGCGCGTTCGTGCGCGACAAGCCGGATGACGGGGCGAAGCTTCACCGCGTGGTGACAATGCCGAGGGTCTGCGCGCGTGACACGGCCTGCGCGCGCTTCTCCACACCCAGCTTGGTGAAAACGCTCTTGAGATGCGACTTCACCGTCTCGGGACCGATATCAAGGCTTCGGGCGATTTCCTTGTTGGACAATCCATCCGCGATCCGCGTGAGAATGTCGGTCTCGCGACGGCTCAATGCGCTGAGAATCCGTGCGCTCGAGCTTGGCGCCGCGTGATCCTGTCGTGCCCGTTGCAGGCCCGCCGCGAGCCGATCGACGTAAGGGATCATATCCGCTTTGACGTGTCCGCCCTCGCGGGACACTCGGAGAAGTTCGGAAACGACCGGACCCTCGTCCACGATGGTCTGATAAAGGCCGGCCGCCGAACACGCGGCAAGCACCCGGCGGAAGCGGCTCACAGCTTCCACGGCCTTGCCCGCACCGAGCTGAACTGCCGACTGGCGGATCGCAATGCTGATCAGGAACTGACGGTGCTCCATGGCTTCGGCTTCGTGCTGCAATTGTTGCAGGATTGAAATGGCCTCGTCGGGATGCGCTTGCTGGCCCAGCAGATGAGCGCGGGTCAATCTGTGGTACCATCCAATCTCCGACCAGGCGCTAGGCCTCGGTGCGGGGTATTTCCATGCCAGGCGTTCGAGGCGATCGACGCATGCGGCGGCTTCATCCAGCCGGCCATCGTTCAAATAGAGCCGCGCCTGCTCCGCGATCACGCCGGCCGAGAGCCTGCCCCAATCCCGCGCGACGCCGAGATTTTCAGCTCGCTCCAAGAGGGTGCGGGCCCGCTCGAAGTTCATCCGCGCCGCAGCGACCCGGGAAATCACGAAATAAGTGCTCCACACGCAGTCGAGCATCGTCCCCGAATTGATCAGCGGGACGCGATCGATGACCCAGGCCTCCGCTTCATCGAGCAGGCCTTGCTCGTACTTGATTCGCGCGATCAGGCTTGCAGGCAACGCCGCGGCAACTGAATTCGGCCCGACATCCTGCTCGGCGATCCGAAAGCCCTCGCGATAGTGCTCATCTGCCGCCGCGAGACGTATCTGCCGCTCTTCTGCGAGCCCGTTCAGGCAGTGCCGATACACCGAGGCAAATACGTTCCTGCGATCCTCCTCGACCGAATAGGGAATCCACGGCGTCGCGTGGAATTGCTTGAGGTTGCCCGCCTTCATATGACTGAAGCGAACGACGTTCGAGGCGACGTTCGCGGTCCAGGGATCGGATGAACGGTTCACGCAATCCTGCGCCAGGGGCAGCGGGCTCTCGCTGTCATCCTTCAGCGCGATGGCGACCGAGCGGATCGCCTGGCATTCGCACAGGAGGTTCGCATCGGGCAGAGGCGTTGCAGCGATATCACCTTCGATGTCGGTTGCGAGCTTCAGGGCCTCGTCAAAACGAAGCGCGAGCGCTAATCCCCAGGCGATCGCCAACCGGACCTCGCACTGGCCTCGCATGAGCTCGTCAGGAAACTGGCGCTGCCATTCCAGCAAGGTGAAGAGATCGCCTCTCTTGATCAAAGCCATGGCGCAATTGTTGATCCAGCCGATTGCACGGTCAGAAGCGCCGGCCGCAATCGCGTGCTGGACCGCCTCGGTCCACAATTCGTGGGAGGCATACCAAAGAGCCGCGCGCCCGTGCAGTTGGGGAACTTCAATGCCGCGGTCCGCCTCTAGCCGCTGTCGCAGATATTCGGCAAGCAGCGTGTGATAGCGAAACCAGACACCGTCATTGTCGAGCGGCGTGAGCAGCATTTGGCGCTGGGCAAGCGATGCCAGGATTGCGCGGCTCGAGCCCAAACCCGTCACGGCTTCGCATAGAGGACCGGAGAGACGATCGAGAATGGCCGTTCGCAGCATGAAGTCGACCAGCTCGACCGGAAGTCCATCTAGCATCTCGGTCAGGTAGGCGGCGATTGGACGCTGCGAACCCGAGAGATTGTGGACATACTCCTTCAGGCCGGATCCGGATTGCGAAGGCATGGAGGAGATAATTCGAAGCGCCGCGGGCCACCCTTCGGTCTTGCGCTGCAGGAGTTGAATGTCGAGGATTTCCAGAACTCCGGGCTTGGTACCGTCCAGAAATGCCTTTGTCTCCTGCATGTCGAACCGCAGCGCCTCGGCGTCGATCTCGATCAGCTGGTTCTGGGCGCGCAAGGTTGCGAGCGGCAGCGCAGGTTCGGTACGCGTCGTCAGCACCACGTGACAGTGGGACGGCGCGTGCTTCAAAAAATACGAAACGGTCTGATGGATGCGGGAAGCGCTGACCCAGTGATAGTCCTCGAGAAATAAGTAAACGTCATCCTCGATCTCGGCTAGGTCGTTGATCAGGCTCGACAGGATCGCCGTTGGATCGATCAGATTGTTCTCGAGAATCAGCCCGATCGCGCCGGTGCCGACGTCCGGGCAGGCGTGGTGCAGGGCCTGCGAAACGTAAAACAGAAACCGCGTGGCCTCGTCGTCGTCCGGATCAATCGTCAGCCACGCAACGGCATTGCCGTCTTGCTCGAGCGTCTCGGCCCAGGTGGCCGCCAGTGAGCTCTTGCCGAAGCCAGCCGGAGCCTTGATGACGCCAAGTCGCTTGGCCAGAAGCTCGGACAAGATGGTGAGGAGCCGGGGGCGCGCGACCAGCCCACCGAATCGTGCCGGCAAGATCTTGGTCGCGAGAAATGGCAGCCGCCCCCCGCCGGGCAAGGGGCCCGTTCCATGAGCCGGATGGCTGGAGTGCGGCTGGATCAAGGGCTCCCCCTAACCACGTCGGTCCTCCCCCCATTCGGGGGATGCAAACAATGGCGAAAGTGTACGATCTCTGTCAGCGAGAGGGAAGCGCCGGGCATTGTCGGTTGTATGCAGTCCGCATTGCCGGTCGCCGCGTGCTGATCCCTGAAAGTTCGCGCGTGAAGCCGAAAGCAAGCTGATGTCTATCAAGAACGCACGCTTGGGTTTCGCGCGGACCACTGAACATCCAGGAAAAGCACCCCAAGCCCGTGCCAAGAGCCATGGCTGACGACGAGCCTCGTGGGAATCTGCTGTTTGGCCCCTTCGAGCTTTCGAGCAAAGAGAGGGCGCTTCGGCGCGACGGCGTGGCGCAGTCCCTCGGCAGCAGGGCCCTCGACATCCTGATCTACCTTGCCGAGCGCCCCGGCAAGGTGATCGCAAAGCAGGAGTTGATCGATCACGTCTGGCCGGACGTGACGGTCGAAGAGGGGAGCATCCGGGTCCACGTAGCCGCGATTCGCAAGGCGCTTGGCGACGGCCAATTCGGCAACCGCTACATCGCAAACATCAAGGGACGGGGCTACTCGTTCGTCGGCGCATTGGCCTCCCTTGGGGGTGCCACGGAAAGCAGGACCGCCAGGTCCGGGCGGCAAGGCAGGCTTCCGGTGCGACCGATCATGATGATCGGACGCGAGACGCTCGTCACCGAGGTCGGCGACAGGCTTCGGAATGACCGGTTCGTGACACTGCTCGGCCCCGGCGGCATCGGCAAGACAACCATCGCTCTGGCCGTCGGCCGCGTCGTCGCCCAGGCGATCGGCAGAGAGATCTATTTTGTCGATCTGGAAAGCCTCACCGATCCTCACCATGTCGCTGCGGCCGTTGCGACCTCCTTGGGGCTTTCACTCAAATCGAAAGATCCTGGCCCGGAGCTGGTCGACCTCATCCGGTCGCGGAAGCTCCTCATCATACTCGACAGCTGCGAGCATGTGATCGAGGCGGTCGCCTCGCTTGCCGAACAACTCTATCAGCAAACGGAACGGATTCATGTTCTGACCACGAGCCGGGAATTGTTGAAAGTCGAGGGTGAACATTGCTGCCGGGTTCCTCCTCTCGATTTTCCACCAGACGACTCGGAGCAGACTGCAAATGCAGTGCTGCGATATCCGGCAGTGCAGCTGTTCGTACGGCGCGTGGCCATGCGGGCAGGTCGCGTCGTTCTCACCGACAAGGAGGCGCCATTCGTCTCGGACATATGCCGAAAGCTGGATGGGATTCCGCTGGCGATCGAGCTGGCCGCGGGGCAGGTCGCCGCCCTTGGCCTCGAGAACACGGTTGATCTCCTGGTGTCCCGGCTGGAATTGCTGCGACTGAGCCATCGAACGGCAGTCGCCAGGCATCGGACGCTCAAGGCGACACTGGATTGGAGCTACGATCTGCTGTCCGACGCGGAGAGGATCGTCTTTCGACGCATCGCTCCTTTCGTCGGACATTTCACCCTCGATGGCGCGCGGTCTGTCGCCGGTGAACCCGGTGTGGGAGTCGAGGATATTTTCGACGCCGTTGCCGGGCTGGTCGAGAAGTCATTGATAGCAACTCGGATCGATGTCGCGCAGGCGCAGTATCGCCTGCCGAACACGACCCGGGCATACGCACTGGAAAAACTGGAAGAACACGACGAAGTCGATATGGTCTTCGGTCGGCATGCGGAATACCTCGCCGGACATCTCGAAACACTGAGGGAGGCTCTATCGAGCCTGCCAGGCGTTGAAAGAGCCGCGGCCTATTCCGACCAATTGAGCAACGTCCGTGCGGCCCTCGAATGGAGCTTTGGACCGCGCGGCGATGCCGAGACGGCAACGAGACTGGCCGCCGCTTCCACACAGGTGTTTCTGGAGTTGTCGTTGCTGATCGAGTGCCAGGCATGGGCCGAGCGCGCAATGGCAGACCTGGGAAGCCCGCATCAATACTCCCGCTTCGCCATGGAGATCTCCGCATCAATCCCGCTGGCTTTGATGCATACCGAAAGCAGCGATCAACGCGTGCGGATTGCTTTCGCGAACGCGCTGGATATTGCAGTCGAGCAGGGCGATCTAGCTCAGGAGCTGAGGGTTCTAAGCGGTCTTTTCATGTATTCGCACTGGACCATGGACATCCGAGGTGCGAGCGAGATCGCCACCCGGAGCAAGAAACTGGCGTCGACAACGGGAACTCACGACGACATGGCGCTGGCGGAAGCAATGCTGGCGGCCTCCGAACATCTGTCGGGAAATCATCTCGCCACACAGCTACATTGCGAAGCCGGTCTCCGGCACCTGGCGTCCAGACCGCGTTCTCGATCGGAACCATATCTCTTTCATTATACGAGCTTCCTGCTCGTCGGCATGACACGTTCGCTCCTGTACAGGGGCTTGCTCGACCAATCGCTGGACTACGCAAGGCGCGCCAGAGAGGAGGCCAAGAGGTCAGGCAACCCCGCCACGTTGTGCCGATCCCTGGCTTTGGTTCTTCCTGTGTTTCTGGCCATGGCGGACCTGAGTCAATCAGATCAGTACATCGGTGAGCTGAGTGAGCTCTCCGTCGCGCATTCCCTGATGCCATATCGCGCCATAGCGGCTGGCCTGAAGGGCCAATGGCTGCTTCTTCAGGACATGCGCATCGAAGCGATCCAATTGTTGAAGAGTGCTCTGGATGAGCTTCACGTCCAGAATCAAGAGATGCTGAACATGGATTTTACCTGCGATCTGGCCGAGGCGCTTGCGGATCTTGGTGAGCATGAGCAGGCACTGACCCTCACGGCGAATGCAATCGAGCAACAGCGGCGCGCCGGAAAATTGTTGCACATGCCCGCCCTGTTCAGGATGAAAGGGCGCATCCTGGCGTCTCGATCTGCGGAGGATCATTTCGACGCCAAAGAAAGCCTGCTGTCGGCAATCGACTGGGCCAAACGCCAATCCGCCACCCTGTTCGAATTGACGGCCGCGACGGACCTGGCCGGGCTGTTGCTGAAACAGGACCGCTTGCCGGAAGCTTATGAATATCTCAGCGCGAGTCTTGATCGCGTGCCGGCCGGAATTTCATTTCCTGCCCGCAACCGCGCGGTTCAAATGCTCGGTCAACTCCGATCCGGAGCCGAGGACGTCGGCTGAAAGGTGCGCCATCCGAAGCCGTGCGCCGTCTGCGCAGGCGGGTTCAAGTCCTCGCATTTTGATCCAAGCCCTGACAGCACAGTGGGCGCACGCTGTGGCAGGAACGGTCATAGCCAAGGTTGAATGTCATGGGCAAGCTGGTCGCGGATATCATTGTTGAGACCTTGCAAAGCGCAGGCGTCAAGCACTGTTACGGCGTCGTCGGCGACACCCTCAATCTGATCGCCCGCTCGCTCGAAAAAAGCGAGATCGAGTGGATCTCGATGAGACACGAGGAGGCGGGAGCATTCGCCGCGCAGGCGGAGGCGCAACTCGCCGATCGCCTGACGGCAGTCGCCGGCAGCTGCGGGCCTGGAAGCCTGCACTTCATCAACGGGATCTTCGAGGCCAATCGTAACCGTGCGCCCGTCATCCTGATCGCAAGTCAGATCATTCGCGACGAACTGGGCTTCGATTTCATCCAGGAGGTCGACTTCAAGCAGGTCTACAGGGATTGCAGCGTCTTCTGCGACATGATCCATACCCCGGAACAGGCGCGCCGGAAGACGGTGATCGCCTGCCAAACGGCCTTGGCGAAACGTGGCGTTGCCGTACTGATCGTGCCGGCGGATATCTCCGCCTCGAGCGTTGACGACAAAATCCCCTATGCGGTGCACGTAGCCAGGCCCGTCACCAGGCCGAACGATACGGATCTTGATGAGATCGCAGACATCCTCAACGCGAGCGAAAACGTCGTGCTGTACGGTGGTTCAGGCTGCCAGGGGGCACATCAGGAGATTCTCGCGGTCGCCGACCGGCTGAAGGCGCCGATCGCGCATACGTCGCGAGCCAAGGATTTTCTCGAGTTTGACAATCCCTACAACATCGGAATGACCGGGATGCTCGGCAACGAGGCCGGGTACCACGCCTTGCTGGACTGCGATGCGCTGCTGATGCTGGGCGCAGATTTTGCCTGGCGGCAATTCTATCCGGACAAGGCCAGGATCGTGCAGGTCGATATCGACCCGACCCATCTCGGACGACGTCATCCGATCACGAAGGGCGTCGTCGGCGATGTGAAGGCGACGATGGAGGCTTTGCTGCCGAAGCTGGTCGAGCGCTCCGACGCCTCGTTCCGAAGCGCGTATCTGAAGCGCTACGCGAAATATAGGGAGGCTGAGCGGGCCAAGGTTGCTGCCGGTCACGATGGCAGTATTCCCGGAAGCTATCTGACGCAGGTGATCAGTCGCCATGCGGCAAAGGATGCGCTGTTCACGGCCGACGACGGCACCCCGGCCGCCTGGGCCTATCGCCATATCGAGGGAAACGGCCAGCGCCGCATTTTCGCGAGCCTGCTTCATGGAACGATGGCCAACGGCATGCCGTCGTCCATTGGGCTCCAGAAGGCGGAACCCGGCCGGCAGGTCGTGTGCATGGCCGGCGACGGCGGAATCTCGATGCTGTTCGGAGACCTGATGACGATCGTCGCGCAGGAGTTGCCGATCAAGATTGCGGTCTATGACAACGGCAAGCTTGGTTTTGTCGAGATCGAGCAGAAGGCCGAGGGTATGCTCGACACTTTCACGAAGTTGAAGAACCCGAATTTCGCAGGGGTTGCGCGCGCCCTGGGTCTCTGGGGCCAGACCGTTTCGAACGCGAGCGAGCTGGAGACCGCGGCCAAGGACTGGCTCGCGCAGCCGGGACCTGCGCTCCTGCACGTGCTTGTCAACCCGATGCAGCTCGTCATGCCGCCATTCATGCAAGTCGAGCCTGCAATCGGGATGGCGCTCTATTCCGCTCGCGCCGTCCTGCACGGTCGCGGAGGCGACGTCTGGGAAATGGTGAAGGAAAACTTCCTCTAGTCGAGGTCGTTCCCCCAGCGGTGGCATGGCATGCCGCACTGCGTGAGAGTGGCTAGGCATTGCTGTGATGAGTCGATCGAGATTGCCGAGATTGCCGGAGCCATCGGCTTTGCCCATGGCTAGGTATTTTGCTGTTGTCGGCGGCGCACTCGCTGCTCTTCTGCTGATCATTGACTGGTCTTTGCCGAAGCAGCCGGACAGAATTGCCGATCGGGCGAACGGCATCGAGCGAGCCACCATCCGGATCGCATCCGCGCGCAAATGGCCGGAGAAGGTTGTCCTGGATACCAGCCAGCCGACACTCTCGCCGCCATCCATCGATATGGCGCTGGTCGAACATCTGTCCGATGAAGGAACGAGGCGACCGGCCGTCGACGCGGAGGCCGGCGCGGTCGCGAAGTCGACACCGGATGCGCGGCCGATCGCCGCGGAGCATCCGTCCGTGAGATCCAAGCGTGAGAAATCCAGAGTAGTTCCCTCGCTTCGTGTCGCGAGAGTCCGCAGGCCCAATGAGCTCCAGGGACCGGTCGAGGCGTGCTGCTGGTTTGAGCCGATGGACAGGCAGGCGCGATCGAGACCAGCTTCGCGGAAGCGCGTCGCGCATCGTGACGCCTGGGAGGGGTGGCATTTTCCGGAAGCAGATTGAAGATTGAGGCCGTTGCGCAGGTCTCGTCTCCCGTCCTTCCGCTGAACTCACGTCCCGCATGCGCACGATTGTACAATACGAGCAGTCATCGGCAGCTATGCTCGGAGCGGTCACGTCGAAATGCCGGGGCCGGCTCTAGACGCCGTAAACGGAGACGCTGCGCGAGCAGGCGGCCGGCGAAGGAGAACCCGCGCGCTTGAGCTTGGGTGCATTGACGATGAAGATCCTCGCTACGCTGCCGACGAAAGGCCGCGATCTGCGGCTGGACCTGTTCCGAGGTGTGGCAAATTGGGGAATCTTCCTCGACCTTATCCCCAATAACATCGTGAACTGGGTGACGACGCGGAACTACGGCTTCAGCGATGCTGCGGATCCCTTCATCTTCATTTCCGGCTACACTGTCGCCTTCGTCTTTGCCCGGATGATGCTCGAACGGGGATTTGTCGTCGGCGCGACGAGACTTCTGAAGCGGGTCTGGCAGATCTATGTCGCGCACGTCTTCCTGTTCGTGCTCTATCTCGCCGAAATCGAATATGTCGCACAGAGGTCTGGCAACTCCGGCTTCACCGACGACTTCAACATAAGGGGCTTCCTCGGAAATTCCGCGCAGTTCCTGTTCGAGGGGCTGATCCTTCGCTTCAAGCCGGTGAACATGGATGTGCTGCCGCTTTACATAGTGCTGATGGGCGTCTTCCCGCCGATACTCTGGCTGATGCTGCGCAGACCCAATTTAACGCTGGCTGCTTCGGCGTTGCTCTATCTGCTGGCCAGGCACTTCGGATGGAACCTCTCGGCCTATCCAACTGGCGTCTGGTACTTCAATCCATTCGCCTGGCAGTTTCTGTTCACGTTCGGAGCCTGGTTTGCGCTTTGCGGATCGACACAGGCGATGCCGTTCATCCGGTCGCGTACCGCATTGGCGCTCGGCATCGCCTATCTTCTGTTCGCTCTGGTGATGACAATGTCGGCCCGGTTCGACGAGCTGCGGTCACTGATCCCGGCGGAGGTCTACGGCGCCTTCAATCCAAACGACAAGACCAATCTCGCACCCTATCGCCTTCTGCACTTCGTCGTGTTCGCGTTCTTCGTCGTTCGCCTGTTGCCCCGCGACTGGCCGGGTCTGGAACGGACGATTTTTCGACCGGCAATCAAATGCGGTCAACAATCGCTCGAGGTGTTTTGCGCCGGGATATTCCTGTCCTTTGCCGCACATGTCGTGCTGGTCGAGATTTCCGGCGCGATCTGGATGCAGATCGTGGTTAGCATTGTCGGCATCTTGATGATGACCGTGCTGGCCTACTACCGGTCTTGGTCGAAGAGCACCGACAAGGCGCCGGCCAAGGCGGCCGTCGCGGCGGCAGGTTGAGCGTCGCGGGAGGCTGAAACACGAGTTGCGATGAAGCGATCACGATTTTATGTGTCGATCCAGGCCGTGCTTCTCTCGCCATTTCGGGCCCGGGCCCCGCATATAGTGAGCTTCGGGGCGGTATCGCATGCGCGGTCCGTCATTCCCCAGAATGAACCGGAATATGACCAGAGCAGCCTTTCGGGCCAGGCTCTTCGGATCTCTTGCCAGAGCCGCGTAGATCATCTTCCGTCTCCATCGTCACCGCGGGCAAATGCTTGCGCAGTAGATGAACGCAAAGATATTTGAATTCGAGAGGGGGGCGTTTGTCGTCTTGTAGGAGCGGCATAGGGATGCCCAAATACCAAGAGCCGGCGTGTTTAAACGTTGCCATGCCGTGCCGCGGAAGGCGCTTTCACCCCCGATCCCTATGCTGCATCTATATCGGAGCGGCTATTTCCCCATCGAATTCGCGCACCCACTCAGCGACGGTATGGCCGCATCAGAAAACGTCGTTGGAGTCTTCATGTACGAGTTCGTGGCTGATCAGGTTCTCGGGATCAACGGCCTGATCAACCTCTCGAACATCGTGTTCCTCGTCGCCTTCTCGGCGCAAGGCGTCCTTACGCTGCGTGTCCTGGCCATCGTTGGTGAGGGATTGACCTTGCCATATTACTATTTCCAGGACGACACGCTGTGGCCGCCGATCTTTTGGGGAGCGGCGTTCATGATCGTCAACGCGATTCGGATCGTGGCGACGCTCCTGGAGCGGCGGCCGGTCGTGCTGGGCGACAGGGAAGAACGGCTCTATCAGGTCGCATTCAGCTCGGTCGACAAGCGGGAATTCTTGGGGCTGGTCAGCCTTGCCCGATGGGTCGACTGCTCGGCCGAAGAAGTCATTCTCACAAGGGGGCAGCTCTTGTCCGAGGCTCTTGTTGTCATGGCCGGAGAAATCGAGGCCATTCTCTGCAACGGCACCAGAATAGCGCTTCGGCCCGGTCAACTCATCGGCGACGTGAGCGCCTACAGCGGCTTGGCCAGTCCGGTGGACGTTGTGGCACGCGGCGCCGGAACGCTTGCAAGCTGGGATCTGCACCACGTCAGAGAATTCACGGCGAACAAACCGGAGCTTCGCGCCAACCTTCTTCGAATTGTGAGCGCGGATCTTGCAGTAAAATTGCACGACGTCTCTATCGTCGGCTCGGGGCTCGCTGTGAAAAGCTTCGTGTCGAAGTGATCCGCGAGAGGGATAACAGGCCGCAGCTTGTGCCGAGCATTCTTCGTAAAGTTGTCTTATGCGGGCTCATACACGGCGGACGATGCGACGCTATCATGATCATAGGGCGCGAATTGCCCGTGACGCCGAGCATGAGGCACAGATCGCTAGCCTCAAGCTTCTGCTTGATTAGCCCAAGAAGTCCATTGTGCCATAGGTGCCAATTATACTCACATCGCGAAGTGAGCATAATTGAGCGGCTATGATCTCGGTACTTTGCATGTGCATGCCTCGCTCTCGTGTGTCTGGCGTGTGCACTGAGAATCCGAAGAGGCGATTTCCGCTTCCAAATCATGCCTATATGGGCCTAGAAAAGCCAAGCTGCGGTAGCTTCGTCACACCAGATTTCTCAATCGGTCCAATCACACGAAGGATCAACTGAAGGTTAAATAGATCAACGAAATGAATGGCTTAAGGTGGAAATTTTCTACGGCCCCCATGATGGATTGGACCGATCGGCATTGCCGGGTGTTCCACCGTCACCTGACGCGGCGGGCGCTGCTCTATACGGAGATGCTGACGACCGGCGCCATCATTCATGGTGACCGGCAGCGGCTGCTCGGGTTCGATGCGGTCGAGCACAAGGTGGCGCTTCAGCTCGGCGGTTCGGATCCGCGCGAACTCGCGCTGGCCGCGCAGATCGGCGAGGAGTTCGGTTATGACGAGATCAACCTCAATGTCGGCTGCCCGTCGGATCGCGTGAAGGATGGACGCTTCGGCGCGTGTCTCATGGCGGAGCCGGAGCTGGTGGCGAGGTGCGTCGATGCGATGAAGTGCGCGGTCGCCGTTCCGGTCACGGTGAAATGCCGCATCGGCATCGACGACCAGGATCCGGAAGCCGCGCTCGATACGCTTGCGCGCGGAGTGGTTGCGTCCGGCTGCGACGCGCTGATCGTGCATGCCAGAAAAGCCTGGCTGAACGGTCTGTCGCCGAAAGAGAACCGCGACATTCCGCCGCTCGACTATGATCGCGTCTATCGCCTCAAGCGCGCGATGCCTGACCTGCCTGTCATCATCAACGGCGGCATCCCAGGCATCGACGAGGCGAAAGCGCATCTCGAGCACGTCGACGGCGTGATGCTCGGCCGCGCCGCCTATCAGGAGCCATGGCGGCTGCTCTCCGTCGATCAAGACATCTTCGGCGAAGCGGCGCCGCATGCGACGATGCAGGACGCGCTCGAAGCGATGATGCCCTATATCGAGCAGCAGCTTGCGCGGGGCACGCGGCTGCATGCGATCACGCGGCATTTCGTCGGGGCGTTCCACGCCGTGCCCGGCGCGCGCGCCTTCCGCCGCCATCTTGCCGAGCAAGGGGTGAAGCCGGGCGCCGGTGTGGACGTGCTGCGGGATGCCATCGCGCGTGTCGGTGCGCGCGCTCCGGCGGAGGCCGCGGCCTAGCCCAGGCAGGTGAAGAGCCGGATCGTGAAATCCGGCTCTTTCGGCCTGCCTCAGCGGAACAGATCGAAATGATAGTTCACGCCGACGCGGAAGGTGTGGAATTTCGCGGCGTTCCAGTCCGGCAGATCGTCGTGCTTGAACTCGGTATAGAGATATTCGGCCTTGGCCGACCATTTCGGCAGGAACGCTCATTCGACGCCGCGGCCCGCCGACTAGGCGGTTTGTAAATAGAGGAAATGCCGCATCGATGGATTGTTGGCGGGGGCTCGGGTCAGGCGGTTGGCTGGCAGCCGCGCCGATGTTGCGCAGCGCGCTGGTGGCCTTACAAGGCGCCAGATCGGCCGCTGTCCGTCAGGATGACGAGGCGAGATGCCTCTGGCGTCGCGCATACACGACATCGCAATGATGGGTGGATCGAGAGGGTTTGCGACAATAAAGCATTAGACAGGACGCGTTCTACAATCTAAAATTGTTTATTACTCTGCTATTTACTCGCCCGACGATCCTTCGGCCCTCGCATCATTTCATGCGGTGACGTTCGCGGTTGTTTTCGCGTCGGAGACGTTGGACTCGGACCCGTCATGCGGGTCGATTTGATGAGGGACCAGCGATGCCAATTTTCATGGCCATAGTGATCCTGGTGAGCTTCTCGATATTTTTTGTTCCGCGCAATGCGTCGGCGCAGGATGTGACGCCGCAGGTGCTGCCAGACCGCATTGATGATGTCCCGGATGCGCCCGGCAATCCGTTTCCGCGGTTTGACAATTTCAGCTGGCGGGCCTTCGTCGCGTTGAACTGGCCGGCTCTGGACGGCGCCCCAAACCGCGGGCAGCCCGATCGGACCAAGAAGCCGGGCGACGCGGGCCCCCGCGTCTGGGAGACCTACAAGGCGCGCTACGAGGTCTTTGCGCCGGGCGCGCCGAGACCGGCATCATGGACCAGCTACGACGGCACGAACCCGTGCGGAGGCGCTGTCACCAACCAGACCAAGACGCTTAGCGCATTCAGTCATTTCGCGGATTTCAATCAGGCCGCCTTCACGCTGGCCCGCCTTGCCAATCCGCTGATTGACCAGAGCCGGATGTACACCCGCTACGAGGTTCGCTTTAATCGCGAGCAGTTCGATTCAATCGTCGATGACAACAACAAGTGGTACATCAAGCAGAACCTGCCCACCGCAGCGAAACCCGGGGCGTTTCGGGACGGTTCAATTGAACTGAAAGCTGCTTGGCGCGTGCTCAAGCCAAACGATGGGATCGACCGCAGCCGCTATTACATCGCCAAAGCCATGGTCTTTGATCCGGTCGCGACGACGCGCGGCGGAAGCATCGTTTGCAACGAGCGGGACATCGCGCTCGTCGGCCTCCATATCGTGATCAAGACGAAGCTCCGGCCGCAATGGATCTGGAGCTCGTTCGAGCATATCGATAACGTTCCACCAAAAAATGATGAGCCGGACGCCAAGGCCGCGCAGGTTCCTTACTCGTTCAACTCCGGATCTCCGCCTCCGGGGCTCGCGCCGACGCCGGCCCCCAAGATGATCTCCGACGACAATCCTCCAAGCGATAACCCGGATCCGATGCAGGTCGTTCGTCTGCAACCGATCCAGTCCGATACGATGCAGATGAACCGGGCGTATTGGAATCTCCCCGAGATCAAGGGAACGGTCTGGGCCAACTACATGCTGATCATGACGCAATGGCCAAGCGCGCCGGGGACACCAGGTCCGACCAACGTAGGAGGACCGTTCCCGCTGGGAGTTGGTTCGACCCTGGCGAACACGACGATGGAGACCTACCAGCAGCGGAACGGCTCCAGCTGCATGGAATGCCATCAGGCCGTGTCAAATCAGCTCGGCCGGGACTTTGTCGCGTTCATGGCGCTCGATGCACACGACCCAGCGCAGCTAATGCTGGCATCCGCGGCATTCCGGCGGATTGCAGCGCCCTTATCGACAGCGACCGGCGCCAAGATGGCACCACGAAAAACCAATGAGGCTGTGTCGCCGGCGAGGACCGCTCTCGACAATGACCCGATGGTGCAGGCATTGGCCCGCGTGCTTCAACGTCGGTGACGTGGGGTTCCGAATTTGAAGTGACGAAGCAGTTGGGGGATCGGACATGGCAGGCAAAATCACGACCTATGCAGATTTCCAGAATTTCATGGACGCCTGTTGTACCAAGGTGGGCGCAGACCCGGACCTGTCGGGCCATGGCCGCTGGTGGCGCGACATGACCCACACTACGTTCGTCACCGACGGTACGGTAAAGGGGCAGCGTGTCGTCGTCGTTGGCGATCCCGACAACTCGATCATGATCCACGCCCTACGGGGCGATACGCCGGATTTCGATGCAAACGACCCGCATGCGCGGTTCGGCCGGATGCCGCTCAACGCGAATTCTTTCTTTGCCGATGCCGATATCGATGAGATCGCGGACTGGATCCAGCGGGGCTGCCTGGATGGAGCGGCGCCGTCAGTTTGACCGGCGCCAGAGCGGCCAAGGGGCGATCTGACAAACGCCGATCGCGTTGTGCGGCTCAGACAGTCCCGGCTGATTGGGCCTTGATCGTGCGCATGGGGCGCGCAGCGAAGCGGATTATCGGAGCGCGCGGCGATCTGGCAATTCCGGGTAGCCTGTGAGCATCAGCTTGTCGGCGCGCACGCCCCAGCTCTCCAGGCGGTCGAGGAAGCTCATGCCGAGCAGGTTGGTCTTCATCTGCCCGCGCTGCACGACGAGGGCGGGCACCGACTTTTCGACGAGGTGGCCGACGGAGAGGCGGTCGAGCGTAAGGCGGGCTGCCTTGGTGTGGCCGCCGGCGGTTTCGAGATCGACGTCGTATTCGAGCATCTCGAGAGGCAGTCCGATCGCTTTCGCGGTTTCCCAGGTCAGCACCACTGAGGTCGCACCGGTATCGATCACCATCGGTGCGGCGACGCCGTTGATCTTCGCACGCAGCGCGAACTCGCCGCCCTGGCCGCGCTGGATCTGCACGGCCGGGGCCGGGGAGGCGATCTGCGCGCGAAACATGTGCGAGACCTTGTTGCTCGCGCGCGCGATCCGGTCGGGATCGCCATAGGCGACGACGGCACCGGCCGTGCCGGCGAGCATGACGAGAACGAGCAGGAAGCGCATCATCGCGCGCCTCCGAGGCGACGCAGGGCGATCAGACGCGTTTCGGCGATCCCGCGATTGGCTGCAAACCCGCGTCCACCATGCGTGCCGGCAACAGCGCCATCACCGCGAGCCGTTCCGTGCTCTCCATGGCGTGCCAGCGCGCGATCTCCGGCAAGGTCCGGCCGCAGCCGAAGCACAGCCTGGTCTTGGGATCGATCATGCAGACGGCGACGCACGGCGTTTCTTTGCTCATGTGGCCATAGTGGGGGATCGTCGGGCATGTCTGCAAGCATCTCGTTAAGAGCCCGTACCTGCGCTCATGATCGGCTTGTGACGCGGCCGGCGCTTCTCGTCGGGCACCGCGGAACTGTCCGGCTGGAGCGGCGGAGAATCGTCCGACATCGGCGCCAGCGCACTCATCACGCGCTCCGGCGGGAAGGTGACGATCACCTCGGTGCCGATGCGCAGCTTCGATTTCAGCGTGAATGTGCCGCCATGCAGGTCGATCAGGTTCTTGGCGATGGGCAGGCCCAGCCCTGCGCCCTGTTCGGCCGACTTGATCGAGTTGGAGCCCTGGCCGAACGAGGCGAGCACGATCGGGATTTCGTCCTCGGGGATGCCGGAGCCGGAATCCTTCACCGAGAGATATTGCCCGCCCGAAGCGGTCCAGCCGGCCTTGAGCCAGATCTCGCCGCCTTGCGGGGTGAACTTGATCGAGTTGGAGAGCAGGTTGAGCACGACCTGGCGGATCGCCCGCTCGTCGGCCCAGAGCCGCGGCATGGCCTGCTCGAACACCTCGTGGATGGTGATACCGCGGCTCGAGGCACGCAGCTTCATCAAATGATGGCAGTCGGCGACGATGCCGACCAGCGACACCGCTTCCTCGTTGAGCTCGTAGCGGCCAGCCTCGATCCGCGACAGATCGAGGATCTCGTTGATGAGGTTGAGCAGGTGCACGCCGGAATTATGGATGTCCGCCGAGTACTCCTTGTAGACCGGCACCGCGTGCGCGCCAAAAATTTCGCTCTTCATCACCTCGGAGAAGCCGAGGATCGCGTTCAGCGGCGTGCGCAACTCGTGACTCATCTGCGCGAGGAAGCGCGATTTTGCGACGTTGGCGGATTCGGCGCGGTGGCGCGCTTCGTCCGAGATCGCCTTGGCCTGTTCGAGCTCGCCGATCAGCGCGTCCTTCTCGGCGCGTGCTTCGAGCGTGGCGAAGGTCGAGGAGTGCAGGCGGTGCGCCAGCAGCACGAAATAGCCTTCGGCCGCGAGCGCGAGCGCCGCCAGGATGTAATTGTCGAGCGCGCCGGTGATTGCAAAGCTGAGCGCCATCGCGACCGCGACCGGCGCCGTGGCGGCGAGGGCGGCGATCGGCAGATTGGCGGCCAGCATGCTCGACACTGCGATCACCAGCAGCATCAGGAACATCATCAGCGTTTCCGTGACCATGTCGAGCACGGGATGGATCAGGATCGCCATCCAGCACAGGCCATAGAGCAGGTCGAGCACGACGAAGTGCGTCCGCCATGTGCGCGTCGCCGCAGGCGAGGAGGCCTCAGCCAGGAAGCGGTGGCAGCTGCGGATCATCGCGGCGTGGATGCAGAGCATGCCGGCGGTCCAGGCCGCGGCCGGGATCGGCTGCATCCACAGCCCGAACAGCACACCGGTGGCGACCACCAGCAGCATCACGACATAGGAGGCCGACAGCCGCGTCTGGGCATATTGGCGCAGCATCTCGGCGTCGAAAGCCGGCCGGGTTCCGCTGGTCGACGTTAACTTGTCGCGCGCCTCGCGTACCCGCTGCGACGCAGCCCGTCGGCTGCTCGCAGATGGCGCGCTCACCGGCTCGGCCGGAAGCTGCACGACCTCTGGCTTTTCAGCGGGTTTACTCATCGAACAACAACATTCCTGCCCGCGCAAAGGCGGGCCTTCTGCATTGTCTATCTCTGGCAAGAAATCCTTAAGAGGTGACTTAAGGAGCTAAAGAATTACGTTAACCCGGCGTTAATTTTGAACGCACGCAGTGCCGGTCAGTGCAGCGCCGCATGCTGGGCGACGTAGACCACCGCGCCCGCCAGATAGCCCGCGAGCGCGGGGATGGCGATGCGGCGGGCGTACCAGAGGAACTCGATCCGCTCGAGCCCCATGGCGGCGACGCCGGCGGCCGAGCCGATGATCAGGATCGAGCCGCCGGTTCCGGCGCAATAGGCGATGAACTCCCAGAGGAAGCTGTCGGTCGGGTAGTGGCCGAGGTCGTACATGCCCATCGTCGCCGCCACCAGCGGCACGTTGTCGATGACGGCGCTGAGCAGGCCGAGCACGACGACGATGACGTCCTGGCGGCCAATCGTCGCCTCCAGCCAGCGCGCCAGCATCGACAGGAGGCCCGCATGTTCGAGGCAGGCGACCGCCAGCAGAATGCCGAGGAAGAACACGATCGAGCTCATGTCGATCCGCGTTAGCGCATGCGCGAGCGTCAGCGGCCGGCGAACATGCTCGTCCTTGTCGCGGTGAACGACCTCGCCGACCAGCCAGACGATGCCGAGCCCGAGCAGCACGCCCATGAAGGGCGGCAGGTGCGCGACCGCCTTGAAGGCGGGCACGGCGATCAATACGCCGAGCCCGAGATAGAACATCAGATTGCGCTCGAACGACCCGACGAGCTGAACTCCGTCGTCCTTGGGCGGCGCCGCGATGGTCTTGCCCTTCACCAGAAGGCTGATGAAGGCGAGCGGCACGAGCAGATTGACCAGCGAGGGCAGGAACACCGAGCCCATGATCTTCAGCGGCGTGATCTGCCCGCCGATCCACAGCATGGTCGTGGTGACGTCGCCGATCACGGTCCAGGCGCCGCCGGCATTGGCGGCGATGACGATCAGGGAGGCGAACAGCAGGCGGTCGTCGCGCCTGGCGATCAGCCGCTGGATCAGCGAGACCATCACGATGGTGGTGGTGAGATTGTCCAGGATCGCGCTGAGGAAGAAGGTCACGAAGCCGATCAGCCACATCAGGCGGACCTGGCTCGTCGTGCTGATGCGGGAGGTGATGACCTCGAAACCGTCATGGGCGTCGATCACCTCGACGATGGTCATAGCGCCGATCAGGAAGAACACGATTTTCGCGGTGGAAACGACGGATTCGTCGATCTGCCGGCCGACCATGGCGTGGTCGCCGATCGTGGCCGCGTAGATCGCCCAGAGCAGCCCGGCGCCGATCAGCGCCGTGGCACTCTTGCTGATCCGGAGCGGGTGTTCGAGCGCGATCGCCGCATAGGCCAAAACGAAGATGACGGCGATCGCGATCAGCAAGGCGGGATCAGTTCGACAGGTGTCAGCGGTTAAGGCGCGCGAGCAGGCTCGACGTATCCCAGCGCTTGCCACCCATCTTCTCGACCTCGGCGTAGAATTGGTCGACCAGCGCGGTCACCGGCAGATTGGCACCGTTGCGGCGGGCTTCGGCCAGCGAGATCGAGAGGTCCTTGCGCATCCATTCGACCGCGAAGCCGAAATCGTACTTGTCCTCGTTCATGGTCTTGTAGCGGTTCTCCATCTGCCAGGACTGCGCTGCGCCTTTCGAGATGGTCTCGATCACGGCGGCGACGTCGAGGCCACTCTTCTTGGCGAAGTGGATACCCTCGGAGAGGCCCTGCACCAAACCGGCGATGCAGATCTGGTTGACCATCTTGGTCAACTGGCCGGAGCCGGCGGGCCCGAGCAGCTTGCACATCCGCGCATAGGCGCCTGTGATGAGCGGCTCGGCGCCGGAATAGGCGCCCTCGGCGCCACCGCACATCACCGTCAGCACGCCGTTCTCGGCGCCGGCCTGGCCGCCGGAAACGGGAGCATCGATGAACTTGAAGCCGGCCTTGGTGGCGGCAGCATCCAGCTCGCGGGCGACCTCAGCGGAGGCGGTGGTGTGGTCGACGAAGGTCGCGCCCTTCTTCATGCCGGCGAATGCGCCGTCGGGGCCGATCGTGACCGCGCGCAGATCATTGTCGTTGCCGACGCAGCACATCACGAAATCCTGGCCCTCGGCTGCGGCCTTCGGGGTCGCCGCGGTCTTGCCGCCGAACTTGTCCGCCCATTCCTTCGCCTTGGCCGCGGTGCGGTTGTAGACGGTGACCTCATGGCCCCCTTTTTTCACGAGGTGTCCGGCCATGGGGAAGCCCATCACGCCGAGACCGAGGAAAGCGACTTTAGCCATGTGTGGTACCTTGTCCGTAGTTTGGGTTTTACGGTTTTTGCCGGGCGGGGGCGCCTGGTTCCGCTATGAGAGCGGATTAGGAGCGCACCATAAACCCTTGAGGCCAGAGGGCAACGGCTTCGTTTGGCAGCCGCCTGTGCTAGGATGGCGGGACTTAAGGTGCTGCATAAAAAAAGGGAGCGAAAGCATGGGCGGCGTGAGCGTTGGCGTCCTCGATCATTTCAACATCCGGACCCGGAATCTGGCCGAGACGGTCCGCTTCTATGAGGACGTGCTGGGCCTGGAAAAAGGCGCCCGGCCCGATTTCGCCTTCCCGGGGGCCTGGATGTACAGCGAGGGCAAGCCGGTGGTGCACCTCGTCGATATTTCCCCGACCTCGGAGCCACAAAAGCCGGATTCCGGCGTTGTCCACCATGTCGCCTTCGTCAGCCGCGGGTTCGACGGCATGAAGCAGCGGCTGACGTCCAAGGGCATGACATTCGACTCCCGCCAGGTGCCCGGCGGCGACCTCTGGCAGATCTTCGTCCACGACCCCAACGGGGTCATGATCGAGCTCAATTACGAGGCCGCTGCGGAGCAGGGGGCTGCCCCCGCGGAGATGGCTGACGATATCGGCAGGCAGTAGCCTTTTGGCCGTTTCCGCTCTAATGGGGCATCCTCAAGCCTTGAGCATGATCTTATCGGAAAGCCGCTCCACACGTTTCCGGATCATGCTCTGTTCAGGAGATGCGCTTTGAGCGTGACGCAGCAACAGGTTCTCGACAGCCTCGCCAGGATCAAGTCGCCCCGCGGGGTCGCGCTCACCAATGCCAACGTGCTGAGCGCGATCAGCGCGGCCGACGGCAAGGTGTTCTTCTCGATCAACGTCGATGCCGCCGAGGCGCGGGCCTGGGAATCCGTCCGCGCCGAGGCCGAGGCCGCGGTGCGAGCCATTCCCGGCGTCACCACCGTGATGGTGGCGCTGACCGCCGAGCGAAAGGCCGGCGCCGCACCGCCTCCGCCGCCAACGCCGAGCCGCGGCACGCCGGGCGTGCAGCCGGTCCATGCCCACAAGCCGCCGCCGCAGGGCGGCGCTCAATCGCCGATGGCGCGGCAGTCCGAAATTCCGGGCGTCGCCGCCGTGATCGCGGTCGCCTCGGGCAAGGGCGGCGTCGGCAAGTCGACCACCGCGCTCAACCTGGCACTGGGCCTGCGCGACCTCGGCCTGAGGGTCGGGCTGCTCGATGCCGACATCTACGGCCCCTCGGTGCCGCGGCTGACGGGCCTCCACGAGAAGCCGGCGCTGGACGGCGAGCGCAAGATGATTCCGCTCAAGCGTTTTGGCCTCGCCATCATGTCGATCGGCTTCCTGGTGGAGGAAGAGACCGCGATGATCTGGCGCGGTCCGATGGTGATGTCGGCGGTGACGCAGATGCTGCGCGACGTCGCATGGGGGAGCCTCGACGTACTCGTGGTCGACATGCCGCCCGGTACCGGCGATGCCCAGCTCACGCTGGCGCAGAACGTGCCGCTCAAGGGCGCCGTGATCGTCTCGACCCCGCAGGACCTGTCCCTGATCGATGCACGGCGGGGGCTTGCGATGTTCAGGAAGGTCAACGTGCCCGTGCTCGGCATCGTCGAGAACATGAGCTACTTCCAGTGCCCGCATTGCGGCACGAAATCGGATATTTTCGGCCATGGCGGCGCGCGCCACGAGGCGGAGAAGCTCGGGGTACCGTTCCTGGGCGAGATCCCCCTGCACATGGCGATTCGCGCCACCTCGGATGCCGGCAATCCCGTGGTCGACAGCGAGCCGGACGGTCCTCATGCGGCGATCTATCGCGCCATTGCAGGGCAGGTCCGGGACCAGCTCAAAGGCGTTATCGCCGCGGCCTGAGCCGGTCTTTTGGGGACATGCGACTTTCGTAGAGCCCCGTCATGCCATTGTCGCGTTCCGAAAGCGGGGCTTCCGTGTTAAAGGCCACGGCAGTCAAGCCCCTTCGGTTCGACGCGACTTAGAACGCGTCGCCGGAACGAGCGGCGACAACGAGGAAGTTTAGGGGAAACGCCCCAACAAGGAGAGACCTGAAGATGAAGCGTCGTGATTTCCTGAAAGTGTCGGCAGCAGGCGCGGCGGCGACCGCCGCGGTGGCCTCGCCGGCGATCGCGCAGTCCATGCCCGAGATCAAGTGGCGCCTGACGTCGAGCTTCCCGAAGTCGCTCGATACCATCTATGGCGGTGGCGAGCAGCTGGCGAAGTACGTCGCCGAGATGACCGACAACAAGTTCCAGATCCAGGTGTTCGCCGCCGGCGAAATCGTCCCCGGCCTCCAGGCGCTCGACGCGACCTCGAACGGCACGGTCGAGATGTGCCACACCGTCTCCTACTACTATGTCGGCAAGGACCCGACCTGGGCGATCTACGCCTCGGTGCCGTTCGGCCTCAACGCGCGCCAGCAGAACTCCTGGTGGTACCAGGGCGGCGGCGAGCAACTCGGCAACGAGTTCTTCAAGAAGTCGAACGTGATCGGTCAGCCCTGCGGCAACACCGGAACCCAGATGGGCGGCTGGTTCCGCAAGGAGATCAAGACCGTTGCGGACCTCTCCGGCCTCAAGATGCGCATCGGCGGCATCGCCGGCCAGGTGCTCCAGAAGGTCGGCGTCGTGCCGCAGCAGCTCGCCGGCGGCGACATCTATCCGGCGCTGGAGAAGGGCACCATCGACGCCGCCGAGTGGGTCGGCCCCTACGATGACGAGAAGCTCGGCTTCGCCAAGGTCGCCAAGTACTACTACTATCCCGGCTTCTGGGAAGGCGGTCCGACCGTCCACGCCTTCACCAACCTGGACAAGTGGAATTCGCTGCCGAAGAACTACCAGGCGATCCTCACCAACGCGATGGCCAACGCCAACAGCTGGATGGCCGCGCGCTACGACATGCAGAACCCGGCGGCGCTGAAGCGTCTGGTCGCCGGCGGCACCCAGCTTCGTCCCTTCACCAACGAAGTGCTCGAGGCCTGCCTCAAGTCGACCAACGAGCTGTGGGGCGAGATCTCGGCCAAGAACCCCGACTTCAAGAAGTCGATCGACGCCATGCAGGCCTACCGCTCCGACGAATATCTGTGGTGGCAGGTCGCCGAATACACCTACGACAGCTTCATGATCCGCTCGCGCACCCGCGGCTGATCTTTCGAAACGTCGCAAGACGACAGAGCCCGGCCTCGTTCGCGAGGCCGGGCTTTTTCTTTGCCGCCAGCGGCCGCCCAAACAAAAATATGCAAAACAACCCCATGCACAGTAGAAGCGCGATGAGGGCAGGTTGCCCTGTAACTGCCGCCAACCATTTGGACCGTTGGGGTAAATCAGCAGGAAGGGGCAATCGTCGCGCGGCCGGGGCCAACGCGGCGATCTCCCCTGATGGCGAGCCTTCCCGAATGACCCGGTGTTCGGCGCGCGTCTGTTTCCACGTCGTCATTGCGAGCGTAGCGAAGCAATCCAGAATCTTTCCACGGAGGCAGTCTGGATTGCTTCGCTGCGCTCGCAATGACGCGTGGATGGAGTAGGGCTCAGTCCGAGTTGCGAAGCCGTTTGACACGTCGGGCAAAACAGTGGCAAGTAGCTAACATCGTATAATCCGAAATTGGCGCTTCGGTGCCGATCCCGTGAGGTGACGATGAGCTTCGATCCCGATGAGGTTCAACACGCGCTGCGCAAGGCTTGGTCGTTGTCGACTTCCAGCCAATGGACGCCGGATAATCCGGCGGCCGGGCAATGCAACGTCACGGCGCTGCTCGTTCACGAACTCTACGGCGGCGAGCTGCTGAAGACGCCTCTGCCGGCCGGCGATCATTTCTACAATCGGATCGAAGGCAAGAGGTATGACTTCACGGCGAGCCAGTTCGATCGGCCGATTGCCTACGTCGACTTGCTCACAGATCGGGCCGACGCAGAGCTGGGAGCGACGAGCGACCAACTGGCCGAACTCAGAGCCGCTTTTCTGCGGCACTGTGACTAGTACTATCCCGGCTGGTGGGACGGCGGGCTTGCCCGGCGTCCATCAGTCGGCCTCCGGCTCCGACTTCCCGACCAATCGTATCTGCCCCGGATAATCGATCGGCTGCGGATCGTGTATTTCCGCGACGTCTCGGCGAAACTGCTTACCGCATCAGAACGGCTGTGGTCGCGTCAAGGTAACGGCGATAGCAGCTGGAGCACCGGAAAGACACGTGCACGCTTCCATCGAATATCGGAACGGGGATTGCCGGCTCCTGGAACCGCAATAGGCTAAACCTGCGCTCCTGCCTTCGCATCCGGGCCAGTTCGACCCAGGCGCGGCTCCGTCCCCGCCAACAGCCGTTGGATGTTGGCGCGATGGCGAACGATCACGTAGATGCCGCCTCCGATCACCAGCAGCCGATAGGGCAACGGGTGCTCGAAACCGCAGACCAGGGCGATCGCCGTCAGTGCCGCGAGGATCGAGCCAAGGGAAACAATCCGGGTCATCGCCAGCACGATGCCAAAGGCCGTCGCAGCACCCAATCCCACCGGCCACGACATCGCCAGCAACACGCCCAGCCCGGTCGCGGCGGATTTGCCGCCCGTAAAGTTCAGCCAGATCGAGCGGCTATGCCCCAGCAGCGCGCCAATTCCGGCCAGGCCAACAGCCCATGGCACCCAGACTTGCAGATCAAGCGCTGGCGGCGGCGTCGGCGAAAGCTCCGTCGAGAGCCAGGGACAGAACGAGCGGGCGACGAGGATGGCGGCCACGCCTTTCAGCACATCGGCGATGAGCACCATCAACGCAGGCCATTTTCCAAGAGTGCGCAAGACATTCGTCGCCCCGGTGGATTTGGAGCCATGCTCTCGAATATCGATGCCGCTCAAGAGTTTTCCCGCCAGATAGCCCGTGGGTATGGAGCCGAAAAGATAGGCGACCACCAACCCGACTGCGCTCGCCGTCCAGAAGACCATGGGTTCGATTCCAGTTTCCGCAATCAGTGTTTTATCGCCGGATTTGTTGGACCGCCATGGGGATGCCGATCTACAGCTGCGGACCAGATAGTCTGACCTCTCGCTCGGCGCGGAAGACATTGCCATACAGGCTGCTGATCCATTGTCTTCCGCTCGATGTTACGTTCAGATAGCGGATCGCCGCCGGGACTTGCGGTGCGACCTTTGTCCAGTAGAATTGCGGATATTTGTGCACGACGTCCGCGGGCGTGGCGTATCCGAGCGATTTGTTGAGGCCTATCTCTTCGAATTCATAGAAGAGCGCATTTGATTTCTTCATGTAGTTGGGATCGCCGAGCTGACCGATCAGATCAGCGGCACGCAGCAACAAACCTTCCTCCTGGTCCAGATCATCCTTGAGTTCGCTCGTTGGTGCGTCTGCATAGGGAACGCGGGTATATTCGATGGCCTGAGCAATACGAGCGGCGTCAATTTCGTCGATTGTGTCGAGACGTTCCACGGCGAACAATTTCGAGCGGTCGACGTGATAGGGCGCAAGCGCTGCATCGGAGGAGCCGATCGGCAACTCAACCGTTCGGCCGGTACCATCAACGACATAGGCGCCTTCCTGGTCTCCGTAGATTACGCCTCTAACGTAGCCGATGTCGTGAATCAGGCACGCCAGGATGAAGTGAGCATAATCGCTGGCCGTGGTTGGCCTCAGAAGAGAGCGGCCGATCAGAATGTCGTGCCCCACCAGCGTGACCAACAGGGTGTGCTCCACGTTGTGATACAACGCATCGCTGTTACCGATACATTCCAGGGCCAGCTTCGCTGCGTAGGGGAGCAATTCCGGCAAGTTGGCATGCGATGAGCCGAAGCGGCCTTTTGTCTCCGAGATGAGAAACGCACCGAGCGCCTGGGACGTCAGTTCTGGAATTGTTATCATGAGCAAGATCCTCGTCGACGAACCTCCAGTAAGCCTTCTGCAGGGATCAGGAGGGAGAGGAGGCCACTGGAAGAATGCGACGCCGACCTGGAAGTTGCTATGCGCGAGCGAACTGAAAGGCGACGTCGCCGCCTCAAATGGGGCTGAACATGACGTGAGGCCAAAGGAGGGGGTGATGCTTGACCTAGATCAACGTGGCTGCGGCGCATGCTACGTCGGTCCGGCAGCAACGTCCGTTTAGGGTGGTCAAAAGCCGGCGTGCGGCGCGAAGGCCAGTCAGCCGGAGGCTGACATCGGCCGACAATTCAGCCATGGCGCCAATTTGTCGCCAGGCCGCGTGGCTGGTCCGCCCTTAAAAGCGCGAAGGGTGCACCGGTACGCTCGGGATTCGAATGAACTCCACCCGACGGCGGAGCGACATGTTATTCTGGGTCATTGTATTTATGTGATTATCAGGAGACCGGATCATGATTCCTCAGGATCGGTTTCGCGGCCTTTTTCATAAATATCTGCTCGCGCTTTTCGTGGCTGTCGCGATCCCACTCGCATTCAACGGGGTTATTGAGGCGTGGTTCGGCTATCGCGATCAGCGCGCGAGGCTCGACCAGTGGCTTAGCCTCCAGTCCGCATCCGCGGCCGCCGAAATACACGATTTCATCCACGGCATCACGAGCCAGCTTGGCTGGCTGGTTCAGCTTCCATGGAGTGACGAGTTCGACGAACGCCGGCGGACCGACGCGTTGCGCCTGCTTCGACAAGCGCCCGCCATCGTCAGTCTCACACTGCTCGACGGCAATGGCCTGGAGCGTCTCTACATCTCGCGGATCGGCCTCAACCGTATCGAGAGCCGCACGGACCGATCAGCCGATCCCGCCTTGGTTGGCGCCCGCGCAGCTCAGATCTGGTTCAGCGACGTCAGCTACAATCGAGGCTCCGAACCGTACTTGACGGTTGGGATTGCCGGCAACCGACCGGCGGTCGGCGCAGTCATAGCCGAAGTCAACCTCAAGCTGATTTGGGATGTGATCTCGGCGATCAAGGTCGGAAGGACCGGCTCCGCCTTCGTCCTGGACCGATCGGGTCGCCTGATCGCCCATCCCGACATCAGCCTCGTGCTCCGCGGGGCGGAGGAAGCGACGTCCAAACCATTTCGGGCTGTGCGGGACGCGATAGGGTCGAAAGCGGGCTTCGCAACGAGCCGCGATGCACAAGGGCACTATGTTGCTGCCAGCGCGGCTCCCGTACAGGGCCCCGATTGGACAGTCGTGGTCGTGCAGCCGCTATCCGAAGCTTACGCGCCGATCTATTCCGCCCTGTGGCGGACGGCAATGCTCCTCGCAATCAGCACCATGCTCGCAGGGATACTTGCCTATGCATTGGCGCACCGGATGACGGAGCCGATCAAGCTGCTCGAGGAGGGCACGGAGAGGATTGGTGCGGGATCCTTTGACCACCGCATCTCAATCCACACCGGGGACGAGTTCCAGCGTCTTGCAAACAGTTTCAACAGAATGGCTTCCGAGCTGGCTCTGGCGCAGCAGCACCAGGAGCGCATCGCCAAGCTGAAGCGGTTCCTTGCCCCCCAGGTCGCCGATCTCGTCGATCGAGCCGGCGATGACAGCGTGCTGGACGGCCGCCGTACGGAAGTCGTCGTCGTCTTCTGCGATTTGAGGGGGTTCACCGCGTTTTCAGCAGGCGCCGCGCCCGAGGACGTCATGAGCGTATTGTCGGAATATTATGAAAGCCTCGGCAGGGTCATCGCGAAATTCGAAGCGACGTTGATCAATTTCTCCGGCGACGGACTGATGGTGCTGGTGAACGCACCTGTCCCGGTCGAAGAGCCTGCATTGCGAGCCATCGATCTCGCCGTCGACATGCAGACGAACGTGCAAGCCCTCATCGCCGGCTGGCGATCGCGTGGCTACCACGTCGGTTTCGGAATCGGCCTTGCCAGCGGGCCGGCGACTGTCGGCCGGATCGGATACGAGGACCGGCTCGACTACACCGCCATCGGGAGCGTCGTGAATCTTGCGGCCCGGCTGTGCGCATCTGCCGCAGACAAGGAAATCCTGATCGACGCCAAAGTCGCGGCCGACGTCAAGGGCAGGCGGCCCGTTGAGGATCTCGGGGGCCGCGAAATCAAAGGATTTGACGAAGCCATTCCAGTCTTCGGAATATCCTTCGATGCTCTCTCGCCGAGTGGCCGCGGGATGTCTGGCACAATCCGCTAGAGACTGTTCGCGTATCCGGGGCTATGCTCCGGCAAACGGCTGACGGCAGCGGGTCCGTAGGCATGAGGTGCGCCAACCCTGAAGCAGCAACGCTACGCGGACGCGCCAGACGGCGCGATTTTCTTCTTTGGATGGCAGGCGCCGCGACGTGGACGACCGTCTCGTATGGGCAGAAGCCCTCCATGCCGGTCATTGGCTATCTTTGCCCGGAGTCACCCGAGCTCTTCGGCAGTCGACTTGAGGCTTTCCGACAGGGGCTGGAGGAAGCCGGCTTCGTCGAGGGTCGCAATGTGGCGATCGACTTTCAGTGGGCCAATGGACAATATTCTCGATTGCCTGCCCTCGCTGCCGAATTGGTCGCCAGAAATGTAGACCTGATCGTGGCTCCTGGCGGGGCACCGGTGGCACTTGCCGCGAAGGCGACGGGTACGACCAAGACCATCGTGTTCGAGATGGGCGGCGACCCCGTTCAGCTACGCGTGGTGGACAGCCTGTCGCGGCCGGGCGGAAATATCACGGGAGTATCGAGCCTGAGCGTCGATGTGTCGCCAAAGCGGCTTGAGCTGATGCGCGACCTGTTGCCCACGGCGACCAGATTGGCGGTTGTCGCCAACCCGACAAGTCCGACCGCACCATCACAATTGCAGAAGCTTCAGGCGGCCGCAGAGGCCCTGCGGGTTCAACTGCAGATCTATAGCGCAAGCAAGGAGGATGAATTCGAATCCGTATTCGCTGCCGTGGCCAGGGACGGGCCAGGCGGAGTTGTGTTTACCTCCGACCCCTATTTTGCATTTCGCAGTCGCCGGCTGGCGGCTCTCGCGATGAAATATCAACTACCCGCAATCACGCAGACCCGAGACTTTCCCGTGGCTGGAGGTTTGATGAGCTACGGAGGAGATTTCATGCAGTCGCACCATCGCGCGGGTATCTATGCCGGACGCATTCTGTCGGGCGAGAAGCCTTCTGATCTTCCAGTTCAACTCGTCACGAAGGTGGAGCTCGTTGTCAATTTGAAGGCAGCGAAACTGCTCGGCCATCCGTTCTCCGCAGCAGTCATTGCCGGAGCGGATGAGGTGATCGAGTAAACCATCATGGGAACGCGCCCAGGTCGGCTTACACGAACCTGACAGGGGGGCGGCTGGCCTGCCACGCGCTTTTTCGCTGGCCGAGGCGGCCGGAATGGTGGAAGAGAGCGAAGATGCGGCGCGAGCCGTGATTGCACCGGAACATCCGGCGGGACTGCGATGCGCCTTCTGATCGTCGAGGACAATGTCGAGCTGTCGCGGCTCGTTGCCGCCGGGCTGTCGGCCGCCGGCTACCAGAGCGACATCGTGAGCACCGCGGCCGAGGCACGCGAGGCGGTCAGCAGCGTCAGCTACGCTGCGATGATCCTCGACCTCGGCCTGCCCGACGGCGACGGCCTCTCGGTGCTGCGCGAGCTGCGGCGGCAGATGGAGCCGCTGCCGGTGCTGGTGCTGACCGCGCGCGGCGGCCTGCAGGACCGCGTTAGCGGCCTGCGCAGCGGCGCCGACGATTATCTGGCAAAGCCGTTCGCGATGGAGGAGCTGGTGGCGCGGCTGGAGGCGATCCTGCGCCGGCCCGGCCAGCTGCTCGGCCGCTCGCTGCGCCTCGCCAATCTCGTCTACGACACCGAAAGCCGCCAGATCTTCGTCGACGACCAGCCGCGGATCATCTCCGCGCGCGAGACCTCGGTGCTGGAGATCCTGCTGCGCCGGCAGGGCCGGGTGGTGCCGAAGAAGAACGTCGAGGACCACATCTTCGGGCTCGAAGGCGAGGTCGCCTCCAACGCGGTCGAGGTCTACGTCTCGCGGCTGCGCAAGCAGCTCACCGAGCACGGCGCCAAGGTCGTGATCCACACCATCCGCGGCGTCGGCTATCTCATGTCCGAGGAGAAATAGCGTGGCGGCCGCCGGGGCCTATGGCAGATCGCCGACATTCAAATCGTTGATCTGGCGCATCGTGTTCATGCACATCGTCGCGGTCGCGGTGGTCGCGATCTTCCTGCCGCTGGTGCTGTTCTGGCTGCTCAATTCCGAAGTCGACCAGCTGCACCGCGAAGCCATGCGGGCGCAGGCCGAGGTGCTGGCCGAGCGCATCGTCGCGGCGCCGGATGGCCTGCTGACGTTCAACCTGCCCGACAGCCTGCGGGGCCTCTATTCGGAAGCCTACGGCCGCTATCTCTACGACATCCGCGATGCCGACGGCCGTTTGCTGTTTTCGTCCCGCCGCAAGACGGGAGCGGCCGCGTCGGCGCCGCCGACACTTTCCGAGACGATTTCCGGCGCCGGCGTCACCCGCATCATCGACGGCAAGATCGTGCGCATCCGCGTGGCCGAGGATCTGGCGCATCGCGACGTCATCATCGACGACATCATCTCGAACTTCTTCCGCCGGGTCGGGTGGATCACCATTCCGATCCTGCTGATCCTGCTCGCCGCCGACATCATCATCTTCCGCCGCGCCATCGCGCCACTGTGGAAAGCGTCGGAGGAGGCCAGCAATATCGGCCCGGCGCGCACCGACATCCGCCTGCCGACGGAGCAGATCCCGCGCGAGATCATGCCGCTGGTCACCGCCGTCAACCAGGCGCTCGACCGGCTCGAGGACGGTTTTCGCGTGCAGCGGCAGTTCACGGCGGATGCCGCGCATCAGTTGCGCACGCCGCTCACGATCCTGCGCACGCGGATCGAGACGCTGGGCGATGGCGCCGCAAGGCAGGCGCTGCACGACGACATCGAAGGCATGAGCCGCATCGTCGCCCAGCTGCTGGAGATCGCCGAACTCGACACCCTGGTGCTCGATCCCAGCGAGACCGCGGATCTGCGCGCCGTCTGCGCCGAGGTGGTCGGCTCCATCGCGCCGTTCGCGATCGCACAGCACAAGGACATCGCGCTGAAGGGCGCCGACGCGCCGGTGCTGATCCACGGCAATGCGGAGATGCTCCAGCGCGCGATCTTCAACCTCGCCGAAAACGCCATCAAGTTCACGGCGAAGGATACCTCGGTCGACGTCGAGGTGGGGGACGACGGTTCGGTGCGCGTGCGCGATTGCGGCCCTGGCATCGCGGAGACCGAGCGCGAGCTGATCTTCCAGCGCTTCTGGCGCGCCGACCGCCAGCGCAGCGACGGCGCGGGCCTCGGGCTCTCGATCGTGCGCGGGGTCGCGGACGATCATGCCGCGACGGTGGCGGTAGAGAATCTTCCCGGCGGCGGCGCGGAGTTCACGCTGCGGTTTCGGCTAGCGGAGGGAGCCGCGCCCCCGGTTGGCCAAAGCTGACCACGGGCAGACGCCGCTATTTCAGCTTGCCGGCGGACAGGTCCATGATCATGCGCGTGGCCAGGTAAAGCCGCGGCACGATGCTGTTGATCTGCACATATTCGGCATCGTTGGAGTGCGCGCCGAAGCCCGACAGGCCCATGCCTTCGACCACGGCGCCGCTGGTCTTGAGCGCGGCAAATGCGGCGTCGGTGCCGCCGCCGGTCGCCTTCTCGTCGACCTTGAGGGACAGTCCGATCTCCCCATAGATCGTCTTGCCGTAGGCCGCGACGCGGCGTGAGGCGTCGTTGGCCTCCAGCGGCGGGCGGCGCACCTCGAATTTCAGCTCGACCCTGGAGTCGGGCAGCAGCCGATTCTTGATCTTGTCCTGCAGCGCCTTCTGCAACTCGTCGAAATCGGCGACCTTGAGCGCGCGCGCATCGGCCTGGGCCGAGGCGTCGGCCGGGATGACGTTGCGGTTGGTGCCGGCCTTCGAGACCGTCCAGTTCAGCTTCAGGCCCTGCTCGGGCTTGGACAGGTCCTTCATCTGCAGCACCTGGTGCGAGAGCTCGTACAGCGCGTTGACGCCGCCCTCGGGCCGCGCGCCAGCGTGCGAGGACTTGCCGTGCACCGTGAGATAGGCCGAGCCGATGCCGCTGGTGGCAAGGCGCAGCGTGCCGTCGGTGCCGCCGCCTTCGAACGAGAACACCACGTCCTGATCCGCGGCGAACTTGGTGATGGTGCTGCGCCAGCCGGGCGAGGAGATCTCCTCGTCGCCATTGGTGAGCACCGTGAGGGTGCCGTAATCCCTGAAGTTGAGTTTCTGGAGCATCGCCACGGTATGGAGAATGAGCGCGACGCCCTGCTTGTCGTCGGCAATGCCGAGGCCGTAGGCCTTGTCGCCGTCGACGCGGAACGGCTGGTCCTTCAGCATGCCCTTCAGGTACACCGTGTCCATGTGGGCGATCAGCATGATCTTCTTGCTGCCGGTGCCCTTGAACACGGCGTGCACGGCCGGGCCGATCGTCTCGGGCGTGTCGTCGAGGCGATAGACGTCGGTGGGGTGCAAGATCTCCACCGTGCCGCCGAGCTGCTTGAGCTGGCCGGCAACGCGCTCGGCGATCTGGTTCAGGCCGTCGATGTCCTTGCTGCCGGATTCGATGCTGACGAGATCGCGCAGCGTGTCGAGCAGCGGCTGCTGCTCCTTTTGCGCCAGCGCATGGACATCGGTCATCGGTTCCGCATGCGCAAACGTTGCGGCACATGCCAGCCAGAGCGATGCGATCAAGGGAGCGAGCGACGGAGCAGGGAGCGATCGGGACATGCGCGGCGGTCCATCAGTTGGAGGATGGCCCGGTATGCCCGTGTTTCCGGCGCTTGTCACGCGCGCGGATCCGGCGGCAATTCCTCTGCTGCTTCCCGGCAATGCGCCACTGTTCGCACAGAACAGCCAGTGCGCCATGGCTTGGTCGGGTCGGCGACAAGTGCCCGCCAACTATGTGCGCCCGAGGTTTGTACATAGATCATCTTTCCCATCGCGCACGCCTCGAAATTTCCCGCCCTCGCGGCTCGCTCTCAGATTGTAAAGCCGACTAGAGGAGTACTCCGTATTCACCTTTGGAGGTATTGGCGAACCGCCGCCTGGGCTCCAATCTGATCCGATTGCAGCGGCGTGCTCGTCGCCAAACTCCCGTGAGAGGCCGCAATGATCCTGACCCCATTTCGACCCCGGCGTGACCCATGCGGGCCACTTGGAAAGGGACTTGCGAGATGAATACGAAGCAGGCCGCCGCTCAGCTATCGCGCGCTAAAAACGCGCTGCAATTGATCAAGCGCTGCATCAAGGACGGTGACGAGCACCAAGCGCTCAATCATGCGAACGTCGCGCTCGACGCACTGGCGCAGATCGAAGGCGATACCCTATCCGACGACATCGTGATCCATTGGGACGATCGCGGAAACTACAACCGGTACAAAGTCGCCTGCGACGCGCAGGACGCAGGCAACCCGCGCGCTCTCGCCCGCGAATTCGTCAAAGTCGTGGAGCACGCCAGCGAAGAAACCCAATCGACCGAGGTGACCTGGCATGATGACGCAGTGACGCTGTTCGTTCATAAGCTGGAAAGGTCGTGCAACTCGGAACGTCGCTTTAGCGAAGTTTACGCCAACTGCAAAAAGAAGATGGAGGCGCAATACGATGCGCCGAACGTGGTCACATTCTCACGGAACTGATCAGCGTGACCGTTGACGCCGGCCCCCACGATCACTGCAATGAATACGGCGAGATTGCAAATAAGAGAACACGAGTAAATTAACGCCCTTCCTTCTCCCGCATCCGCCTCCGCCAAGGCTTCGGCGGACATGAGGGGAGAAGGAAGAAAGCGCGGCCGCTACTTCTGCGGCGGTCCCAGATCCAGCGGCGGCAGGTCGATCTGCGGCACCTCGATCTTGACCTTGTCGAGGTCGACGTTGAGCGGCTTGTCGAGCAGGCCCGTCACCGTGATCGGGAAGATGATCACGAGCAGGACCATGATCATCTGCAGGCCGATCCAGGGGATCGCGCCCCAATAGATGTCGGAGCTCTTCACTTCCTTCGGCGCCACGCCGCGCAGATAGAACAGCGCGAAGCCGAACGGCGGATGCAGGAACGAGGTCTGCATGTTCACGCACAGCATCACGCCGAACCAGATCAGCGCCGCGTCCGGTCCCACCACCGGCGCGAGGACCTTCTGCGCGATCGGCGCGATCATCGGCAGGATGATGAAGGCGATCTCGAAGAAGTCGAGGAAGAAGGCCAGGAAGAAGATGAAGAGGTTGATGAAGATCAGGAAGCCCCACACGCCGCCGGGGAGCGAGGTCAAGAGATGCTCGAGCCAGACGCCGCCGGAGACGCCGAGGAACACCACCGAGAAGCAGGTCGAGCCAATCAGGATGAAGGTGACCATGCAGGTGAGGCGCATGGTGGATTCGTAGCCCTGCTTGATCAGGTCGCGCAGCTCGGGGATGCGTGCGGCCTGGATGCAGATCCACGCCACGGCGAGATAGGTGACGGCGAACGAGAGCCTGAAGACCAGGTTCTCGGTGAACAGCATCGCGACGATCGTGCCGACGCCGGCGGCGATCACGCCGACGATCAGGATCTTGCGGTCATTCGAGGAGAAGTCCTTGTGATGGATCGCGGCGAGCACGATGGCGCCGACCGCGCCCATGGCGCCGGCTTCGGTCGGGGTCGCGAGACCCATCATCATGGTGCCGAGCACGACGAAGATCAGCACGGCCGAGGGGATGATGCCCATCAGGCATTTTTTCCACAGCGCCCAGCCGGTCAGCGTGCGCGCTTCCTTCGGCACCGGCGGCACGTGGCTCGGCTTGATCAGGCCGAGGATGAAGGTGTAGCCGGCGAACAGCATGATCTGGAACACCGAGGGGCCCCAGGCGCCGAGATACATGTCGCCGACCGACTTGCCGAGCTGGTCGGCGAGCACGATCAGCACCAGCGAGGGCGGCACCAGCTGCGTGATCGTGCCGGAGGCCGCGAGGACGCCGGTGATGTAGCGCATGTTGTAACCGTAGCGGATCATCACCGGCATCGAGATCAGCGCCATGGCGATGACCTGCGCCGCCACCGTGCCGGTGATGGCGCCGAGGATGAAGCCGACGATGATGACGGAGTAGCCGAGGCCGCCGCGGACCGGGCCGAACAGCTGGCCCATCGAGTCCAGCATATCTTCGGCTAGTCCACATCTCTCTAATATGGCGCCCATGAAGGTGAAGAACGGGATCGCGAGCAGCAGCTCGTTGGAAAGCACGCTGCCGAACACGCGGCCGGGAATCGCCTGGAGGAAGTTGAGGTCGAAGAATCCGAGATGGATGGCGAGGAAGCCGAAGGAGAGGCCGACCGCCGCGAGCGTGAACGCGACGGGGAAGCCGATCAGCATCGCCAGAACCAGGCCGCCGAACATCAGCGGCGGCATCATTTCCAGCGTAATCATTGGGTCGGCCTCTCGTACTTGGCGTCGATCGTCACATAGCCCTGGAGAGCCGCGATACGCTTGATGACTTCGGAAACACCCTGGAGCGCCAGCAAGACGAAGCCGGCGGGGATCACGAACTTGATCGGCCAGCGGATCAGGCCGCCGGCATTGCCGGACATCTCGCCGACGTTATAGGCCTGCATGAAGAAGGGCCACGACAGATAGGCGAGCAGGAGGCAGGAGGGGATCAGGAAGCAGAGCGTGCCGATCATGTCGAGCCAGAGCTGGCCGCGTTCCGAGAGCGTGAGGTAGAAGATCTCGACGCGGACATGCTCGTTGCGCTTGAAGGTGTAGGACGCGCCGAACATCACCAGGATGGCGAACATGTACCATTGCAGCTCCAGCCAGCCGTTCGAGGAGTTGCTGAAGGCATAGCGGATCATGGCATTGGCCGCGCTGACCAGGCACGCCAGCAGCACCAGGATGTTACAGACGTACCCAATCTTTTCATTGAGGGCGTCGATGGCGTTGCTCAACGCCAGCAATGGACGCATCTTACTTTCTCTCCGTCGCCGTCGCGGCCCAACACTTTACGGGAGGCTTCAGCACGCATCGCCTGGCCGGCGTGCGAATAGCACGCGACCGTACGGATGAAATTCCGGAGCGATTGCGGCGTCGGTCCTCCCCTCGTGCCTTGCCGTCTTGACCGCGACCGCCAAAGGGGCGGGGCCGGCTTATTGCTGCCGGGCAAGCAAAGGCGGCTGCACCAAACCAGCGGGCTTGTGCGCCGTCAATCGGAAAATGGGCAAATTGACGCCGAGTCAAAAGCTTATGGCGGGGAGGGCGCGAATCCCTCAGCCGCCGGTGACGCTCATGTGCCTGGAGACGCTGGGGCGGTCGTGGCGGCGGTCGATGATGAAATCGTGGCCCTTGGGCTTCAGCCCGATGGCGCGGTCGATCGCATCCGCAAGCAGCATGTCGTCGTCAGATGCACGCAGAGGTTTGCGCAAATCTGAAGCATCCTCGTGGCCGAGGCAGGTGTGCAGCGTGCCCGTGCAGGTGATGCGCACCCGGTTGCAGGATTCGCAGAAATTATGGGTCATCGGCGTGATGAAGCCGAGCTTGCCGCCGGTCTCGGCAACGCTGACATAGCGCGCCGGCCCGCCGGTGCTCTCGGCGAGATCCGTCAACGTGAATTGCTGGGCGAGCCGCGCGCGCACCAGCGACAGCGGCAGGTATTGGTCGATACGGCCCGAGCCGATCTCGCCCATCGGCATGACCTCGATCAGCGTCAGCCCCATGCTCTTGCCGTGCGCCCAGCGCATCAGGTCGGGAAGCTCGTCCTCGTTGAGGTTCTTCAGCGCCACCGCGTTGATCTTTACGCCAAGCCCAGCGGCGCGCGCGGCTTCGATGCCCTCCAGCACCTTGTCGATCTCGCCCCAGCGGGTGATCTCGCGAAATTTCTTGGGATCGAGCGTGTCGAGCGAGACGTTGATGCGGCGGACGCCGCAATCGGCGAGCTCCCGGGCGTGTTTCGCAAGCTGGGTGCCGTTGGTGGTCAGGGTCAGCTCGCTCAGGGCACCGCTCGAAAGGTGGCGGGACAGCGAGCGCACCAGCGTCATCACGTTACGGCGGACCAGCGGCTCGCCGCCGGTGAGCCGCAGCTTCTTCACGCCCTTGGCGATGAAGGCCGTGCAGAGCCGGTCGAGCTCCTCCAGCGTCAGCAGGTCCGCCTTGGGCAGGAATGTCATGTCTTCCGACATGCAATAGAAGCAGCGTAGATCGCAGCGGTCGGTGACGGACACGCGCAAATACGAGATGGTCCGCCCGAACGGATCGGTCATCGCGCTCGAGAGCGCGTCGCGGGGGCTCGCTGCTGCGAGAGGGCTCGCGGAAGGTCCGTTCATAGCAGATGCCTTGCCAAATGCCTTGTCACTTACGGCGACGGGCGCACCTTTGCTTCAGTGGTGCTCTGGAAGCAATCTAAGCATCGGACGCGGCTAGGACAATCGGGTGGTATACGTAATCAGCGCCCGGATCAGCGCTTTCCTGCGTTCGGATCGGGAAACGGCGAGGCCGCCACCGCAGCAGGTGCAGCATCCGCAGGGGCCGCAGCGGGTGCGGCATCCGCAGGGGCCGCGGCGGCTGCGGCCGGCTTCGGCTTCTTCGGCCGCTGCGGCTTCTTCACAGGCTTGGGCGGCACTGCCGGCTGGAGTTCCGCAAACACCGGGTTCGGATCGGTGGTGACCGAGGCGGGCGTGGTGAAATCCCCGGGATTCTTGATCACGTTCACCGGCACGCTCGCCGGCTGGTATTTTGGCAGCGCGAAAGCGACCGTGAAGGGGGCGTCGGGGGCAGGAACCGAGACGGAGCAGGGGGTCTTGCAACCGGCACCGAGCGAGGTCGTGGCGTCAGCCCCCGGAGGATTGGATTCGAGCCGGACCTGGACGGTCGGCGGCGCCGATTTGAACATGTCCCAAGACATCGAAGAGCAGCCACCAAGGCTCGCTCCCGCTAGCGCAATCGCGATGACACGACGCATGACCACCCACTTCTAACTGCGACGAACCGCCACATCCCCGGGCGAACCTACGGGCGTCGTTCCAAGCAAGCAACCGGCGCTCCGCGCATAGTCAATAGATGGTTAACGCAGGGTTCCGTGGAATATGGCAGTTATTTCAGAGGCTTGTGGTTCCTAGGTGGTCATCAGGCTGTGGGCCGCAGCCGGCAGGTCACGCATGTGATGGATCAGCCGGTCCGGCTTCAACTCGGCGATCGGCACGTCCGTATAGCCGAAGCTGACCCCGATCACGGGCACCCCGGCGCGCCGGGCCACGCCGACGTCGGTTCCGGCATCGCCGACCATGATGCTGGCTTTGACCGCCCCGCCGGCGCGCGCCACGGTCTCGCGGAAAATGGTCGGATCGGGCTTTTGGACGCCAAAGGTGTCCGCGCCGCAGATCGCGGCAAAGCGGCGGGTGAGGTCGAGCTGGTCCAAAAGCCGCTTCGACAGCCATTCCAGCTTGTTGGTGCAGACCGCCAGCCGGTGGCCCTGGGCCGCAAATTGGTCGAGTGCGGCCTCGAGCCCCTCGAACGGGCGGGATTCGACCGCGATATGGTCGGCGTAATAGGCGATGAAATCCGCCGTCATCCGGTCCATGTCCGCCGGCGTGACCATGCGGCCTTCGGCCTCCAGCCCCCGTTCGATCAGCTTGCGGGCGCCGGCGCCGATCATGTTGCGGGCCGAGGCCATCGGCACGGGCGGCAGCCCTTCGCGGTCGAGCACGAAATTCAGCGCGGTGATCAGGTCGGGCGCCGTATCCACAAGCGTGCCGTCGAGATCGAAGACGAGGGTGTAAGGGGAGGTCATGGTCCCAGCGCTATCGGGCCGGCTGGATCGGCGCAAGGGCCGAAGCCATAAGTTCAACTTATAAGATCGGCCCAGAGGCCTGTTCCGGCGGGAAAAACGAGGCTACATAGGCCGCCGCAAGCAACCTCTATCGGCGGCACACTCTAAAATTCGGGGCGGGCGCATCGTGAACATGGACCAGTTGAAGCGGCAGGCTGCGGCGCGCGCCCTCGAGGAGGTGCGTGACGGCATGCAGCTCGGGCTCGGCACCGGCTCGACCGCCAAGCATTTCGTTGAGCTGCTCGGCGAGCGCGTGCAGGCCGGGTTGAAAGTGATCGGCGTGCCGACCTCGGAGGCGACGCGCCTCGATGCCGAGCGCTGCGGTGTGAAGCTGACGACGCTGGACGAGATCGATCATCTCGACCTCACCGTCGACGGCGCCGACGAGATCGATCCCGACTTCAACCTGATCAAGGGCGGCGGCGGCGCGCTGCTGCGCGAGAAGATCGTGGCGGCGGCCTCGGATCGCATGATCGTGATTGCCGACGACAGCAAATGGGTGCCGACGCTCGGCCGCTTTCCGCTGCCGATCGAGGTCATCCCGTTCGGGCTCGGCGCGACGCGCCGCGCGATCGAGAAGGCATTTGCCGAATGCGGCGTTTCCGGGCAAATGGCGGTCCGCAAGGCCAAAGGCGGCGACAAGGATGGCCACGTTTTCGTCACCGATGGCGGCCACTGGATTCTTGACGCCCAGCTCGGACGTATCGTGGATCCGCCTGGCCTCGCCAAGGCGTTGAGCTCTATCCCCGGCGTGGTTGAGCATGGCTTGTTTATCGGCTTGGCCAGCTCGGCCGTTTTGGCGGGCGCCGAGGGAATTCGCGTGATTGAACGGCGTAAGCCGAAAGGAGACTAGGAATGAAGAGCGTATTGAGATTCTTGCCGGCCGCGACGCTTGCTGCTGGACTGGCCGTCTTGGCGGTCCCGGCGATCGCGCAGCAGGCCGCGCCGGCCCAGAAGGCTGCTCCCGCGCCGACCCCGCCGAAAGCCTCGCCTGCGGCGATCGCGGCGGCCAAGGAGATCCTGCAGATCAAGAACGCCACCGCGATGTATCAGGGCGCCGTGCCTGGCATGGTCGAGAAGACCAAGATCACGCTGATCCAGCAGAATCTCAACTACCAGAAGGAGCTCAGCGAGGTCGCGCCGATCGTGGCCCAGCAGCTCAACGGCCGCCAGAACGAGATCGGCGAAGGCATGGCGCAGATCTATGCCAGCGAGTTCACCGAGCAGGAACTGAAGGACCTCGTCACCTTCTACAAGTCGCCGCTGGGCAAGAAGCTGATCGACGCCGAGCCGCGCGCCATCGGCCTCAGCATGGCCTTCATGAACTCCTGGGCCCAGAACTTCTCCGAGACCGTGATGGGTGCCTTCCGTTCCGAGATGCGCAAGCGTGGCAAGGAAATCTGACAGTACCTATCTGATCAGAAATCCCTAAAGCGCGTCATCGCGCTTTAGGATGTTATTTGCGCATGGTCCTATCGGAGAACCGCTGCACACTTCTCCGGATCATGCGCTGAAAGAAGAGGTCGGAGTGGACAATGGCTGAATTCGACGTCGACCTCTTTGTCATCGGTGGCGGCTCGGGCGGCGTGCGTGCCGCCCGCATCGCGGCCGGCCACGGTGCGCGTGTGATGATCGCGGAAGAGTACCGCATGGGCGGGACCTGCGTGATCCGCGGCTGCGTGCCGAAGAAGCTGTTCGTGATCGGCTCGCATGTCCGTCATGAGCTGGAAGATGCCGCCGGTTTCGGCTGGACCGTTCCGCCCGCGACCTTCGACTGGCCGACGCTGATCGCCAACAAGGACAAGGAGATCGCGCGGCTGGAAGCGGCCTACACGACGAATGTCGAGAAGTCGGGCGCGCAGGTCGTCAAGAGCCGCGCGGTGATCGAGGACAAGCACACCGTCCGCCTGCTCGAGAACGACCGGAAGATCACCGCAAAATACATCCTGATCGCCACCGGCGGCGCGCCCAACCACGGCGCCTCGATCCCCGGCATCGAGCACGTGATCTCCTCCAACGAGGCGTTTCACCTCAAGAAGCTGCCGAAGCGGATCGTGATCCAGGGCGGCGGCTACATCGCGCTGGAATTCGCCGGCATCTTCGCCGGCTACGGCTCCGACGTCACCGTGATCTATCGCGGCGACAACATCCTGCGCGGTTTCGACGAGGACGTCCGCGCCCACGTCCGCAGCGAGATGGAAAAGCAGGGCATCACCATTCTCACCGGCTGCACGGTGGCGAAGGTCGACCGGCACGGCGAGGAATTCACCACGCATCTGTCGAACGGCTCGAGCCTCGCGTCCGACCAGGTGATGTTCGCGATCGGCCGCCATCCGTCGGTCGCCAATCTCGGCCTGGAGAAGGCCGGCGTCGCCATCAATCCTGCGAATGGCGGCATCGCGGTGGACCATTTCTCGAAGAGCTCGGTGGATAGCATCTATGCGATCGGCGACGTCACCCACCGCTTCAACCTGACGCCGGTCGCGATCCGCGAAGGCCACGCCTTCGCCGACACCGTGTTCGGCAAGCGCGAGGTGCAGGTCGATCATTCCTACATTCCGACCGCAGTGTTCTCGCAGCCGGAGGTCGGCACGGTCGGTCTGACGGAGACGGAGGCGCGTGCGCAATTCAGCCACGTCGACATCTACAAGACGACGTTCCGCCCGATCAAGGCGACGATGTCCGGCCGCGACACCCGCGTGCTGATGAAGCTCGTCGTCGACGGTTCGACCGACCGCGTGCTCGGCTGCCACATCGTCGGCGACTGCGCCGCCGAGGTCACCCAGGTGGTCGCGATCGCGGTGAAGATGAAGGCGACCAAGGCCGATTTCGACGCGACGATCGCACTGCATCCGACCGCGGCCGAAGAGCTCGTCACCATGCGCACGCCGACGGCACGCCATGTGCGTCAGGCGGCGGAGTAGGGCGCCACACGAGCGGCTCTCAAGCGAACAGGATTTGGTCGAATTGGCGCGTGCTTACCCTCCCCCTTGTGGGGGAGGGTGGCTTCGCGGAACGCGAAGCCGGGTGAGGGGTCTCCATCCTCACGAACGGTCGCGCGAGTGGAGAGAACCCCTCATCCGGCGCTTCGCGCCACCTTCTCCCACAAGGGGAGAAATCGATCTCTATGGCGCTCCACGAGACACCATGATCATCGCCTTAACCAATTGTATTTGCTGAGCGAATCTCCACTCTGATAGAATGCGCCCCATGCCTCTCTACCCCCATCCCGGGGACATTTTGAGGGACACTGAGGGAAGCAATGGCACGCCGTACACGTTCTGCATTTCTGGAAAATCGCACTGCGCGCCTGAAGCTCGCGACACGCAAGAAGCCCTACACGGCGTTGATCGCGCCCGGCATCTTCCTCGCTTATCGCCGCAACGCAGGTCCCGGCACCTGGTCCGTGAAATGCAACGGCTGGCTCAAGCGGTTCGGCCTCGCCGACGATCATGAGGATGCTAACGGCGAAACCGTGATGACGTACTGGCAGGCGCTGGAAAAAGCAAAGACACTGGCGCGTGCTGACGAGATCAACAGCGAACAGCCCACTAGCGTTGGCGAAGCCATCGAAGCATACGAGACCGATCTCGAAACACGCGGCGGCCGCAAGTACAACGCCACCCAACTCCGGCTGCATCTGAGTGACGCCCAGATGAAAAAGGCGGTCGCGCTGCTCACCGAGCGAGAGTTGCGCGACTGGCGCGCCGGTTTGGTCACGAAAGGTTTGAAGCCGTCATCTGCCGATCGTATTGCCCGGTCGCTGAAGGCAGCTCTCTCTTTGGCTGTCCGCGGTGACAAGCGGATCGCCAACGTTGGCGCCTGGAAACACGGCTTGAAGAAATTGCCGGAGAGCGAGGTGGCCCGCAACGTCATATTGCCTGATCAAACGGTCGGCGCACTGGTACGCGGATCATATCGCGAACGTTTTGACTTCGGTCTGTTGATCGACGTGCTCGCCGAGACGGGCGCGCGGGAAAGTCAGGTCTTTCGCCTGACGCCGGCCGATCTGCAGGATCATCTTAGCGGGCCACGGCTCATGATGCCGACCAGCAGAAAGGGGAAGAACCGCAAGATTGAGCATCGACCGTTGCCGATCTCGGCGCGCTTGGCGATGGCGCTGCGGAAACAGGCCGCAGGTCGGGCGATGCATGCATCACTGTTTGATCGGATGTGGAATTTGGCGACGCACTTCCGTCCTGTCGTTGAGGGGCTTGGGCTTGATCCGGCTACGACACCCTACGCTCTACGTCACAGCTCAATTGTCCGACAGTTGTTGAAAGGCGTGCCGACGCGCGTGGTTGCGGCGCACCACGATACTTCGATTGCGATGATCGAAAAGCACTACTCGCGCTACATCATCGGCGATCCAAGCGAAGCGTTGACACGCGCGACGCTCATTGATGTTAGAGCCATGCCAATTCGGGAAGAAACCGTCTTGCTTGGTCGCCAGGCGCGTTGATTTCATCTTGATGTCATCGCAATCGTAGTGTGGTCCGCATCTTCATGACTGACGTTAGCTAACGTCAATTACGTAATTTGTTAGCTCAGGTCGGCGGTCAACCCAAGTGACAGATCCGCGTTTTCATGACTGACGTTAGCTAACGTCAATACGTAATTTGTTAGCTCAGGTCGGCGGCACCCAAGGGACAGATCCGCCTGCTCAGTACTGTCTTGATGGTCGATCTACAGCGTGCTTAAACCAATCAAGAGCCGTATCAGATGCCGTGCGGCACGTCCTCGGTGATTGGTGCTGATATGCACATCACCAATGTTGTGACGCGAGTACTGAAGCAAGTTGGTCGGATTGGGAACCCGCATAGTTGTGGATCGAGTAGACGGACGGGCAGGTAGAGCGATGGTCAAGAATAGGCCAGAAAGTGCAGGCGAATTGCCTGACGACAGGGACGTTGAGCGTGGGCTTACGATCAAACGTTTGCCGGATAGCAACGGCAAAGCGGACAGAATTGCCAAGGCTTATATGGCCGAGGCAGGAAAAATATTACGAGGAGAATGCGAACCGAAGCGCGGATGGCAGCAGAAACGCATAGTGCGCTATCTGAAGAAATTGTATCCGCCGGATGGGCGCGTCCCGCCCCATCTCACAATCAAAGCGATCACCGTCCTTCTACGGCCTCTCTTCGAGAAGGAGGGCTTGAATCCGCCGGGTCCTGATAGCGTTTCCCGTGCTCTGGGCCGCCGAGGCAGATGAGGTGACACGCAAATACGCAATGCGTGTTTGCGTGCTCGCATAGAGGTCCACTCTGCTCCATTGTTCTCCCCATCGCTTCTCACGAAGGAGGACATCATGACAGCTACCGCCTCGCATACCGCGGGGCATGTGTCGCGCAGGGCATACACCATTCCTGAATTCTGCGAGGCGCATCGCATCTCGCAATCCATGTATTTTAAACTGCGTAGCGCGGGCCTCGGCCCGCGAGAAATGCGCGCTATGCGCAAGGTAACGATCAGTTTGGAAGCGGCGACTGACTGGCGTCGCCAACGAGAAATGGTGGGCGGCTAGACCGCCCACATACCCCTAAGTGGCTGCATCTAGCCGGCCGCAATCACCATCCATCGCACAAGAAATACCCCTAGCGCCTCGCCACAGGCTCTAGGGGAACGAATACTTGTGACCTTCAGAAAGTACACTCATGTTCGATAGCACACAGACCGATACCATTGCAAAGTTGTTTGAGGACTTCGCGGCTGAGGCTGCTGAAGCCCTTCAGCTGGCTCCTCTGTTTGAGCCGTGGGAGAAATGGCCCAAGCCGGGCACGCCGGAGGCCATCGCTCTCCAGTACGCCATGCGCGACTGGAACCCTCTGCCTATTGCCTTTCGGGAGAAGAAGCCGATCGGCAACGACTGGCAGCATCGCATCATCACCGGAAGCAAGGTCGGTCGCTTCTTCGACAAGCCGCTGAATATCGGTGTGCAGCTCGGCCCGAAGTCAGACGGCTTGACTGACATCGATCTCGATTGCTCTGAAGCGATCGTTATTGCGGCCGCCGTGCTGCCGCGCACGAACGCTATCTTTGGTCGCGCGTCGAAGCGCGATAGCCATCGTCTGTACACCACCACGCTCGCCTCGAAGCTCGATCAGGCCGCATTGCAATTCAAGGACCCGGTCAGCAAAACGATGTTGCTGGAGGTCCGGATCGGCGGCGGCGACAAGGGCGCGCAAACCGTCTTCCCCGGTTCGGTCCACGAGAGTGGTGAGCAGATCAATTGGGAGGTGGATGGCGAGCCCGCGCAGGTCGATGATGACGACCTGTTGCGTGGCGCGAAGCTGTTGGCTGCACTTTGCGTGTTCGCGCGTTACTGGCCGGCGAAGCCGAAGCCCGGAGAGAGCGGCGGTCGTCACGATGCGGCGCTGACCCTTGGTGGCTTTCTTGCGCGTTGCGGCTTCGATGTGACGCACGTGAAGCTGTATGTTGAGTGGGTGGCGCGCGCGGCCACGGATGAACAATGGCCTGATCGGCGCCAGGCTGCACATGATGCCGCAACCGCTTTCCAGAAGGGCGAGCGGACACGCGGCTATCCGGCGCTGAAAGCGCTGTTCGGCGAGAAGATTGTCGAAAAGATTGCCGAATGGCTCAACTACAATGACGTGCGCAGCGATCACTCGGGCGCAGATGCCGATCACGAGCAGGCGGAACAGCGCGAAGCTGGGAACAAGTCGGTTATTTTCTTGACGGCACACGCGAAGCCAGCCATCGCCAAAACCGCGGAAGAGGTTCTGCTGGGCAGTGATGTCGCGCTGTATCAGCGCGGCGGCACGTTGGTTCGTCCGATTATCGAGGAAGCCGATGCGTCGCATGGCCGTCGGACCAAGGTCGCGCGCCTCATTGAAGTCAAGCCCATCTATCTGCGCAACGAACTCGATAAGGTCGCTGTGTGGGTGAAGTTCGATGCGCGTTCGCAGAAGAACGTGCGCACTGGCGCTCCTGCTGATATCGCGCATGTCATTCTCAGCCAGCTCGGCCACTGGACCTTTCCGAGCATAGCTGGCGTGGTCACCACTCCGACCATGCGGCCCGATGGCTCGTTGCTCCTGAATTCGGGCTACGACGATGCGACGCGGTTGCTGTTGATGGCGCCGCCCTCGATGCCGCCGATCCCAGAGCATCCCACCTGGGACGACGCTGTCGCAGCGCTGAAATTGCTCTCGGATTTGCTCTCAGAGTTCCCGTTCGTGGATGACGTTGCGCGTTCAGTCGGCTTGAGCGGCCTGATCACGCCGGTCGTCCGCGGCGCCTTCCCCGTCGCGCCGATGCACGTCGCCCGTGCTCCGGTGGCTGGTAGCGGCAAGAGCTTCCTGTGGGATACTTCGGCGGCGACCTCCATCGGAAAGCCGATGCCAGTGATGTCAGCAGCCCAGACGGAAGAAGAGTTGGAGAAGCGGTTGGTGGCTGCGGCACTCGCTGGACAGCCGTTGTTGTCCATCGACAATATTTCTGGCGATCTGCGCTCCGATCTCCTCTGCCAGTTGATCGAACGCCAGATTGTCGATGTTCGTATCCTCGGGAAGAGCGAGCGCGTCAGCGTTGAGACGCGCGGCCTCACGACCTTCGGCACCGGCAACAACGTTGCGATCTATGGTGACCTGACCCGGCGTACTCTTGTCACTTCCCTCGATCCGGAGATGGAGCGTCCTGAGACCCGACGCTTCAGCAAGAACCCGGTCGAATTGATCCTTGCGGATCGCGGCAAATATGTCGCCGCATGCCTGATTATCTGCCGTGCGTATAAGGTGGCTGGCTCGCCGAACAAGGTACCCCGATTGGCTTCCTTTGAGGGCTGGTCAGATACGGTTCGATCGGCGCTGATCTGGTTGGGGCAAGCAGATCCGGTCGAGTCGTTTGAAACGGCGCGGGCCGAAGACCCGGATCGCGTCTTGCTGTTGACCGTGATGCTTGCTTGGAAGGAGGCGATTGGCTTCGGTGTTCGCCGCACGCTTGCCCAGGCGATCACGTTGGCCGACTACTCGCAATCCGGCACCTTCGAGTTCCCTGATTTCCGTGACGCGCTGGTGAGCGCTTCGGGCAAGAAGTCCGGCCAGGATGCGGATGTCACCGGCCTCGGCGTTTGGCTCCGCGGACGTAAGGGCCGCGTCGTCGACGGCATGCGCTTCGTCAACGAGAAGACCAAGGGGCACGCCGCTCAGTGGTGGCTGGAGGAGGTGCGCCGCAAGTGAGCGAGACTACCGTGGCTACTATTCGCTACGATCCTGAACTCTGAACTTCGAAAATGTCAGGTTGTGATGTGTGTGTAGTTAGCCAATTCCGATACAGGGAGCCCGGATGGGTAGCAGATCGTAGCCATGGTAGCGCGGCTCGACAGCACGCTCATCCGGGTCCTTCTTCGGCGTGGCGTGATGGGGGTGGCGCCCCCGCCCCGGGTGTGGCTAGAGCCAAAATTTTTCAGGGGGGTTGCTACAACAACACAGCGCGTCCCCCGTCATTTCCGAGTGTATGAGGTCGAACGATCATGAAGAAGCACGCAAAACAGACGGCTCGCATCAACCTTGAAGGCCGGGTCCCTGAGAGCTGGGCATGTGTGGACTGTGGGGTAAACACTGCGCCGGGTATCATGAACAGAATGCAGCTCGAACAAGCACTAATGCGCGATCTGGCAAACCAGGGTGTCACGCAAACATACGACGAGCGGACAGAAGTTTACCTTGTGAAGCCTGCCGTGTGGAAGGCGGCGAGACTAGGACCAATGGGCGGCTGTTTGTGTATTGGATGCCTTGAGAACAGGATCGGCAGAACCTTGACACCCAAGGACTTCCTCCGCCGCCATCCGCTCAACTTAGTGCCCGGCACGGAGCGATTGATGGAACGTCGCGATGGCCCTTGGGAGCCGCCCATTATTGAGACGTTCTGAAGATGGATGATGCTTACTTGCACTGACCCGATGTGTACCCAGAGAAACATGCAGCCAAGGTTGGCGGAATACGAGGTGACCTAATGCACGACCGCGATCGCATGATCGATCTTCACCTGCAAATGCTTGCGGTACTTGGATGGAAACCACTATCTGGTGACGTGATTGAAGAGATCGCGAACGGCGGAGTGCTTACCGTCGTGCAGGCCGCTGCCATCTGCGAAGTGACCGATCAGACGATTTATCGCTGGATTGACGAAGCGGCGAGCAAGGGGCAGCCTCTTGGTAGGAAGAGCGCAACGTGGTTGATCGGCACGGCGCGGTTGCTCGATTACGTCGAAAAGTATCATGGCGGGTTGCCAGCTCGCGTAAAAGCCGGGAACCTGCTCAAGCAGTATTGGCCGAACTGGTCGCAAGCGGGAGAGCTGCGTCCGGGGTAGTGAAGGCGTCCGAGTGTCTGACCTTGCGCGGCTTGATTGCCCAGCGGCCTCATTTGGGACCAATCCACACATGACGAAGGCATCAACGCCGTACGCCAAAAAGGCTGGTGGCCCTCAGCATATCTTGGCCATACCGATCCACAAAGTCGCGTATAGCGAGCCTAAGTCCTTCCATAGAAAATCCGTAGCGCCACAGCACTGGGTTCTGCACGATCTTCGTCTGCCAAAACAGAAATGCTTGGTCGAAGCTGTCCTGACTTTCGAGCGACGATAAATCGACCACTAGAACTACCTTGTCCGGAGCGCCGCGAGCATTTGACGGAGACCATCCGATCAAGAATGGCCCGGCGCCGTCAAGTTGGGCTCCTTGTCGTCCTGCATCCTGAATCGCTGAGATGCCACCGTAGAGGTCATAATGGTCAATAAGGAAGTCGCAAATGTCATTGGCGGCTTCTGTCGTGTCGGGGTTATCTAGCGGCCAGATAGTAAGCATCCAATCGCCGACAGGCACAAAGGAAGGGAGGGATTCGGAGCGTGGCAGATGAGTCTTGAACGCCTCGCAAACCCTCAGCAACCGCGCCCGGCTTGCCGAAGTTGGCCTTGCACGAAAAGCAACGACACCATATGCGCCAACCTGCGGGGGCGGTATTGAGGCGCTGCGCATGTACGCGCGAGCTGGCACTAGTCTGACAGGACCGCCGGGCGGGTAACTCACCGTTGGCCCCTGAAAGGATGAGCCCGGCGGCGCGACCTGCCCAACCGGCCCGGACCCTCCGTATCCTCCTCCTGGGCCCGGCCCCGGATACGCTCCCGGGAGGGCCGGCCCGCCTTGCCCAATCGGGCCACCCGGCCCAAACGGCCCGGGCGCATTGGCAATGGGCGGAGCTGCTTGGCAAGCCCGCTTTCGTGCTTCGCAGACCGGATCGAGACCGTGCTGAATACACTGGCCGAACGCTGACGCTAAGCACCTCATGCATGCTTCACTCGAATCGCAGCCTGCCAGCGCTCCAGAGGTCTGCAGTGCAGCAAAGAAGAGAACAGTAATTGCAAATCGCACGTGCATGATGTCGCCGTCATTTGCTAATTGTTGTAGTATATATTCATTGCGCCCTATGGTTGTTACTAAAGTTGTTCTGCGATATCTGGTAGCGCTCGTCTTTCAGTCCGAAGAAGTCGCAGTTCAACCGACTTTGCGAGGCTTGCTGGTTCGCTTTGGTCTAGTTTTTTTGTTCGTCAACGATGGCCGCCATGTCACGACGACACCAATTGCGTTCACGATTATGATCGTTGTCAAAATTAAAAGGCCAGCGCCAGCCGACGTGTTTGGCTGTATCCAAGCCAGTGCCAAAAGGCTGAGGAGTAAAGCTACTGCAGTCAGGACGGCGTGCTTCTGCATGCGGGTTGTCAAAATCTACCCCTCCCAGCGGATCTGCCGTCTCAGTATCTTCGATGCATCTTAAAGCATGTGGCTGGGATTTTCGAGATGCGCTTTCTTGTTGCGGTGCGCACACCCCTTCACGTGCGTACTGAAAGCGCCGGTCGAACTGGGGCAAAAGCCCACCGTCTCGGGAGCGAATGGGGCTTCACTCTAAACGCGCCAGCATCGCCAAATGCGCAAGAATGTGGGACGCGCCACAGAAACTGGCGCGGAATGTGGAGCGCTCCACGCGCCGAGCCTACGCGATCAGATTGCGTCGGCCTACACTCGGAGCATGAAAAATCTCTTCCGAAAAACACCGATGCAAGAACTCGAAACAACCATCGCCTCGCTGACGAAGCGTGCCCAACAACTCGCCGTCAAGCGCGCCATCGCGCAAGTCACTCTGGACAAGGCGATCAAGGCCCGCCAGCAAGCGCTGCTTTCTGGCGACCTCGGTGATCAGCGCGCTCTCGACAATCTTCAGAGCCTCGTGGATACGGCGGCCTCCACGCTGACGGGCATCGACGATGCACTCGCTGTTCTGGCACAAGACAAGGCCGACGCCGAATGCCAGCTCGCTGCTGTGCGTGAGCGCATCAAGCGTGCTGGTGCTGCGTACAAGCTGCAGAAGCAGGTCACTGCCATCGAGGCGGCCTTGCCGATCTACCTTGAGAAGTCGCGCGATCTTGCCGACGCTCTTTCTGAGATCGGCTGGCATTTCGAGACCGGCCAAATGGCGAGCTTCATCCAGAGCACCATGGGCCAGATCGAAATCGCTGCCAACTTCGCGCTGGCTGAGCTGAAGGCTATGCCGGACGCTATTCGGGGCGGTCAGCAGGCAATGCCGCTTGAGCCCTTGGCGATGCCGACGGCCGAGCCTGCGGCGGAGCCTGCGATCATGTCGATCTTTATGCTTCGCAGCGCGCACTTTCGCGACGAAGATGGCCGCAAGCGGTTTGCGGGTCAGTGGACCGATGCAACCATGCCGGTTGCAACGGCGCAGCGGGCACTGAACAAGGGCATCGCAACGCCGACCACCGACCCGCGTCGTGCTCAGCTGCGCGGCGCTCGCGGTGGTGATTTCGCGCCGAATGCGCCGGATGTCGTCGATCTCGACCCGGAGGAGCCGACGCCTGCCTTGCAGTACGTCGATCCCGTTCTCCGCGAGGCGAACTTCAAACAAGTCGATCGCAGCGCCGAAGCGCGCACCATCGAGATCGCGGGTCCACAGGTGTGACCATGCGCAAGAAGATCATGATGCCGCCTGATACGATCACGACCCGCATCGACGGTTGGGTCGGCGCCGCAGACTACATGCCCGTCTCCGTTGCGGAGCTGATCTCGCGGCAAGCTGGGGCGCGCAATCCCGTCATTGCCGCTATTCGCGTGCGCATGCTGGCGCGCCAGAAGGAGGTCTTCGGTGATGACTAAAGCGATTTCGGCTGAGGAGCGGGATCATCTCCAGCCCGCGCTCGCCGGAGTGCAGGCCGCTGCCGGCAAGCCGCATAGCGATGCTACCGGCGGCGGCCTCGACGAGCAATTTGACGAATACGACGAACTCCTCGCCGCGCTTGGCCGCACGCCGGAGCAGGATCGTCGCATCAGTGTTCATGAGGCGGGGCATGCGGTATCCGCGCGCCTGCTTGGACATGATGTAGGTGGGATCACCGTGAACCCCGACGAAGCCCGCGGTTATGAAGGGCTCTGTTGGGGCGTCGGACATACCGAGGCGTTCGCGGAAGGCCGCGGCGACGCCTCCGACGTTCGCGATGTCCTTGCTCAGCAGATGCCGCTGGCGGGTGAGGATCGTCCTGCTGCGGGCGACATTTTCGCCAGCGTCTACGACAAGTGCGTTGAGTTTCTTGCCGGTCGGGCCGCTGAGCGTATGGTCCTCGACGGTGAGCCTGCTGTGCCGGCCGATGATCTTCGGCAGGCGCGGGAGCTGGCGTTGCTGATCTGCAAAACCGAGGAGGCAATTGAAACGTTTCTCGCGCACTGCGACGTTGCTGCGCGCGATTTGTTGATGCCGTTTGGCGATGTCGTGATGGCCCTGTCCATTGTGTTGCGTATCAAGCGGACGCTGGATGGTGCTGAGATTGATGAGATCATTCGGGGTCTTGAAGCCCAGAAAGCACTGGCGGCCGAACATCGTCGGCGTGCCGAGTGGAAGCGGTCCGAGCTTACCGCTGATTGGTTTCGTGCGCAATGTGATCACGTCGATGTCGTTCGCGTGACACGTTTTGTGCTTAATACCGTGCAGTAATCAGTAACCTCCAATGATCGGAAAACGCGGCGGACGTACCCGTGTTTGACGATCAAGGACCCCGACGTGCGACATCGTTGGGGTCCTTATTCAATTCGAGCGTACACATTGAAGCCCAGATGTCGGCTCTTGACCCGAAGCAGGCTTCCTCTTGTAGAAAATTGGCGTTCAATCCATTCTCGGTTGACGGAGCGCCGTTACTGTCACCCACAGATGGCGTGGTGCTGTCGACGCCTTTGTCCTCGGTCACTGGTTCTCAGGCAGCGGTCCGCTCCTTCAGTCGGGAGCAACTATCGCTCCATTACGCCCGATGAGACGTCGTGAAACAGTCCGCGATCACCCTCTCCACAACGGCGATGCGTTTGAATTATTGTACGTATCCGAAGACCCCGGGGCCGCAGAAGCACTGTCCGCCAGGTTGCATCATTGGAGAAACCAAGCACCAACCCTGCGGAGTTTGGCATTGGCGCGGTGGCGGTGGAGGATAGTTCCCATAACCTCCGACGTTCTGAGGACCGTTTCGATCTACAGCAGCCGAGACTTGGTTCGCCTTCGATTCCGCAGCGCTTTCTAAATCGATGAAGTCATGCACGTTGAACGAACGAGTAGCCACGATTTGTCCTGCTGCCTTCAAGATGTACTCGCTGATGAAGGCGCTTTCTCCACCCCTGTTTTGATATTGTACGCTGTGCTCGAGTTCATGGTACATCAGATGAAGATCATCAGGCGCGTTCATATCTAGCGTTCGGGTGAAAAAAATGCTGTTTGCAAAAGTTATGTGCGCGCCATGCACGGTATTGATGCCGTAGGCAAACTGTATTGAATTTAGATCAATGCTATAAAATGCTTGTATCTTCGCGATAGTCGCTGGGTCTATCCGGTACCACTGCCTCACCTGAGCGATAAGGCTCTGCTTGTACGCTTCTACGATCGGGCGAACACTGCTTCCCAGGACGTTTTGGGGGCATTGGGCAAGGTTAGCGAGACAATCTTGCACTTGCTGGGGTCCTATAGGCGGCTGAGGACCGCCTGAACCTAAGGGGCCGCCCGGGCCGAAAGGACCGCCGGGTCCAGCCGGTGAGCCGATTCCTCCACCGGTTGCCCGACATGTTGCCTTCCGCGCTTCGCAGACAGGATCATTTCCGTGCTGAATGCAGTGGTTGAAGGCTGAAGCCAAACACCTATTGCAATCCTCGTTGGGATTGCACTGAGCATACAGGTTGGACGGAAGCTGAAAGAACAAGGCAAACGTCAAGAATACAGTGCGCACTAACTTCATCGCACGGCTCCGTTTGTGAGTTCTCAGCACTACTTTTGAGCGATAAATTTGAATAGTACACCATGCTCAATGTCACATCAACATCGGCCCTCCAAAAAATGTCTTCAGATCCCCCTGCAATTTGAGCTGCGCTGGCTCACCTAGCTCGGCCGCATCTCGTAATCGACCTACGTGGTCCGGCTTCGAAAAACGAAGTTAGATTTCACTCGCTACTCGCGGCATCACCTACAACTTTGGTGTCCTCACGACCACCGAACGCTAGAAGGATGGCCGCCGTCGCGCTTCGTCGGAGGTTTTGCTCAAACGTTAGAGTCCCGTTGATCGAATACTTGCGCTCTGGCCTTTTGCAAGGGGGGGGCGCCAGAGTTATCCAATGTTAGTTCTGACCGCGAACCGACGCATGTCGGAGCGCGGGCCGGCGTACGCTTCTGGCCCGTTGCTGATGTTGTAGCGCAGCCCGCCAGCTGCGAGCTTTAACCTGAGCGATGACGTCCTGCAGCACGGTTCACCTTAGATGGGCGTTGAAAATATTAACAACTAGAATTAGACTTACCGGTTGTGTAATTCACTTCAGGGGTATCTTATGAAATTTCGTCTAGCCTTATTAGTTGCTTCAGCGCTGGCGCTCGCTTCCGGCGTGGCGCACAGCCAAACGGGAGATGTCTGCGCTAAAATCATCGACCACGGCTTGAACAACATTGCGATAGCAACAAGTGCAGAGGCCTATACCGATCGCCTGTTCTGGAGGTTCTGTGATACAAAATACGAAAGCCTTTCAGATGAAAGAAGAAGCGAGTTCGGTCTAACGCTGAAGTCAATCCCTCTTTCCTTCGGCAGTAACAGCGGAGAGCTTTCCACTTCCCAGAAGCATTCAAAATTCTGTGGTGACTACCGAACCGTGACTAATCAGGGATCAGCCCAGGCGATCTACACCAACAGGATGCACGATAAGGCGATTGAGGCTTGGCGCGCATGCATAGCGATGACTCAGCGCCAGCTCTTCATCGATTTCGACACTCCCAACAACGAACAGCTGACCAACGTCTCCATCAAGTATACCGGAGCGACGGGTAGTGGCGGGATCATGTTCAATGGCGTTGAGCCGCATGAAATGAACTGCACTTTTGAAGGCAAGCCTGCAGACGCCAGCACGAAATTCGAGATCTCGACTTCCGTGAAAACGCTCAGCTGTCAGAGGAAGTCATACAAGCAGGAGGTCGGCGGCGTATTGGCAAACTATTACCCCCCAGCTGACGTAACGATCAAGACCGATGCAGGCAGCAATTCCTACGAATTTGTTGAGATGATTGATGGTCCAGCAAAAGAAAAATTCCTGCAGTTGGAAACGCGATTGGCAAAGGTCAGTAATGATGCGGCGCGTTCGTTGGACGGGTTCAGTTCCTACTTGTCATCTAAATGGGCTCCCGTAGAAAAAGAAGGATACACAGGCATGACACACGCCCAAGTTGATACTTGGGAAGATGCTCGATGTGCGGAGGGGCAATATGCAGTCGGAGTTTCAGTATCCGGCGCGAATAGTCGAGGAGGCTGTATGGGCTGCGTCGCGCATGTCCGTCTTGTTTGCCGGCCATTGCCGAAGTTGAACTAATTGCGGTGGACGCATTCAACGCCGTGCTAGTCGCTCTGCTCATCCTTTCGTTCTGAGGATTTCGGCGCGTACCCGGCCCTTGGAGGCTTTTTCCAGTTCGCTCGAAGGCCGGGCCGCTTCTCCGGGGGTGCGAGGGAGGTATGGTTCCCATCGCGCCCTCTGAACTTTACTCTTTGGGGACGACCCTACCGGTTCCGAGGCGTCGTCAAACCGGCGGGCCGTTCTGTTCAAAAGGGCGGCCGTTGCTCCCTCTGGCTCTTTGCTTCCTTGACTAATTGTTCATGTTTTGTTCTTATCCCGCTTGTCCAGCCAAGGAGCGAGCTATGGACAACCGCATCAGCGAAATCCCGAAAGTAATCAGAGCACTGCGTGTCAGCATGCGCGAGGCTGAAGCCATCATGCATGAGCAGATCAATAGAGATGAAGACTGCACCTTCATCGCCGAAGAGATCATGAAGATGCGTGGGGTCATGAGCGAGTTAGCCAAGGAGCGGCGTCTCCTTGGCGACGCTGACCCGATTGTCATAGCCAGCCTTTTTATCACTCGCCGACCGCCGGCGCCCTCTCGCATTCGAATTGCCAAGCGTCACCTCGTGCCCGGGACCGTGCGGATGTAATGGACAATCTTCGGCGGTTTCCTGCGCCGTGGGTGATGGAGGAGGAAGAGGATTGCTTTCGCATTAAAGACGCGAACGGATTCTCAATCTGTTGCGTCGTCCATCGGGAAGACCTTCATGCGTGGAGCTATCAGTATGCAGGGAATTACCTGTCGCGCGATGAGGCGAGGCGGATTGCGAAGGCAATCTCCCGATTACCTGAGCTGCTGAAGCGGCCACAGTACTGAGGGTGTCCCTCTGGGCGAACGCTCCCATCAAAACCTGTTCGCGGGCTGTTCGGCTGCCCGCGACTGCAAGAGAGGGCGCGGCGAGGACATCTCCGACGTTGAGGGCATCGTCGAGGAAATCGAGGCGAGCCAAGGAAAACGCGGCATTGATTCTTCGCGAAAGGAGTGGCTATGCTTTTGACCGGATGTCGCCGCGCGCAATGCGGATAAGACGGTCAGGGTCGTCCTGATCTAGACTGCGAACGATACCGAAGCGAGGTTCTGGCCGCTGTCCGTACTTCACCATTATCCAATCTAGCTCTCGAACTACGTTGGCACCGAACATCGGCTTGATCTCGTGTGCAACCTCCAGAGCAGCGCGCTGTACCGGCCAGTAGACCTCCGGAGATCGGTAATGCTCGCGAATTTGTGCACGAGACATGCCACTTGGCAATCCAAGCTCATCGAGCCAGCCAAGGCGGTAGAATAGATCGGTCAACACGATGTCAGGCTTCACGCATGGCAATCCAAGATCCATCATCAAGTGAAACGCAGTGATTGCATTATTTCCGCCGATGAACCGACACAAGCTCTGGTGCCACTTTCGTAGCTGATAAAATGAGGGGGCAGAGACCTCAATCAGAAATCCTGGACCGAATACTCCATGGAAGAAATTGTCTGGCCCATGCAGTTCGACGGCTTCATTCAATCGGCGAGCCAATCGCACAGTTTTTCGAAGTTTGTTTCGGTTGCGAACCATTCCCTTGACGTCATAGGGCGACTCGCCATCGAGATACTTTTTTGCTTCGATCCCCCAGGCGTCCTTTTGAGGTCCAACGGGAAAATCCCAGTCGGAGGAGCAGAGGCGCCGAAAGTCTATGAATGCTCCGGATGCCTCATGCGCTTCGATATCGTTTGAACCGATCGACGCTCGAATTCCGGCCCAACGAAAATGACGCCAACCTTCTGACCAAAACTCCTCGGCTGTCATTGTCGGGTTGAACGGTCGGCACAGCTGTATCAGGCACTTCTCGGCAAGTTTCTGGTTTTCACCTTGCGAGCTGCCATCCGCATTGACCGGAACTGTTGCTTCGTTGAGCACAAGCGAACGGATAGCTTCATATGTTTGCGCATGTAAATTGGGGAAACGCTTGGTTGGCGGAATAGATGATGATCCTCTGGTTGGAGCGGTAAGTGCCTCCGGTCGCCAGGCGGGTTCACTACCGAAGGCAATCCGATCAACTCGGCCAACTTCGATTTTTGCTAGTGCGTACCTCTCAATCGGAGGCGCCCAATCAAATGGTGAGAGCCGGCGATCTTCGCCCACGGTCACTGTGACAAGCGGATACTGCGCAAGCGCATCGATGATGTGATCGGGCTGCAACGAGGAAACATCTGCTGCCAACTCTCTGTAGATTGCCTCCAACGGAAGCGGATGCTCTAAGATCGTTTGATCAAGGAATTCTTTTCGATTGCTACGACCGAGGAGTGCCGCCGCCTCCTTGCTCATGATCAAGTTTGTGGCCTTTCCTTGTGAGCTATTGAGGTAAATGCCGAAATGCGCGGCCTCTGAGATCGTGCGCATGATCCTCGCTACGCGGGATTGATATTCAATGCCGGCACGCAGGAAGGCTAGGACAGCGTCTATTTCTATCTTTGTTACTTCATCAAATCGTCGAGGTTGATCAATCATCGGTCAGTACCGTAGCTATCTCTGGTCAACTCTCAAGCGCCAGTTACTTAAGTCTCACGAAGCTCTGTTGAGCGCTCGTCAAATCGTAGATAAAGCCTCGCCATCCCGCGCGTCTTGCAGCCGACGAGAGCGGTTTGCGCGCTTTGAACATCGTTGGCGACTGCAAATCTGCTGATAGGTAGAAGATCGAATGCTGTTTCCCGGCAACCAGCACCAAAAAAAGCGGAAAGTAGATCGCGGCGGCCATTCGATCTTTCTGCGGTCCCCACGCGGCTCCCAGGACCGCGCTTGGTACATTGTCGATGCTGCGCACGCTAGTCGCCTTCACCTGCGCCAGATAACCGCAAAAATCGCAAATAAGGTCTGCACATTTGAAGTTGTTGGGGAGCCGCTTCAACGTCCGGCTTCTTTTGCATTTGGGGCATTGGCAATGCTTTGCTACGGTCAGTTCGCCAAATCGACCTAAGACTTGCCGCTTTGTGGACATGCGTTTCTAACTTCTCCAGTCTAGTAATTGACGAAAGTGACGACTGCACATGACCCACTCCGCCCTTTGAACTCAGGTCACTCCTCCGCTTGCTCATCCTCCGCATCATACGAACTGACACGAAATTCGATTGCCTGCGTTATGTCGCTAAACTTTGACTCTGCGATGCCACTAAAAACGCGAGTAAGCCGCTTCTCATCGAAAATGAACACTGAGCGCTGCGACATGCCGCTCACAGTGTCGTCTGCGATCAGCTTTTGCACTTCTTCATGCCGCGACCACCCGCTAGATGCCCATTCAAGGTACACTGGCCACATTGGGCCATCAGCGGTTTCAGCGCTAATGAGCTCGTAGATGGCATCGAAGAGTGTCTTGTGATAGCCGAAAAAATTCATAACCGAGACAATCGACAGCGCGCCGCAATTTCGGATGATGTCGAGCCCCGTCGCGTCTGGGACATCAATGCCCAGGATCTGCGCCGCAAATAGCAGCCAGCAGACCTCACTATCATTTCCAAGATGACCGTGGTGCTTAAGCAGTGAATTAACTATTCCGCTCCAGCGATTATCGTCCAAATCATCCTTGGTTAGTTTTCGCCAAACCAACACGCGAACTACGTAATCAAGCGTGTGGCCAAAATGTATTGCGGAGCGCATCAAGAAGGGTTGTAAAGTATCCCATTCGTCCCATTGGTGATTGGACCGATCTAGCTGGCGAATAGCATACTTCAGTATTCCGTCATCCGTCTCGGTAAGAGACATATCGAATGCGTACTCGAGTGCAGCCCTCAGGCGCTCGTCACGGCGATAGTCAGGTGCATCAAGAGCCAGCTCCAGTCTGTTTGCGACATCAGAAGGCCAAGCGTCAGTGAAGCCGAAATTAGCCCCGTAGATGTGAGTTTTATTCTCATTGATATCTAGTTCGAATTCGCGCAGGCAGTTCCGGTAAAGCCAGAGTGCTCGCTCTACATCGGAATGAGACTGCGCTCCTATCCAGACATCATCGACATGCCGAATAAAGCCGATCTCGGCACTTCCGAGCCGAGAGAAGAATTCCCTGTCGATAGACGTAGAAAGTAGTTCGGCGACATATCGCGAAGCGTCTGGACCGACTGGTATTCCAATTGTCTGCCCATCCTGCCCTTGCCGGAGTGTAAAGTCCAAACGATTGAAATAGACTGAGGTGGAGTCGGATTTTCTGTCTTTCTTGGCGGCTTGTTTGCCATGAAATGCCCATGAAACAGAGTGGGTATAAATTGAGTGATAGAATCGCGAAATGTCGGTCTTCGCGATAAAGCGGTAGCCCGACAGCCTTCTTAGGCGCTCAACCTCCAACTGGTTGTGCGATGAGATTTCGAGAGCACGTTCGCCCTGCGGCGTATGGCGGGGTACAGACAAGCTCGCCGAATTGTTTTCAAATAGCTTATCCAGATCGGTGCTATGAGCCTGTAAAAACTCGGCCAAGTCATGCGCTGTGACGGGATGAATTGCAGAAAACGTTCGGCGCGATGTCCCTCGCTTGGAAGCGTTGTAGATGGCAGATCTCAATGGTTTCTTGACGTCTGACAGATAGCTCGACGGATTGTCCGCGAAGAATTGGGCTATCTCTTGTGTATGGAAGGGCGGAGGAAGGTTTTCAGGTAGGTAACCGATCCGGAGCAGGTCGTTCTTGAGCGACATGTCTCAATCTTTCGCATTCATGCGGTTGATCGCTCCGACGAGTAAAACGTCATTGTCCAAACAGCACCGAAAAGAAGGCCTGGTTTCGCTTCTTTGCATTTTCGAGCAGGGTCTCGTATCCGAATGCCTGAATGAAAACGCGTTGATTGGCGTGGTAGCGAACGAAGACCTTGGGGTTCCAATCATTTATAAAGTCGTGCTGCTGGAGGACGCCAATCAAGCTAGGCGTTAGATCAGCGATTACATACGCCATCTTTCGCACTACGCCAGCGAACGAAAAATGTGTCCCGTCTGTTCTTGCTAGTCCGCCAGTAGCGGTCGCCTTGGCTACGGTATTGATAACTTGCAGTACGGGGTCGCTCTTTTCCGACCCGAAGACATAATCGTTTCTGCTTGGTCTTTTAAACTCGACCACTGTCAAGGTCGCTGCATTCTCGTCGGCAAGCACCATGCTATCATCGAAGAAGAGAAGATCTGTGACCTTGTCACCGCTACGTCGCCGTCCGCCATGCAGCGTTCTATCGCTAGAGATGTAAGGCATAAATGCCAGAGCGTCATCGACAAGCCATAGATTGTGCTCGAAGTAGTTTAACGAGACATTGTCGTTGAAGCGCTTGAATACAAGATCGTGAATTGCATCTTCGGGAGCGTGTCGTCCATCACCTTGGAATTTGCGCGCAGCCTCCACTAGGTCGATTATGTTCCTTCGGTGGATTACATACTCCGCCAACGCTTCTTTCTTGCTTTCGTCAATCTGTTCGACAATTTTTTTGATCTCGCGCTCGTAATTCTCGGCATTAGCCGCCGCCGCCACAATCTGCTTTGTCAAATCATTGGTTGCGCGATAGCGCTCGATTGCGAGGTCTGAGACGAACTCCTCGCTGGACCAATTATTGGGTTTGGCCGCGACATACTCTTTCACTGAGCGGCCGCGCAGACCAAGTCTGAGGATAGGGTTTTCCTTGAGAGCGTCTTCGAGATCGGATGATTGCTCGGTCTTGATCTTTTCGATTTGACTCAGTTCTTTCGATTGGATCACGTCGCTGATTTTCGAGACGATGTCTTCCAGAACTCGGGGGCTCACGTTTATGCCCGTTCGGGCGTCGTTGAGCCTATTCTCGAATGCTTCGCTTCGAACCACGGCGATGACGACATATCTTTCACCGACCTCGTCCGCAAAAAACTGACTTCCGATCTTAGCACTGAGGTCACGCGGGGATCCAACAATCCGATCCGCCGCTGACAGCAGCAGGCAGTGGCTCTTAAATTGCTGTGATCGCCGCACCCTGGCTAAGGAATAGTTTGCCTGCTCTTGCGAGCCATCAATTTCAACTGTGATTGCGCCGGTGTCGAATTGAACAAACATAGAGCCGAAGCGGCTACGAATGTCGATTGGTGCTTCTTGGTCAAAGCGAATAGTGATCTCGGGAAGCCAGCGATACAGAAAATATGGAAGGAAATGCCCGCCTATCTCGTTGGCGATGCTATCCTTGTCGAGATGCCGAATAAGGTCCTGCCAGGTTGTGAGCGGTTGATCGTACGTAACGCGAAGCCCTGTCCCAGAGAATTCTGGCGCTGCCTCAAAGAGGGCGAATTCACGCTCTTCTTCGATATTGAACCGGAATGACCTAGTGTCTTCTGCCGTTAAGAATGCGTACCGACTTTCATAGACGATCCGAGCAAAAACTTTGAAAGCTATGAAGCGCCCGAAGCCGCGCCCTTTCTGCCTTAGCTTATGTCCTGTGAAGGGGGTCTTGAATGACTTGTAGTTTTCGTCATTCAGGCCAGCACCGTTATCGGTGACAGAGACTTTGAACTTAGAAGGATTGTTCCAGTCGTGGAAATGGATGTCCACAGTGCCGTTGGTTCTTCCGTCCTCGCCAAAGCGTTCCTCAACGCCGTGCATAGCGTTCGAGATGGCTTCCAGCACTGGTAGAAGAAGTCCATGCAGGTCTACTTGGACATGGGTGCGCGACAGCACCGCCCGCATGTCGGGTTTTAAGAGTGCATCTGTGCCAGCCACGTTTGCCCCCAGCTCGAACGAGCGGGCGGAGCCAATCATTTCTACAACCAAGGGTAAAGAAAAAATGTGATCGGGCCTAGGCAAAGGCGTGCATAATCAGGCACCACGCAAGGAGAACAGTTGGGGTGTTCTAAGAAGCCGCCCGGTGCTTAGGCAGGCGACCGACTAGCTCCTGATGGACCTGAGAGCAGCAAGGCCGGGCATGGGCGATCTGGGACACTATGCGGACACCAATCGCCTACCACATTGAATTCGCGACATCTTTCGTGGTCTCGCTTCTCCCACAAGGGGAGAAGGAAGAAGACCTCGAGGCGCTTGGCTGCGAACCGTCTACCCGTACAGATACCCGACCGGCTTGCCCTCGGTGCGCAGGGGACGGATGTCCTTCTGCGTGATGATCTGGCCGGCGAGGCCGTCGATCTCGTCGCGCTGCGTCGGCGTCCAGCCGCGAAGCTCGTTCATGCCCTTGAGCAGGCCGAGCCTGAGGACCTGGGTGTTTTCGCCGAGGCCAATGAGGCTGATCGACTCCTTCCCTGCCGTCACCACATCGCCGGCGGAAAGTTCAAAGCTCTCGCCGGACCTTTTCTTGAACTCGGCTGTGCCGCGAATGACGCGATAGATCACGACCTCGCCCTTGGCGAAACAGGTCGGGTCCGCGGCGATCGACGTGCTCCTGGGCAGCAGCGACTGACCGGGTGGGTCGGTCGCGATGATGTGGCCGGTGACGAGATGGCCGCTGGGAATCTCGATCCCGATGTCGCGCACGTACACGGGCATGGCCGACTTGATCGGACTGTCGACGAGCGGCTTGAACAACGCATCCAGCGCGAGGGGATCCTGAAGCCAGAAGCCCGCGTCGGCCGGCCGGTTGTGCAGAGGGTGGCTCCAGGCCACGCGCGGTGTCTCGGCCTCGTTGATCTGGTCCGGACCGACGATGGTTGGGTTCGGAAAGGTCGTCGGATCGGTCACGAAGGCTTCGAGGAATTTGCCGGAGTAACCCATCGAGATCGGGTCGGGCACCACGGTCTGCGGCGTCTTCAGGTTCTCTTCGGTCGACAGTCCCGACCAGGTGTAGAACAGCTGGCGGTGGACGATCGCGCTTTGCAGCATCACCGCGCCGGGGCCGACATTGTAGAAGCGTCCGTCGTAGTCGAAGGTGAAGGCGCCCGAGGTGACCAGCACGAGCTGAAAGCCGCCCGGTGGAAGATGAAGATGGAAATCGGTGGGGCCGGTGTCCGGGCGGTAGATCGGGAGGTTTGTCGCGACTTCGTGCAGGAGGAAGGTTTCGTTGTTGGCGTGGAAGCCCTCGCTGGCACGGTTGTAGAGGGCTTGCGGCCGGTACGTCGCTTCGAACTTGGCATTCCTGTCGCGATCGATCGCCACGAAATCCTGAGCGTTGAGGCGGAGTGGCGCGCCATTCGGATGGGTGAGGCCGGTAAATTTGAGATCGCCGGCGGCATGCACGTTCATGGCACTCTCCGATCCTTGCGGCTCGTCCGGTCTCCGGGCGCACGCATCTTGCTGCGCCAATTCGTGGGAGCAGGGAATCGGGCCTGACGCTGCCTTGCGAATTCTGGGCCAGTCGAGATGCAGCACGATGCGCGGGCTCGGCGGCTCCGCGCGGCGCGATGAAAAATCGAGATTGCACCTGAGGTTAGACGGCGCGTTAGGCTGGCTTGCCTGGGCCTTTTCGCGGAGCCCGCAACCCCGGCGACGGCGCGCGGTTTGTCTAATTTGTCGGCAAGCCCTGGCGCGGGCGTGCAGCCGCGCAGGTCGCGTCGATCAGCTAAGGCCGGCGGCTGGGCATGTGAAACCGCTCATTCGAACGGCTGACGGGCGCTCCGCTCGGGCTTGCCGATCGGGCTGTCCGCCCATTTCGCCATGTCCACCGTTCGCGCGTCGATGCCTTCGCACCAGAGGCAGCTGAGCTCCGCGCGGCCCTTGGCCGAAAGCAGCGGTACAAGTCCGTGGCCGCAGCCAGCGCAAGACGTGACGCGATTCACGCGTTCCTCCACGATCACCGAATTCAGGAGCGACATTGTCGTTCGCCAAGCTTGCGCGGGCGCTATGAAGGCGCACGAACGCTTCCGATCGGAGCGCTCGTGCCCGAGATCGTCGAGGCTGCGATCCAGCGCGAGACCGCCCCGATGTCCTCCGCATTCTCGCGATAGGCGCGAAGCTGGAATTCCGCCGAGCTGCCACGCTCCACGATGGTCCGGCAGTGCTCGACCTCGGCGGCGCAGTTCAGCGCGGCTGCGTCCTCGGCGACGTCGTCGATGATCCGGCTCAGCAGCTCCGAGATGGTGACCGGCCCCTCCTTCGAGGCAAAGATGCAATCGGTGCCGTAACGCTGGGCCCGCCATTTGTTCTCGACCGCAATCGCGCGCTCGACCGCCGTGACCTGCTTCGACCGATGCGGCCGCAGATAAAGGTGGCGCGTCAGGCAGCGATAGAGCGAGGCGATGGCAACGGCGTCGTCGATGAAGGTGCAGGTGTCGGGCGCGCGAAGCTCGAGGGTCGGATGCCTCATGGACGGCCGCATCGCCCACCAGATATGGCTCTCGTCGGGAATCACGCCGGAGCGTTGCAGCGCGCCGACATATTCGTCGTAGTCGTGCCTGGTTTCGAACAGTTCGGGCAAGCCGGTGCGCGGCAGCTCGGAATAGGCGGCAAGCCGGTAGCCCTTCAGCCCGGTCTTGTGGGAATTCCAGAACGGGGACGAGGCCGACAGCGCGATGAACAGCGGCAGATGGGGCAGCATCGCCCGCATCACCGCCATCCGCTTCTCGGGATCGGGCAGCTGAACGTGCACATGCATGCCGCACATCATGTTGCGGTGGCCGATGCTGCGCAGATCCTCGATCATCTCCTCGTAGCGCGGCTTCGGACTCGGCTGCGACATCCGCCAGACCGCGGTCGGATGCGTGCCGCAGGCCATGATGACGAAGCCGTATTGTGCGGCGACGTTGGCGACCTCGCGGCGGAGGAACCGCAGCTCTTCCCGGGCGTCATTGACATCGATGTGAACGTTGGTGGCAACTTCGAGCTGGGATTGCAGCATCTCCCGCATCGCCTGACCGCCGGTGGACCAGTTCACCGACTCGAACAGCGCGTTGGGCGTTTCGATCGCGACCTCGAGGCTGCGGCGATCGGCGAGGAAGTATTCCTCCTCGATGCCGAAGGAGTATTCAGCCGCCTTGCCGCGTCCGCCGGCAGAGCGGATGACGAGGTGCTGCCTGTCATCGGAGGAATCGAGGCGCAGCAGTTTCAAAACGTCTGATGCAAATGTCATAGGGCCACCCGGCAGTGGTATTACCTGCGGGCAATAATCCGCCTGACACGGGCCGGTTCCGCGTCGGCCCCACCGGAAATTGCAAGGTCGAACGGAACAATCTTCACGGTTTCGGACGCGCGCGCGACCAGCGCGTGATTCGGCGGCACTTCCGTCCAGTCCGTTTCCTTGTCGAAGGGCTCGGACACGACGACGACGTGGCCGCCGCCGGCCTCGCGATAATAGAGCGTGTTGGCGGCATCGTTGACCGCGACGCGAAACGCATAGAGATCCCGGCCGTTTGCGATCGCGCTGGTGAAGCGCAGGCGCTCACGAAGCTCGCCCTCGTTGACCAGGCCGACCAGCGATTGCAGCACGGCTTGCGTTGCGCCAAGTGGATCGCGGTCGAGACCCGCGCCCATCATGGCGAGGAACACGGCCTCCGAATCGGTCGTGCCCAGCCGCGAGGGGTAGTAGGCATCGGGGATCAGCGCTTCGACCTTGCGCCGCAGGCGATTCCAGCTGCCGACGAAGCCGTTGTGCATGAACATCCACTGGCCGCAGGCGAACGGATGACAATTCTGCCGCGTCACCGCCGTGCCGGTGGCGGCGCGCACATGGGCGAAGAACAGATGCGAGCGCAGATGGCGGCAGAGGTAGCGCAGGTTTTCGTCCGACCAGGCCGGACGGGTCTCGCGATAAAGGCCTGGTTCCGGATGCTCGCCATACCAGCCGAGACCAAAGCCGTCGCCGTTCGAACCGGCCGTCGACTGCAGCGAGCGGATGCTCTGTGCGATCAGCGAATGCTCGGGCTCGGTGACGTAGGGTTCGAACGAGGTCGTCTCGCCCCGGTATGCGATCCAGCGGCACATGCGGCCTTCCTGTCAGAATGTGGCGTAAGGTTCACCAACAAGATCGCCTGTGTTGGGTTCCCGGCGATGTGTTCTGCAAAGTCCGGATCATTTCTGCGGCGTGTTTTAGACGTTCATTTACCCTGCATTGCGGGAAGCCGCGCATTAATACATCTCTTAACGCCGACACGGTTAGGTTGCGCGCGAATTTTGAGTGCGCATCATGAGCCGATTTGTTCTTTTCACCTGCACGGCGTTCGTCTCCACGTTCGTGGGCGTCTCCTGGGCGATTCGCGGATTTCCGGTGTCGCACGTTTCGCCGGTTGGTGAATTGAGGCCCACGCTCAGTTCCTCGTTCGGCGATGAGAATTCAAAGGCCAAGCAGCGGAAGGATTGGGAAGCGGAGCACACCCTGCAAAGCGACAAAGACCCGAAGCAAGACGCACTGCGGATGGACGCATTGCAGGCAAGCACCGCTTACGCGATGTCGCCGTGCGACGACACCATGAAGGCGAACCTGAGGGCGGCTACGGAGGCCTATGCGCGGGGCTGGGTGAAGATCTACGATTGCCCAAATCCGAGAATGGGCATGTTCTGCAGTGAAGAGAAGCGCGATCGGGCAAACGCCGCGTATTCCACGCCGCTGGACGTTCGCGTCAAGGCGCAGCTGGCCGAGGCGTTCAATCAAAAGGGCATCGTCAAGGAAGACTTCCCGGAGGATATCCGCGACGTCGTTCTCTGGTTCACCGGGCCTGGTATGTTGTTTGATCCGTCTCCGGTATGCCTGCCAAGGCAGCAGGCGTCGGCGAGCTTCAAATGAGCCGCGCCTGGTTCATCGTCTGGGCGCTTGTCATCTGGCAGGTCGCCGCCTGGGCATTCGCTCCGCAGAAGACAGCCCAGCAACCAGCAGCACCGGTCGATGGTCCGGGTTATGGCTCCAACGAAGAGATCTTCGTGGGCGGCCGCGCAGGCTTGCGCCGCGAGACCGCTCTGGCGTTCGAGCGCCCTTATGGATCGCGTTGCGCGGGAGAGGGGCGGAAGCAATTCGTCGCCCATATCGACTACTACTATTATCGTCGTCAGAACGACATGGAACACTACCCCAAGATTTTCGGGAAAGCCGGGGCAGACTACATCGCCAAGCAATGGTCGACCGGAGACGACAAGCGCTTCGAACGCCTGACGCAGGAAGCCTACGCGCAAGGCTATCTTGCCCTATCGGATTTCGGTGACGTCGGGCGCAAACTGGCGGAAGCCGTTGTGAGGGGCGAGCGCGTCGTCGCGCATTCCTGCGCAAGCTGACTCAGGTTGGCAGCGGGATCAGCGCCGCGACCTCGCGATCGCCGAGGTTCTCGCTTGCAGCGAGACCCTGCGCGACGCCGACCCGATCGGCCTCGGGCCGGTTCTGGCTCATCTTGCGCTTACCTTCGAACCGCACCACGGGGATGCGCACGCCGACGATCCCTCGCAGCTGCGCGGCGATGAAATCGGCGGGGGCGTCACTGACGGCCCACGGCTTGGCGCGCACGCCTTCGTGCTTTTTGGTCAGCCGCGTCACGGCGTCGAGCAGGCGCTCCGGCTCCTGGAAGAATTCGACCGGGCCGTAGGCGTGCACGGCGACGTAATTCCAGGTCGGCACCACCTTGCCGGTCTCCTGCTTGGTCGCGTACCAGGACGGCGTCACATAGGCGTCGGGGCCGTTGAAGATGGCGAGCGCATCGCCGATCGGCGGGAGCTTCCATTGCTGGTTGGCCTTGGCGACATGTCCGTACAACACGCCGTGCTCGCCTTCGCTCTCGTCGAGAAAGAGCGGCAGGGGCGTGGCGACCGGGCCCTCGGCGGTGGCCGTCACCAGGCTGGCGAGCCGGGCGTCGCGGATAGTGGCGCGGATGCTCTCGATGTCGTCGTCCTTGAAGGCGGGCGGGATGTACATGGCGTGTCTCCGTTCTCGATGCGGAGATAGCCGGAATCTGGCCTATATGAAACGGCCAGTTCCATGTGATTTCATCAGTCCAGTTCGGTGGCGGCCTGCGCGAGAAGCTTGCAGCCTCTCTCGATCTGCGCGATCTCCAGCGCCGAATAGCCCATGACGAGACCGACGGTCTTCCGCGTCCGGCTCGGCGACCGGCTTGGCGTCCGGCTTGGGCCGACCAACAACGCAGAGACGGGATAGATGCCGACGCCTTTCGCGCGGGCCGCTTGGATCAATGCATCCTCGCGCTTCTGCGGCAGATCGTCGAGCCACGCCACCACGTGCAGGCCCGCCGCCGTGCCCTCGATCCGGACGCGATCTCCGAACCGGCGGCGCAACGCGCCGATCAGTGCCTGCTGACGCTCGGCGTTGCGTCGGCGCACGCGCCTGACGTGGCTGTCATAGGCGCCGCTTTCGAGCATCGAAGCGAGCGCGTGCTGTTCGATCAGCGGCGTGTGCCGGTCCATGATCTGCTTGGCGGCGGCGAACAGGGATCGCAGCCCGGCGGGCACGACCAGGTAGCCGATCCGCAGGGTCGGGGAGAGCGTCTTGGAGACGGTGCCGAGATAGATCACGTTGTCGCTGCCCTCCAGCGCTTGCAGCGGCGGGATCGGCCGGGTGTCGTAGCGATACTCGCTGTCGTAATCATCCTCGATCACGTAGGCGTCGTGCTTGCGTGCCCAGGCGAGCAATTGATGCCGGCGCCCGATCGGCATGACGCCGCCGAGTGGATATTGATGCGACGGCGTCACATAGGCGAGCCGGGCCTCGATGCCGTCGAGCCGCGCTGTCTCCAGTCCGTCCGCGTCAACGGGGATCGGCACCGTTTCGGCGCCCGTCGCCGCGAGCGTGTGCCGCGCCATCTGGTAGCCGGGATCCTCCATCACGAAGCGGTCGCCGGCGTCGAGCAGGAGGCGCGCGCAAATGTCGAGGCCCTGCTGCGAGCCGTTCACGACGACGATCTGATCGACCTCGCAGCGGACGCTTCGCGATCGCCACAGATAACCCTGAAGCGCGGTCCGCAGCCGCGGCGCGCCGCAGGGGTCGTCATAGGCCAGCCGCTCGGGCCTGCGAGCCATTGCCGCCGTCACGGCCTTCTTCCACGCCAGCACCGGGAAATCCGACGGCGAGAGCTCGCCATAGCGGAAGTTCGCGACGAGGCCGCGCGGCGGCTCGGTCCAGCGCGGCGGGTCAGACCGCAGCCGCTCGCCGAAGGCCGACAGCCGTACCTTGCGCGCCGAGGGCCGCGATTCGGCGCGCGCGCGTCCGCGTTCGACGACGGCGCGGGCAACGCGCGGCCGCGCGCCATGGCGTGTCTCGATGAAACCTTCGGCGGCGAGCTGTTCATAGGCGACGGTCACGGTCGAGCGCGCCACGCCCATCTCGCCGGCAAGCGTCCGCGACGACGGCAGCAGGCCGTCAATGCCGTAGACCCGCGTCAGAATCTGATCCCTCAGGGCTTCGTAGATCTGGCGCGCACCCATGCGGCCGGCGCGATCGCCGGGATTGGTCTTCATCTGGATCATCCACATTCCTGGGTCGGCATTCGTCCGAACGGACGATGCCGGAATGTGGTTCTAATCCCGTTCGCCGAGAGTTTCGACGTAAGCCTTGCCGTAGGGATAAAAATGCTCCTTGCGGCCCTGATCCCAGAGCGCCTTCAGCCCGGGCGCGGTGATGTCCCAGTCCGGCCGGCAATTCATGCTGACGGCTCGGAGATCCTGGCGCAGCTCTTCGATGGTCGGGCGTCCGAAGAACCAGTAGCCGTTATAGATCTTGTGAACGCGCAGGCCGGGCTCCAGCACGATGACATGCGGGATCATCGGATCGTGGACGGGATCGGTGTATTCGGCGATGTCGAGATCCTTCTGAACGATCCGCCGCGAATCCGACAGGAAAGGCCAGTGCGCCCCGACGCCGCTGCGATATTCGCTGGTCTGGGTGATGTTGTCGGTGGTGATCGTGACCAGCCGGCAATAGCCGACCTCCATCTCGCGATGGAGTTGCAGCAGGCCTTCGGCCTGACGGCGGTCCTTCGGACAGAAGCCGCCGCGGCCGAGAACGAGCACCATCGGATCGCCAGCCTGGAGCTCGGAGAGCTTTCGGTGCTTGCCGGTGTGGTCGCTGAGCTCGTAATCGGGGAAGGTTACTCCCGGCATCATGTCAGGTCGCATTGAACTCTCCCATGTCTTCGAACTCTCGCATGTCTTCTCGCATGTCTGGCGTGAGTGCCGACACTCACAGATCGATCACGACGTCGCCCTGAGGCCTTGAACAGCAGATCAGAACATTGCCGTCCGCAGGTGCGTCGAGCGGGTCCGGAGCATAGCTGACGGCGCCGGCCACGAGCCCGCTCTCGCAGTTGTGGCAAACGCCGGTCCGGCACGACCAGCGCACGGGAACGTCGCACGCTTCGGCCAGTTCGAGCAGGCTGGCATATGACGGTCCCCAGCAGACATTGAGGCCGCTGCGGGCGAACGAGACCATCGGGCCCGGGCCGGTTGCGCCAGCCGGCAAGTGCGCCCGCGTCTGCGGGGAGGACGCTATGCCGGGTGTCAGGGACGGTCCGGCGCCGAACATCTCGGTGTGAACGCGATCCGCTGCGATGCCGAGTCCGGCAAGCCCGCGCGAGAGATTAGTCATGAACGGTGCCGGCCCGCACAGATAGAAATCACCGTTTGAGGGGACGCCGAGGGTTTGAAGCACCCGGAGGTCCAGATGTCCGATCGCGTCGAAATCCACATTGAGACGATCGCCCGGGTCGGGCGCGCTGTAGCAGACATGGCTGTGATGGTGGGTCAGCCCAGCCAACAAGCCGCGCACCTCGGCGGCGAACGCATGTTCGCGACCGTTGCGGGTGCCGTGCAGCCACCAGACCTCTCGCGTCGATGCTTCCGCGGCGAGTGCGTGCAGCATCGCAAGCACCGGCGTCACGCCGATGCCGGCGCTCAGCAGGACGACGGGCCGTGGATCTTGCCGCAGCGTGAAACTTCCGCGCGGCGCGCCGATCTGCACGGCGTCGCCAATCTTGACCTCGTCGGCGACATATTGGCTCGCCGCACCGTGCGCCTCCCGCTTGATGCTGATGCGCCAGGACGCGGCATCGGAGCGGCTGGACAGCGAATAGCTGCGCGTCATCGCCGGTGCAGTGGAGGCGCCGAGCCGCACGACGACGAACTGCCCGGGCAGGGCGGCGGCGACGGGATGTCCGTCCGTGGGTTCGAGGATCAGCGACGTCACGTTGCCGCTTTCGGCGATCTTGCGCGCCACGCGAAACGGCCGGAAGCCGCGCCAGGCCGGAGGCGGGCTCGCCGCCGGGCCGAGCCCGGCGTTTCCCGCTATCGTGTCCTTGCGCTGCTGCTTGAGCAGCGCCTCGAAGGAATGACGCCAGCCGCCGCTCAGCGCCGGAATTTTCAGCGCGCGCTCCAGGCCGTCGCGCGGGTGGGGCGGCAAGTAGAGCAGCGCATTGATCTCGGACACGCTCATGTGTTCGGGGCCATCAGCGACCCGGACGATCTCGTCGCCGGCCTCGACGTCGCCTTCCTCGATTACCCGAAAATAGAAGCCGGGCCGGCCGTGCCTGACGAGCAGCGCGGCCATGTCCGGCTCCTCCATGCGAATGCCCAGCCGGTAGCAGGTGACGCGCGGCTGCGTCACCTCGAACAGGGCAGAGCCGATTTTGTAACGGTCTCCGATGCAGACGTCCCTGTCGGCGAGGCCCTCGACGGTAAAATTCTCGCCGAATTGACCGTGGACGAGGTTCGATCGACCGAGGTGCTCCTGCCAATATCGATAGGAGTCCTGCTGGTAGACGTAGACGGCGCGCTGCTCGCCGCCATGACCGGCGGTATCGCCCTGGCCATCCCCGTCGATGTTGAGCCGGCGCACCCTGCGCGGACCACTGACGGGCGTCTTCCAGATTCCGGTATGCACGGTCCTGCCTTGCCACGCGATGTCGCGCGGCAGGCCGACATTGAGGGAGAGCAAACGGGCCATGGGGTTCCCCGGCGTGACGGGCGCGGCGCTGGTGGATTCCAGGTCGCTGCAATGCCAATCTGCATCCATGTCGGATTTTTGGCCCGTTAGTCGTTGTTAGACGTTGCTAGCCGGTCTTGTCGCCGGCTGTCTGCGCCCCGATCTGGGGAGCAGACACCGCAAGACGGGAGATCGCGATGGATGATCAGGCGATACTGGCGGCCCTTCAGCGCCATTGGGATGCGTCGGACGCGAATGATTTCGAGGCCGAGCATGACATCTACCGCGAGGACGCCGTGCTCGACTATCCGCAGTCCGGCGAGCGCATCCGCGGCCGCAGGACGATTCAGGAAAGCCGGTTCGTGCAGCCCAACAAGAAGCGCTTCGCGGTCCGCCGGATCGTCGGCGGCGGCGATCTCTGGGTGAGCGAGTTCGTGCTGACCTATGACGGCGTGCCGTCCTATGTCGTCAGCATCATGGAATTCCGCGAAGGACTGGTGGCGCACGAAACGCAATATTTCGGCGAGAAGTTCGATCCCGCACCGTCGCGGGCGCATCTGGTCGAGCGGGCGAATTGAAGGAGCGACGCTGTCGCCCCACACTCCGTCATTGCGAGCGCAGCGAAGCAATCCAGGCTGCCGCGGCGGAAAGATTCTGGATTGCTTCGCTGCGCTCGCAATGACGATGCTGATGCAGTTGCGCGCCAAACGGCGGTCTCGTGCCCCGGACGCAGCGTAGCGCCTCTTCGGCGGTACGCTGCTGAGCCGGGGTCGATATTGCGGCGGAATGCGTGGCCTTCCGGGTCCCGGCTCTGCGCAGCAACGCGAAGGGCGTTGCAGCGCGTCCGGGACACGGAGAGACGCGCACTATTGCTTAACCAAACATAGTGTCATGGAACCCGATGCGGCGGCTGGTCGCAGTCTCGTTGGCTTGATTCCGGCGACCCCATCTTTATGTCTGAGACGAACAAGAATCCGGGCCCCTCTGGCGAGGACGCCGACCATGTCGGCAAAACCTCGCGATGTCGGATGACCTGTCCCGCGCGAATGCGATGGATCGGCCGATCGTCGGGCCTTCTCTGTTTCCTCCGACCAATCGTCCCCATCGCAGCTCCGCGCGGTCATTTCGCAACGTAAGGGAGCTACGATGTCCGACGCCGCCACTTCAAATCCGACCGAAATCGAGATCACGGAACCGTCCAGGCTGAACGAGCAGGCCGCGGTCGCGTTGGTGATTGCCGGCGCGCTCGTCGCCGTCGCCGACCGGCGCGTTTCGCCGGTCGAGCGCGACGAGGTGATCCGCTTCATCAGGGATCGCGGACTGGCGCCGCACATGAGCGACGACCGGCTGTTTGCAATATTCGACGAACTGGCGGAACGGCTCGAGGAGCCCGACTTTGCCAATGTGGTGATCGACACGTTGCGTCCGGTCTCGGACCTGCCGCTGTCGGCCCATTTGATGGAACTGTCGGAGCGCGTCGCGGCTGCGGACGAGGACGTGCATCCCCATGAGGTGCAGGCGATCAAGCTGTTGCGCCTGCTGACGCTGGTGCTGCCGCGCGCAAAGCCGGTGGCGCCGGGCAGCGCAGGCACTGAACGGCGCGCCGCCACGCAGGAGTGAGCATGAGTGCAGCATCGGACGAGCGTACGACAGGAAACGCGGGCACCACCGGCCAGATGGCCGGTGGCGATCCGCGTCTCGACAAGCTCGTCCGCCGCCTGCCGCCGCGCATGGGCAACACCGTCACCTATCTGCTCAAACCGTCCAGCCGCTGGGTGAGGATCCCGTCGGGCGCGTTGCTCATCATTGGCGGCGTGCTCTCCTTCCTGCCGGTGCTCGGAGTCTGGATGCTGCCGCTCGGCCTCGCACTGCTCGCCGAAGACGTCCCGGCGTTGCGCGCCTCGCGCTCCAAGGTCCTGGATTGGGTCGAGCGGAAGAAGCCGCAATGGCTCGATCCGTCTGCATCGAAAAATGATCAATCATGACTGAATTCATCACCGCCGACGCGCTGACCGCGCTGCTCCAGGTTATCCTGATCGACCTCGTGCTCGCCGGCGACAACGCCGTCGTCATCGGCCTTGCCGCCGCCGGCCTGCCGGCCGAGCAGCGCCGCCGTGCGATCGTCGTCGGCATCGTCGCCGCCACAGCCTTGCGTATCGTGTTTGCAGGGGTCGCGACCCAGCTCCTGCAAGTGATCGGCCTGCTGCTCGCCGGCGGCGTGCTGCTGCTGTGGGTGTGCTGGAAGATGTGGCGCGAGCTGCGCGAGCAGTCCGCGCATACCGAGCTCGCGTTAAGCCATGGCGGCAACGCGGGCAGCGCACCGGCGCGGCGCAAGACCTTCGGGCAGGCGGCGTTGCAGATCGTCGCCGCCGACGTCTCGATGTCTCTCGACAACGTGCTCGCGGTCGCGGGCGCCGCGCGCGAGCATCCCTACATCCTCGCGTTCGGACTGTTGCTGTCGGTCGCGATGATGGGCGTCGCCGCCGATCTGCTCGGCCGGGTGTTGCAGAAGCAGCGCTGGATCGCCTATGTCGGTCTCGCCATCATCGTTTACGTCGCCTTCGAGATGATCTATCGCGGTTCGCTCGAGCTCGCGCCCGTCATCGCGAGTCTCTGAGGCGACAATTCCTGCCTGCAATCCGGAGTGATCCATGACGTCTGAACCCAAAGCACCTTCGGCGCACGCCGGGCCGCGACCGAAAATCGGTCCATTCGCCCAACTCATCTTTGGCTCGCGCTGGCTGCAAGTGCCGCTCTATGTCGGCCTCATCGTCGCGCAGGGCGTCTATGTGCTGCTGTTCCTGAAAGAGCTCTGGCACCTGGTCGCGCACTCGTTCGACGCCAGCGAGCAGCAGATCATGCTGGTCGTGCTCGGACTGATCGACGTCGTCATGATCTCGAACCTGCTGGTCATGGTGATCGTCGGCGGCTACGAGACCTTCGTGTCGCGGCTGAACCTGAACGGCCATCCAGACGAGCCGGAATGGCTGAGCCACGTCAATGCCAGCGTTTTGAAGATCAAGCTCGCGATGGCGATCATCGGCATTTCCTCGATCTCGCTGCTCAGGACCTTCATCGAGGCCGGCAATCTCGGCACCACGCGCAGCAATTTCACCGAGTCCGGCGTGATGTGGCAGGTCCTGATCCACCTGACCTTCATCATTTCCGCGATCGGTATCGCCTGGGTCGACCGTCTCAGCGAGAGCGGGCACCGCAAGGCGGCCCCTCACGGCTGAGCGTGCGATCGCGGCGGCACCTAGAGGCGACGGCCCCGCGCCAGCGTCTCGGATGGCGCCTCGCCGAACGTCATCTTGTAGCCCCGCGAGAAGTCGCCGAGATGCCAGAAGCCGTTGCCGAGCGCCGCGGCCTTGACACTCAGTCCGGCGCTTCCGGTCATGAGCTGAATGCGGGTCGACCATAGCCGCTTGAGACGCAGATAGTGATGCAGGCTCACGCCGTGCACCGCGCGCGTCGCGGTCTGGAGCGTGCGCACGGAGACGCCAAGCGCGGCGGAGAGGTCGTCGCTGTAGAGAGGCTTGCTGCCGAACAGCGCAACGACGTCGTCGAGATGGGCGATCAGCTTGCGGTGCTTGTCGAATGAACCGGGGCGGGCGCTGCGTGCGCCTGATGGCAGCAGGGCAGCGTCGAGGCCGGCAAGCAGCGTTTCCTGGATCGGGCGGTTGAGCGCCTCGAATTGCCGGGGATCGTTGGACGCCGATGCCAGCGAGAACATCTCCAGGATAGCGGCGCGCAGGCGCGTCATCGGATCGTCCTGCGCGCGAACATAGGCGAGGCTGGTGTCGAAATCCGCCCAACCGCGATGGCGCATGTCCGAGTTGAAGCGCAGCATCAGGTAAATGTTGGGATGATGCTCGATCGCTTCTACGGCAGTTTTGCCGCGCATGACGGCGATCATCGAACTATCGACCTCGTGGCCATTGGCGATGGAGTGAAAGGTCAGGGGAACAACGAGGCCGAGGCCGTTGTCCGTGCCGATCTCGGCCTCATACCGCCGTGCGAAGGAGCGCTGGAGCACGAAGAGCCCGTCGCGGAGCGGCAGGATGGCGCGAGACAGCGAGAATTCCCGCGGACGGAGTGGCGTGCTGATGCCGAGTCCGAGCACCTCGTTGGCGCGAAAATCGTCGAAGTCCGAGAAGCGCTCGACGCCGAGGACGCGCGATGGTTTTAGCCGACGTACCGGCATTTCGGGAACCCAGGCATGTCGGGGGTGAGCGGGTTGAATCCGCAGAAGCGTATCAGAGGCCCGACCGTCGGCCATATTCCGGGAAACTACTGCCTGCGCGGTGGCGACAGGGCGAGCCGGCGCGATGTTCTGAGGACTTCACGGACAAGTACGCGAGTCCGGCAGGCTCAGATCGTTCACTTCAGAATTTCGCACAGTGATCCAACGTCAAGCCGCGCGTTGCTTGTGGAGATGCTCCGCCACCACGCCTCCAGCGCGTCGCGCTCGCAGCCGAGCCTGACGCTCATGCCGCCGGCAAACTTGATCCAGTCGGCGAAATGGTCTCTGCCGACCGCGATCACCACGGGAATGTCGGCGTCGAGCGCGCGTTCGATCAGATGGGACAGGCCCTTGCCGTCGCGCTCGCGCTTGCCGAAGCGGTTGATGATGAGGAGATCGGCGCCATGCGAAAGCGCGTCCGCGATCCGCATCCCCGCATTTTGCAGCCGCGCGAGATCGAGACGGCAGCCGCGCGCGGCCGGATCGAAATCCTGCGCGAGCAGAAGCGTCTCGCCGCTGTGAAGCAGCACCGCCGACAGGCTCGAATCCGCGCATTGGCCGGCCTGAACCATGCCGACGACGCGACAGCCACGCGCGTTGAGATCCGCCGCGAAGCTGCGCAGGACCGCGTCGGGGTCCTGATGCACCTCGTAGACGAGGGCGGCGAGGTCGCATTGCGCATCGAACATGGTCCGCCTCCGTTTGACGGCAGAGAATTGGGGCCGCGACGCTTCCGCCGCGGCCCCGGCTTTCCGATCAGGCCGCGGGCGGGCCGTTGATGATCTGGAGCTGGGTGAATTCGGCGAGACCTTCCTCGGCGAATTCGGTGCCGATGCCCGACTGCTTGGCGCCGCCGAACGGGATGTGCGGGGCCATGTCGAGGTGCTTGTTGATCCAGACCGTGCCGGACTCGAGCTGCGTTGCGACCTCGTGCGCGCGCTTGATGTCGGACGACCAGACCGAAGCGCCGAGGCCGTAGGTGGTGGCGTTGGCGCGGCGGATCGCGTCGTTCTTGTCGGAATACTTGATCAGCGGCAGCACGGGGCCGAACTGCTCTTCGTCGACCAGCTTGGAGCCTTCCTGGATGTCGCGCACGATGGTCGGCTCGATGAAATAGCCGGGACGGTCCATCGCCGAACCGCCGGCGACCACCTTGCCGTTCTTGCGGGCGTCCTCGAGGAACGTCTTCACCTTCTCGTACTGCATCTTGTTCTGCAGCGGCCCGAGCTTGGTGCCCTGCTTGGCGCCGTCGTCGACCACCGTGCTCTTGGCGATCGCGACCAACTCGTTGCAGAGCTCGTCATAGACGGACTCGTGGACATAGAGCCGCTTGATGGCGAGGCAGACCTGACCGGAGTTCTGGAATGCGCCCTCGAAGATGCCGGGCGCGACCTTCTTCGGGTCGACGTCGTCGAGCACGATACCGGCGTCGTTGCCGCCGAGCTCGAGCGTGATGCGCTTGAGCGTCTGCGCCGCGCTCGCCATCACCTTCTGTCCCGTGGCGGAGGAACCGGTGAACGAGATCTTGCGGATATCAGGATGCTTGGTCATCTCGCCGCCGAGATCGTTGGCGTCGGTGATGAAGTTGAGGACGCCCTTCGGCAGGACGTCCTTGATCAGCTCGGCGAAGCGCAGGGTCGCGAGCGGCGTGGTCGGCGCCGGCTTCACCACCAGCGTATTGCCGGCGAGCAGCGCCGATGGCAGCTTGAAGCTGAGGATCAGGAGCGGATAGTTCCAGGGAATGATGGCGCCGACGACGCCGAGCGGGCGGCGATAGGCTTCTACCTTGCGGTCACCGGAATCCTCGATCACCTTCATCGGCAATTCGAGCGAGCTGAGGTAGCGGAAGAACGCGGCCATCCCCAAAACTTCGCCGGTGGCGTCGCCAAGCGGCTTGCCTTGCTCGCTGGTGAGGATGTGGGCGAGCTCGCCCGAATTGGCCTCGATGACGTCGGCCATCTTGTTCACGAGCTTGCGGCGTTCCGCCATCGGGGTCGCGGCCCAGGCCGGGAAGGCGGCCTTCGCCGCGGCGACGGCAGCATCAAGCTGCGCCTTCGAGGCACGCGGACACTGCGCCAGCACCTCTTCGGTCGCGGGATTGAGAACCGGCATGGTCTGGTCGCCGGGCACCATCTTGCCGTCGATGAGAAGATTGTAGTCACTCATTGGCTTTGCGCTCCCTTGCAGAAACGGGCCGTTCGGGCCTCGTTATATCGAACTATATATCACGACTTCGCCGAACCGGCCATGGTGGCCGGCTCGATCAATTCCAGAAAAGCAGGGCTGGACGCGGGTGGAGATATCGATATATCGTAATGAATATAGCGAACCGTGTTCCGGGACTGGCGATGGAAATCAAGGTGAGGCAGCTCACGACCTGCGAGGTGGCGTCCGACGGCGGCGCGATCTCGCTGGGCTTCGAGGATCTGGCGGGCAACCCTGCTGCGGTCAGCGTCTCGCTCAACCAGGTCGGCGCGCTCATCATGACGCTGCCCGGGCTGCTCGAGGCGGCGCTGAAGGCCCGCTACGGCGACCAGAGCCTGCGCTACGCCTATCCGTTGGCGTCCTGGGCGATCGAGCAGGCGACCGATACGACCCAGCGCATCATCACGCTTCAGACCGAGGACGGCTTCAAGGTGCGCTTCTCGATCCCGAAAGCCGAGCAGAGCCTGCTCGGCGAAGCGCTGACCCAGCCGATGCCGGAAATGTCGGTGCGGCCGAACTAGCGGCTTGGGCCAAAGGCGCCAATAAAACGCGGTCTGAGAATGGAATTGCCGATTGGGCCGGTCGAGCGCCGAAAATATTGCACGCGTCGCCTGAACTACAGAATCGCATTGCCTGTTCGCCAGCCTAAAGTTGTGGGCGCGTGGAGGTGGGCAAGCGATGAGCGATGTTCGAACGGGCTTCCTGGACGCTATCGGCAACACGGCATTGATCAGGCTGCGAATGGCGTCGGAGGCCACGGGTTGCGAGATCTATGGCAAGGCCGAATTTCTCAATCCCGGCGGCTCGATCAAGGATCGCGCGGCGCTGGCCATGATCAACGATGCCGAGCGATGCGGCAAGCTTGGGCCAGGAGGCGTCATCGTCGAAGGAACAGCCGGCAATGTCGGAATCGGCATAGCACTCGTGGCGAATGCACGCGGCTATCGAAGCGTGATCGTGATGCCTGATACCCAAAGTCAGGAGAAAAAGGACATGTTGCGGCTGTGCGGTGCCGACCTGCGTCTGGTGCCTGCCGTACCCTATTCCAATCCGGGTCATTACGCGCGCTATTCCGGTCAGCTCGCCGAGGAGCTCGGCGCTTTCTGGGCCAATCAGTTCGACAATGTCGCCAATCGGGAGGGACACTATCGCACGACCGGTCCTGAGATCTGGCAGCAGACGAATGGACGAATAGACGGCTTCACATGTGCCGTTGGGAGCGGCGGTACCTTGGGTGGGATCGCGCGGGCCCTCAAGGAACGAAATCCCGGCATCAAGATTGCGCTCAGCGATCCCATGGGGGCCGCTCTCTACAATTGGTTCACCAAAGGCGAGCTGACGACAGAGGGAGACTCCATCACCGAAGGGATCGGGCAAGTCCGTGTCACCAGGAACCTCGAAGGTACGCCGATCGATATGGCCTATCGGATTACGGACGAGGAAGCCTTGCCTGTTCTGTTCGACCTGATCGAGCATGAAGGACTGGTGTTGGGCGGCTCAAGCGCGATCAATATCGTCGGAGCCATGCGACTTGCGCGCGACCTCGGTCCAGGCAAAACCATCGTGACCATCCTCGCAGATGGCGGACAGCGCTATCAATCCAAGCTGTTCAACCCGGAATTCCTGCGCAAGAAAAATCTGCCCCTGCCACGCTGGATGCAATAGCGAGCCGCCGGCGGCCGGGTTGCTCCCCGCCCACGCGCGCCCGCCGGTTCACGATTTCCGGGAACGGGCGATGTCGCTCCTGAGCGCTTCCAGCTCCTTGTGCACCGCGCGGGCGGCATCGCGCTCGATCTTGCGGTAGCGCGCAACAAGTTTCTCGCCGAAAGGCGTCAGCATCGCGCCGCCGCCGTTCTTGCCGCCGGCCTGCGGTTCGACCGCGGCATGTCCGCAGATGCGGTTGATCTCGTCGACCAGGTCCCAGGCGCGCTTGTAGGACATGTCCATGGCGCGGCCGGCCCCCGAGATCGAGCCGTGCTCGCGGATCTGCTCCAACAGCTCGATCTTGCCGGGCCCGATCCGATCCTCGCCGTCGAGGTCGATACGCAGGCTCAGCTGGGGAAGCGATTTGACGCTCGCGCGCGACATGATGAAGTCTCTTGGCTATTCGCCTGCGAGATTGCCACTCTTGCCCGCGAGGGACAAGGCGAAGACGCCGGATATCCGGAATGCATATCCACGCCGGCGCGCTTTTGCCGGGTCAGATGTGGTTGACGATCAGCTTGAGCGATCCGACGAAGGTCGGACGCTGCCGATAGTGCCCCTGTCGCGCGTCCCAGCGGCCCGACACGAGATCATTGCCGAGACGGTCCTCGAAACGCCGTACGACGTCGTCCGCGACAAAACTCCAGGCCGAGCAGGCGAGCCTCGCGGCCGGATCGAGCAGCATCTCGGGGCGGCCGTAATAGGCCTCGTTGAAGCCGTCGGTGCAGTCGAGCGGGATCGGGACGGGCAAGACATCCGTCGTACCGCCGAGGCCTTCCGCGATATCGCGGATTGCCGGATAGCGCACAGCCTCGACCGCGATCACCTCCGGGCAATAGGCGTTGAGCCAGAAGCGATCGAGCTCGTCGGGAGCGCAGGTCATGATCGCGATCGGGCCGCGCGTCACCCGCCGCATCTCGGAAAGGCCGGCATTCAGGTTCTTCCACTGGTGCACCGAGAAGGTCGACATCGCCGCGCCGAACGTGGCGTCCTCGAAGGGCAGCTTCTCCGCGACGGCATCGATCGCTGCGGGAAGATGCGCCGGCCGCTGCGCCCGCATCGATTGCGACGGTTCGACCGGCGTCACGGTGCGGCCGACCGGCTCGTAGGAGCCGGCGCCCGCCCCGACATTGAGAATGGTGCGGGCCTCGCTGAGCGCCGCATCGATCAGCTCCGCGATGCGCGGGTCCGGCTGGCGGAAATTCGTGTAGCCCTTGCCGATGGCGCCGTAATTGGCGTCACCGGCGCTGCCGTCCTGGTGGCGTGGTGCGGTGTCCTGCATGAACGATCCTACAGCGTCTTGTGCGACACGTTCTTGACGACGGTGTAGCACTGCAAGCCCTCGGTGCCGCCTTCACGCCCGTAACCGCTGTCCTTCACCCCGCCGAACGGCGTCTCCGCGACGGAGGCGACGAAATGGTTGATCGAGAGGTTGCCGACCTCGACGCTCTCGGCGAGGCGCTCGGCATTGCTCGCCGAGCGCGTGAACGCGTAGGCGGCAAGGCCGTAGGGAAGGGCGTTGGCCTTCTCGATCGCCTCGTCCAGCGTCTTGACCGGATTGACCAGCGCGAGCGGCCCGAACGGCTCCTCGTTCATGGCGCGGGCATCGTCCGGCAGGTCCGCGAGCACCGTGAGCGGAAAGAAATAGCCGCGATGGCCGATTCGCTGTCCGCCGGCAAGCACGCGCGCGCCCTTGGCCTTGGCGTCGGCGACCAGCGTTTCCATCGCGTCGATGCGGCGTGAGTTGGCGAGCGGCCCGAGCTGCGTCGAGGGATCGAGGCCGTTGCCGACCTTGAGCTGGCTGGCGCGCTCGGCGAAGGATTGCGCGAACTGCTCGTAGATCGTTTCCTGCACGAAGAATCGCGTCGGAGCGACGCAGACCTGACCGGCATTGCGCGACTTGCCGATGGCGGAGGCGGCGCCGGTTGCGACGGGATCGACATCGTCGCAGACGATCACGGGTGCGTGGCCGCCAAGCTCCATGATCGCCGGCTTCATGTAGCGGCCGGCCATCTCGGCGAGATGCTTTCCGACGGGAATGGAGCCGGTGAAGGTGACCAGCCGGATACGCGATTGCGGGATGAGGTATTCCGAGATCTCGGCGGGATTGCCGAACACGAGATTGAGCACGCCGGCTGGCAGGCCTGCATCATGGAAGGCGCGCACGAGCTGGAATGCACCGGCGGGCGTTTCTTCGGAGGCCTTGAGGATGATCGAGCAGCCGGCGGAGAGGGCGCCTGCCACTTTTCGGGCCGGCGAGCTCATCGGGAAATTCCACGGCGAGAACGCCGCGACCGGGCCGATCGGCTGCCGCAGCACGGTGTGGCGCATGCCCGGCTCGCTCGGGATCACGCGGCCATAGAGCCGCAGGCCTTCGGTGGCGTCCCATTCGATGATGTCGCAGCCGCGCAGGATTTCGAGTTTGGCCTGTTCGATCGGCTTGCCCTGTTCGAGCGTCATCGCGGCGGCCATCACATCCACGCGTTCGCGGATGAGGGCGGCCGCCTTCAGGATGATCTGTGCGCGCTTGGCGGGCGCGGTGCTGCGCCAGATCGCAAAACCTTTCTCGGCGGCGGCTAGCGCGTCGTCGAGATCGGCCTTCGTGGCGGTGGGGACGGTGCCCAGCACGCTCTCATCGGCGGGATTGATGATCGGCGGTCCGCTGGTGCGCTTCCATTGTCCGTCGATGTAGAGTTCGATCAGAGGATATTCCGCCATTGTTCTTCACCTTGCTTGTGCGGTTTTGCCTGCGGCGTTTCCCTGGCCGAGCTGGCCGAGCCATGTCGTGAACACGCGGTCGGCGGCGCGTGCGACGGTCTTTGAGACCTCGGCCGTCCTGGCGCGAAGCTCCTGCACCGAAATCTTGGCAGACGCGAGCTCGACGGCATGGCCGACATACCATTCCTCGAGCTGCCGCGGATCGGCTTCGAGGTGAAATTGCAACGCCAGCGCATTGTTGCCGAACGCGAATGCCTGGTTCTCGTAGTTCTCGTTCGAGGCGAGCCGCGCGGTGTTCGCGGGGAGATCGAACGTGTCGCCGTGCCAGTGCAGAACCGGCGCGCCCTCGGCGAGCGGTTTCAGGCTGGAGGCGTGGCCGGCATCCGTCAGTATGACCGATCCCCAGCCGATCTCCTTCACGCGGTCGGCATGGACGCGCGCGCCGAGCGCTTTTGCCATCAGCTGCGCGCCAAGGCAGATACCGAGCGTCGGCAGGCCTTGCGCAAGGCGGCGCTCCAGCAGGTCGATTTCCCTTGTGAGGAACGGATAGCTCTCGGTCTCGTAGACGCCGATCGGGCCGCCGAGCACGATCAGGAGGTCGGCATCCCCAATCGAGGAATGGCTGAGATCGTCGACCGGCGCCTCGCAGAACGACACGTTCCAGCCCTCGCGTTCCATGATCGGCGCCAGCAGGCCGAGATCCTCGAAGGCCACGTGACGGAGCGCGACGGCAGATCGGCGGCGTTGAAACATCCACAAAACCCTGTTGCGCGGGGTCTTTCGACGGCATCCACTATATCCGGATAGATATAACGGATGCTGGGTCTCGTCCAGACGGTTCCGGGCCGGATCTGCCGTGCGCATGGCCTGCATGCGACATCACCGCACGGCGTGCATCTCCAGAAACGCCTTCACGCCGGTCACGTTGCCGGTATCCGACGGCACGTAGCCGGGCAGGGTGGCGACGGCGGCGCGGAAGTCGGCGCTGCGCATGATCTCCAGGATGCGCTGCATCGGCCCGGTATCGAGGAAGGCACGCTTGCAGACGAAGAAATAATCCTCGGTGAGGATGCGGATGAAATCGAGGCCGAAGTGGCGGGCGGCCGCTTCGACGCCAAAACTCGCATCCGCCATGCCGCTCGCGACATAGGCCGCGACGGCGGCGTGGGTGAACTCGATCTGCTGCGCGCCGTTGATCCTGCTCTCGTCGATGCCGTTCGCGGCAAGCAGCTGGTCGAACAACAGCCGCGTGCCGGAATCATGGTCGCGGTTGACGAAGCGGACTTTTGGACCGGTGAGATCCTGAAGCGAAGCGATGCGCAGCGGATTGCCACGCGCGACCATCAGCCCCATCTCGCGCGTGACGAAACTGATGATGCGATCCTCGCGCGGATCGAGCCATTCGCGCGCCGCCTTGATGCCCTGGGCGCGCAACGCGCCGTGCGGCAGATGCAGGCCCGAGAGATCGCAGGCGCCCTGCGCCAGCGCGACCAGCGAATGCTGGTTGCTGACATAGCGCAAATCAACGCCGATGCCGGGCTCGCGATCGAGGAATTCGCGCAGTTTTGCCACGGCAAAGCCGTGGCTGGCATGAACGCGGATCACCGAAGGGCGCTGTTCGAGGAACGGCTTGATCTCGCTCGCCAGCTCCTGCGCCAGGTTTTCCAGCTGCGGGCCGAGCCGGGCCTGCATGCGTTCGCCGGCCCACACCAGCCGCTCGCCGAAGGGCGTGAGCTTCGAGCCCCTGCCGCGCTGGGTTTCGACCAAAGGGGTTCCGAAGAACTCCGACCATTGCTCGATCAGATTCCAGACGTGCCGGTAGGACAGGTGCGCATCGCTGGCCGCGCTCGTGATCTTTCCGGTCTTCCGGATCTCGTTGAGCACGCCGAGCATGACGACTGCGGTGCGCGGGCTGCCCTCGTGGCGAAATCGCCAGACGGCCTCGATCTCGATCTGAAGCATCAGACTTCCTTATGAACTATGCTTCATATGTAGGGTGTCCATTTGCAAACCATATCATATTTACTCCGGCGAATAGCTGCCTATCCTGGTATACCAGAACAGGAGGAAATATGATGTCTGTTGCATATGACTTTGCGCATTCGCAGGCCACCGAATTCATGGCCCGGCCGCAGCATCTGCTCATCGACGGCCGCCGCGTCCCCGCCAGCTCCGGCCGGACCTTCAAATCCCTCAATCCCGCCACCGGGCAGGTCATCGCCGTCGTGGCCGAAGGTAACGAGGCCGATGTCGAGCATGCGGTCGCCGCCGCGCGGCGGGCCTTCGAAGGCCCGTGGCGCACGATGCGGGCGTCGGAGCGCGGCCAGATCCTGCTGCGCTGGGCGGACCTGCTCAAGCAGCACTCGGAGGAAATCATCGAGCTCGAGTCGATCGATGCCGGCAAGCCGATCTCCGCGACCGCGCGCCAGGACTTTCCGGCCGCGGTCGATACGCTGATCTATTACGCCGGCTGGGCCGACAAGATCAGCGGCGACGTCGTGCCGGTGCGTGACGATGCATTGACTTATACCGTGCGCGAGCCGGTCGGCGTGGTCGCGGCAATCGTGCCGTGGAATTTTCCGCTGATGATCGGCATGTGGAAGCTCGCGCCGGCGCTGGCCTGCGGCTGCACCATCGTGATGAAGCCGGCCGAGCTGACCTCGCTGTCGGCGCTGCGCATCGCCGAGCTCGCACTCGAAGCCGGTCTGCCGGCGGGCGTCTTCAACGTCGTCACGGGTCCGGGCCGGGTCGTCGGCGACGCGCTGGTCAATCACCCCGACGTGGACAAGGTGACCTTCACCGGCTCGCCCGGCGTCGGCCGTGGAATCATGAAAGGCGCGGCGAGCAACTTCAAGCGCGTCTCGCTCGAGCTCGGCGGCAAGTCGGCCAACGTCATCTTTGACGATGCCGATCTCGAAGCGGCGTCCAAGGCTGCGGCCTCAGGCATCTTCTTCAATGCCGGCCAGGTCTGCTCGGCCGGCTCCCGCGTACTGGTGCAGGAGAAGGCCTATGACGAAGTCGTGGAGCGGCTGGCTGCGCGCGCAAAGTCGCTCAGGATCGGCGATCCGCTCGATCGCAAGACGGTACTCGGTCCTGTCATCTCCGAGAAGCAGATGAAATTGATCCTCGACTATGTCGACATCGGCCAGAAGGAGGGCGCGACCCTCGTCACCGGCGGCGAGAAAGTCGGAGATCGCGGCTATTTCATCAGCCCCGCGGTGTTCGCAGGCGTCGCGCACGAGATGCGGATCTCGCAGGAGGAGATTTTTGGCCCCGTCGTCAGCGTCATCAAGTTCAAGGACGAGGCCGACGCGCTCAGGATCGCCAACGGCACGGCCTACAGCCTCGCCGCCGGGGTCTGGAGCCGCGACATCGGCAAGCTCCAGCGCTTCGCCAGGCGGGCGCGCGCGGGCACGGTCTGGATGAACACCTATGGCTACACCGACGTGCGCCTGCCTTGGGGCGGCGAGCGCGACTCCGGCCTCGGCCGTGAGCGCGGCACCGCCGCGCTCGACAATTTCACCGAGCCCAAGGCTGTCTGGATGAATCTGGCCGTCTGATAACCTCCCGATCGGCCAATCCTGGGCCCGCCTGATCGTCCGGTCAGGCGGGCTCCCTTTTCGACATCGATAAAATTGTCTGCATTCCGCTCAGCGGCGGCAAACCCTGCGGACAAGAAGGCTGTTGCCTTAAACCTCCACTTTGGAACCGGCGTGCATCCTGCCTGCCAAAGGTTGGGGCATCAGCATGTCTGTTCTCAGGGAGATCGTTGCGGCGGTTGCGGGAGTCTACGCGCTCCTGTTCGTCTGCGACGCATTGTTCGGCGTCGGCGAGGCGCGTTTCGACGACGCCTATTACAGCGCCAGCTTCTACGCGCCGCGGCCGAAGGAATTCCGCTTCGCCAGCGACACGCCGCCGGCGGTCCGCGTCAGCGAGGCCTTCGCGCAGTTTGCGCCGGGCGAGGCCAAGCCGAACCGGCGCTACTCGTCTCTGACGACGATCATCCGCTAATTCACGCCGCCCGTGCCGGTGGCCCCGCGGCTTCCAGCTCGGCCACTTCCGCGTCGGTGAAGACGCGGCTGCGGGTGAGAAACCGCACGCCCTCCGGCGCCTCAGCCGAAAATCCGGAGCCGCGGCCGGGCACGACGTCGATGATAAGCTGGGTGTGCTGCCAATATTCGAACTGGGCGGCGCCGATATAGAATTCGCTATCGGCGATCTTGCCCAGCAGAACGTCCTGCGGGCCGACGCGGAAATCCCCGACTGGATAACACATTGGCGCCGAACCGTCGCAGCAGCCGCCGGATTGGTGAAACATCAAGGCGCCGTGCTGGCCCTTGAGACGTTCGACGATTTCGGCCGCCTTGGGCGTGATCTCGACCCGATTGATCATGATTTGTATCCCACAAAAAGACGGCGCAGACGTGGACGAGCCACGCCTGCGCCCAGAGGCGGCGAACGATCAGAAGAACCCGAGCGCCTTGGTCGAGTAGCTGACCAGGACGTTCTTGGTCTGCTGGTAATGATCCAGCATCATCTTGTGGGTCTCACGCCCGATGCCCGACTGCTTGTAGCCGCCGAACGCCGCATGCGCGGGGTAGGCGTGGTAGCAATTGGTCCAGACCCGGCCGGCCTGGATGGCCCGGCCGAAGCGATAGGCGCGGTTGCCGTTGCGGGTCCAGACGCCGGCACCAAGGCCGTAGAGCGTGTCGTTGGCGATCGCGAGCGCGTCCTCCTCGTTCTTGAACTTTGCGACCGAGACGACCGGCCCAAAGATCTCCTCCTGGAACACGCGCATCTTGTTGTGGCCTTCGAAGATGGTCGGCTCGACGTAATAGCCCTCGGCGAGCTCACCCTCCATCGACGCACGCTTGCCGCCGGTCAGCACCTTCGCGCCTTCCTGCTTGCCGATGTCGAGGTAGGACAGGATCTTCTCCAACTGGTCGTTCGAGGCCTGCGCGCCGATCATGGTCGAGGCATCGAGCGGGTGACCCTGCTTGATCTTCTTGGTCCGCGCGACCGCCATCTCCATGAACTTGTCGTAGATCGATTCCTGCACCAGCACGCGGCTCGGGCAGGTGCAGACCTCGCCCTGGTTGAGCGCGAACATCGCAAAGCCTTCCAATGCCTTGTCGAGGAAGTCGTCGTCGGTCTCGGCGACGTCGGCGAAGAAGATGTTCGGCGATTTTCCACCGAGCTCCAGCGTCACCGGAATGAGATTGTCGGACGCATATTGCATGATCATGCGGCCCGTCGTGGTCTCGCCGGTGAAGGCGATCTTTGCGATCCGCTTGTTCTGCGCCAGCGGCTTGCCGGCCTCGATGCCAAAGCCGTTGACGACGTTGATGACGCCGGGCGGCAGGATGTCCGCGATCAGCTCCATCACGGCGAGGATGCCGAGCGGCGTCTGCTCGGCGGGCTTGAGCACCACGCAATTGCCGGCGGCCAGCGCCGGCGCGAGCTTCAACGTCGCCATCAGGATCGGAAAATTCCAGGGAATGATCTGGCCGACGACGCCGAGCGGCTCATGATAGTGATAGGCGACGGTGTCGTGATCGATCTCGGAGATGCCGCCTTCCTGGGCGCGCACCACGCTTGCAAAATAACGCCAGTGGTCGACCACCAGCGGCATGTCGGCATGCGTGGTCTCGCGGATCGGCTTGCCGTTGTCGAACGTCTCGATCAGCGCCAGCAGGTCGAGATTGGATTCGAGCTTGTCGGCGATCTTGTTGAGGATGCGCGAGCGCTCCTGCACCGACGTCTTGCCCCAGGATTCCTTTGCCTTGTGAGCGGCGTCGAGCGCGAGCTCAATGTCCGCGGCGGTCGAGCGGGGCACCGAGCAGAGCTTCTTGCCGGTGATCGGGCTTGGATTGTCAAAATACTTGCCTTCGACGGGAGCAACCCATTTGCCGCCGATGAAATTGTCGTAGCGTTCGCGGATGAGGAGAGTCTTCGAGACCTGGTCGAGCGCCTGCTGGAACATGGTATTTCCTCCGTGGATTGATCGGCGTTCTCTGCGCCTTGAATCATGCGGTCTCGCGCGTCGTCGAACGGACGCTCCGATCGCGGCGGAGCACCACGGCGCAAAATTAGCCAATCCGGAGCGTTCGCCGCTCCGGCAACGAGGGGAGATTTTGGATCATCCCGGCGAAACCACGCGAAGTCTGCGCCGGGCCGCATGGTTCGTCAACGCTATATACGATGAAATATGGCGCGCAGCCGCGGGACATGGACGCGCAGCGCGATTGCTGCGCTGCGCGTCCGCTGGTGCGTTACTTCGGCAGTGCAATCGGCTTCAGTGTGAAGGCGCCCGGGTCTTTGCTCTTGTTGTCACCGATGACGTAGGACAGTTTGCCTTCCGCGACCCAGCCGGTATTGCCCACCTGCGCGACCGAGACCGGCTCGGCGAGCCCGTCCTTGATCACCTCGATCCGCGCCTCGTCGCCGCTGACGGTGACCTTGTCGAGACGTCCGGCGCCCTCGATCAGCAGAAAACCGCTGCCGAATGTGCGAAGCGCATCGGCGTGGTCCAGCGCGCTTGACGGCTTCAGCTCCGTGATGGCGCCGGACTTGCCGTCCTTGGCGGCGATCCGGAACAGTTTTGCCGGGATGAAGGTCGTGACATAGACGTTGCCGTCGGAACCAACGGCGATGCCGTCGAGACCCACGCCGTCCTTGGCCGGTGCCAGCACCGGGTCCGTCGCCCAGACCTCGAGCGCGGTCGCGCCCGGCTTGAGACTGTAGACATAAGGCGCGAAGGAGTCGCTGACATAGGCTGTTCCATCGGCGCCCACCGCGATGTCGTTGCAGAAGGATTTTTCGTCCTTGAGCGGGAAGCTGCTCCTGGGCGCACCCGTTCGCAGGTCGAACGTCTTGAGGAATGCGCCTTTGCCTTCGCCGGGGCTGGGAACGCCGAGGCCGGAGAGGTCGTTTGAGCAGGCATAGAGCGTGCCGCTTGTCTCGTCGGCCAGCACCCCGAGCGTGGAGCGGCTGCCATTGGCGCCGGGCGAGACGAAGGCATCCACCTTGCCGGTCGGCGTAATCCGCGTCACGCCGCCATGGTTGAAGCTGCCGACATAGAGTGCGCCGTCACTGGTCGACGTCACGCTCTCGGGAAAACTCTTTTCGGGCAGATTGACCGGCGTGGTCTGCGCCCGGGCAAGACCGGTGGTCAGTAGGCAGGCGGTGAGGATGGCAACGGCCGCGCCGAGTGCGCGACCGGTCATGAGCGTTTCTCCCTGCGTGCGCGAGCGCGAGGCATCATTGTACTTTTTCATGATTGCGATTCCTGACGAATAAGAAGGGACTATTCTTCAGAGGCGAGCTTTGTCGGCCGTTTTGTCGCTATGGCTGGCGGTTTGTTGATCCTCCCGGGCCGCCTTGCCGCATTCGATGTATACGGATAAATATAGCGAGACGAAGGCCGACGGCCGGAATGTAAGAGGATCCCACGATGTCCCGTCATGTTGCACCGGCGCAGGGCGCCGCCGATGGTCGCTGGGAGGATGTTCAGCGCAGGTGCCTGAGCTGCAACGGGATTATCGAGAGCCTTGGCGATCAGGACCTCGACATCGGCCTCAACGCCAAGCTCGGTCTGGTCTCGGACGAGTGCGCGCTCGTCTGCAACGCGTGCACCGCAAAATTGATCGAGATGCGTCCGGCAGGCGGGAAGGCCGTCACGCGGCGCAGATAAGATCGCGATCAAAGCAGTTTGACAGGAACGAGGATAACGAGTGAAGCAAGAGCAGGCAGAGCTTTCAGCGCGGCGTATGGCGCTGGTCGAGGCCGAGAAACGTGCAGAGACCCTCTTCGACGAGATCGAACGGCGACACCTGATCCGGCCGGGCCGCACCGAGCGCGAGATCGAGCAGGAGATCTATACGATCGCCCTTGAGCAATTCGGCGTCGAGAAGCACTGGCACAAGCGTATCGTGAGGGCGCGCGAGAACACGCTGACACTGGCCGCCGACAATCCGCCGATCCGGAATATCGAGGCCGACGACATCGTCTATGTCGACCTCGGTCCCGTCTTCGAGGATTGGGAGGCGGACCTTGGACGGACCTATGTCCTGGGCAATCATCCCGGCGGGCCGCTGGTGGAAGCGCTGCCTGTCGTGTTCGACAGGGTGCAAGCCCACTATCTCGCTTCGCCCGACATCACGGGCCAGGATTTGTACGCGTTTGCAGAGAAGGCGTCCGAACAGGCTGGCTGGCGTTTTGGCGGCGCCATCGCGGGCCATCTCGTCAGCGAGTTCGCCCATGCCCACATCCCCGGCGACAAGAACCTCAATCGCGTGCAGCCCGGGAACGACAAGCGGATGCGCGACCCCGACGAGCTCGGCCGGGAGCGGCACTGGATCTTGGAGATCCATCTCGTCGAGCCGAATGGCTCCTACGGCGGATTTTACGAGCGTCTGCTATAGTGCCGACGCATCCGGACATCGAGGTCGAATGAAACTGCTTGTCTCCGCGTTGTGTCTCGCCGTCGGCGTCGTCGCCGCCCATGCCGAGCCGGCGCGCGTCTTCGCCGCGGGAAGCCTGACGGCGCCGCTGAAGCAGGCAATCAAGGCCGCGGGCCTTGACGCCTCGCAGGTCGCCGATCCCGTGTTCGGCCCGTCGGGTGGTCTGCGCGAACGGATCGAGAAGGGCGAGGCCGTTGATCTTTACCTGTCGGCCGACACGGCGCATCCGCGCACGCTGGTGGCTCAACGGCCCCAGGCGCTGATGATCCCGTTCGCGCGCAATACGCTCTGCCTGTTCAGCCGTGAGGCGGTCGGGCTGACCGAGGCGAACGCGCTGGAGACGATGCTGGACCCCAGGATACGTCTGGCGACGTCGACGCCGATCGTCGATCCCGGCGGCGACTATGCTTTTGCGGTGTTCAAGCGCGCGGAGAAGGTCCGGGCCGGTGCGGAGGCGGTGCTCAGCAACAAGGCGCTGAAGCTGATCGGCGGTCCGGCCGCGATCAAGCCGCTGGAAGGCCATTCGCCTGCCGCCAGCATCTTCCTCGCCGACAAGGCGGATGTGCTGCTGGTCTATTGCAGCGGCCGGCAGCAGACCCTCCGCGAGGTTCCGGGATTGAAGGTCTCGCGCCTGCCGGCGGAAATCGACGTCGTCGCCACCTATGGGCTCGCATTGCTCACGGACAATCCGGCCGCCGCAAGGCTCGCGCTGTTCCTGTTGTCGGACAAGGGGCAGGACATTCTCGCCGAAAACGGTCTTGTGAAGATCGCTCCCACTGAGCGGTGATAAGAGCAGGCCCATGATCCTCTATCTATTGGCCTATCTCGGTGGCGTCCTGACCATCGTGAGTCCGTGCATCCTGCCGGTCATCCCATTCGTGCTGGCGCGCGCCGATCGGCCGTTCCTGCGGAACGGGCTGCCGATGCTGATCGGCATGTCGCTGGCCTTTGCCGTCGTCGCGACGTTGGCCTCGGTGGCGGGCGGCTGGGTCGTCTCCGCCAATCAATACGGGCGTGCAGCCGCGCTGATCCTGCTGGCCGTGTTCGGCCTGACGCTGGTGTTTCCTGAGCTGGCCGACCGCCTGATGCGGCCGCTCGTGGCGGTAGGCGCGCGCATCTCGCAATCGGCGGAGCAGCCGGGCGAGGACAGTCTTGTCGCGCCGTTCGTGCTCGGCATCGCTACGGGCTTCCTCTGGGCGCCTTGCGCAGGCCCCGTGCTCGGCCTGATCCTGACCGGCGCAGCGCTCCAGGGTGCAAATGCCGGAACGGCGTTGCTGCTTCTGGTTTACGCCGCGGGAGCGGCGACCTCGCTGGCGCTGGCCCTGCTGGTCGGCGGGCGGGTCTTTGCCGCGATGAAGCGATCGATCGGCGCTGGTGAATGGATCAGGCGTGGCGTGGGCGTCGCCGTGCTCGCGGCTGTCGTCGCCATTTCGCTTGGTCTGGACACCGGCTTCCTCACCAACCTCTCGGTCGGCAGCACGACGTCACTTGAGCAGGCACTGCTCGACAAGCTTCGCCCGAACCAGAAGACGGTGATGACCGGCCCGTCGATGCAGGCCAAGCCCGCTGGCGAGGCCGCCTCCGGCCTGACGGTGGAAGATCTCGATCCCACGCTGGCCGGCGCGCAGGAGTGGCTGAACTCGCCTCCGCTCACGTTTGAGGCGCTCAAGGGCAAAGTCGTCCTCGTCGATTTCTGGACCTATTCCTGCATCAACTGCCTGCGCTCGATCCCCTATGTCCGTGCCTGGGCGGAGAAATATCGCGATCAGGGGCTGGTGGTGATCGGCGTGCACGCGCCCGAATTCGCTTTCGAGCGCAACGTCGCCAACGTCAAGAATGCGGTTTCGACGCTGAGGATCGGCTACCCCGTCGCGATCGACAACGACTACAAGATCTGGCGCTCGTTCGAGAACCAGTACTGGCCCGCGCACTACTTCATCGATGCCAACGGCAAGGTCCGTCACCATCATTTCGGCGAGGGCGAGTATGCGGAGTCCGAGCGCGTGATCCAGACGCTGCTCGCCGAAGCCGGCAACAGGAACGTTCCGTCCGACGTCGTCGCGGTCAAGGCCTCGGGCGCGGAGGCGGCTGCGTCCGACAGCGCCGACGTCCAGTCGCACGAGACCTATGTCGGCTATAGCCGCGGCGAAAACTTCGTCTCACCCGGCGGCGTGGTGAAGGACGAGGCCCACGCCTACGCCGCCGGCGAGCCGCAGCTCAACGACTGGTCGCTGACCGGCAACTGGACGGTCGGGCCCGAGCGCGGGCAACTGAATGCTCCTGATGGCAGCATCGTCTACCGCTTCCACGCCCGCGACCTGCATCTCGTGCTCGGCCCTGCAACGGAAGGCGCCAGCATTCGCTTTCGCGTCACCATCGACGGCAAGCCGCCCGGGGCCGCGCATGGCATGGACACGGACGCCGACGGCAACGGCGTGGTGACGACGCAGCGCCTCTATCAGCTCATCCGTACCCCGGACGCCGTCACCGACCACACCTTCGAAATCCGCTTCCTCGATGCCGGCCTTCAGGCTTACGCGTTCACGTTCGGCTGAGAGAGTGATCGCCGGGATGCTGCCCCGCGCGTTGCGGGAGCAGCAGCAGGCACACCAGCATAAAAGCTGCGATCACGACCGAGGCCAGCGGCCGGCTCAGCGCCAGGCCGCCGTGGTCGAGCGGCTTGTCGAGAAAGTCGCCGACGGTCGCACCCAGCGGACGCGTCAAGATGAAGGCGGCCCAGAACAGCGTGACGCGCGAGGCGCGGGTCCAGAAGTAAAGTGCAGCGATAACGGCGAGTCCGGCCGCGAAGATCAATGCGCCGCCGCGATAGCCCATATCGCCGGTATCTGCGATCCAGTCGCCGAGCGCAGTACCCAGTGTTTGCGAAAAGGTGATCGCGCCCCAATAGAAGGCCTCAACGCGCGGTGTGCTGACGCTGTTGACCGAGATCGTTCCCTCGGCGCGATACCAGAGGCCGAGCACCAGCACGAGACAAGTGAGCAGCAGCGTCGAGCCGCCGGTATAACCGATGCCAAGCGAGCGGTCGGCGAAGTCGGCCATCGTGGTGCCGAAGGTGGTCGATGCGACGATGGTGGCCCAATACAGTGCCGGATGGAATTTGCGCGCGCGGACCTGCGCCGCGACCAGGACGATCATGGCCGCGAGGAACAGGCAAGTCCCGGCCAGATAGCCCCAGTTCAGCGTCATGGTGACGGTGTCGCCGCCGGTCTCGCCGAGCGTGGTGGCGGCGATCTTGATGATCCAGAAGCCGAGCGTGACCTCGGGGACCTTGCTCTCGTTGCTGATACTGCTTTTGGTCTGATCTTCCATTGTGTCCTCGTTGATGCGTCAGCCGCGGACCGGGATCCGCGGCTGACGGGATGATGGCGCGCAGAGGCGTCAGGACTTCGCGGCGGTATCCATGGCCGCGAGCAGATCAGCGATCGCCTGCTTGCACTTCGCCGCATCCGGCGCGCCCGCGCGCAGCGCCTCCAGCGCGCGGTCGATCGCCTTGTCGACGGTGTGCCAATCGGCTGCCGCGCGCGGCTTCAATCCGGCTTCGGCCTCGTCCCATTTGGTCTCGAGGTCCTTGATCCTCGTCTTGGCGGCGGGGAGGTCGCCCTTGTCGATCAGCGCGGCGACGTCGACCACGATGCTCCGGAACGGCGTGAGATCGCCGAGCTTTGCGGTCGCGGCTTCTGCGAGCGGCACGAAGGTGAAGTGCTGGGTCGCATGCATGCGCGGCTCGCCTGTGAGGGTCGTCACGAGGCAGACGGCGACGGCGGAAATCAGTTTCATCATGTGGTTTCTCCTGGTGGAGCTCCTGCTTCGTGCAGAGAGCGGGATTTCGCGGTTGAAACTATTGCGCCGGATCGGCGCGGCGCCTGCCGTCGCCCTCGAAGGTCACCCAGGCGACGAGGCCGACGATCACGGTCAGGAAGGCGATGCTGGTCTGGATCGTGCCGAGGCCGATGCCGCCGTACTCGCGCGATTGCGAGAGCAGATCGCCGAGCGAGGCGCCGAGCGGGCGGGTAAGGATGTAGGCAAGCCAGAAGGTGAGGACGGGATTGGCGCCGAAATAATAGGCCATCATCACCGCCGCGATCAGCATGCCGAAGGCGGCGACGCCGAGCTGGAAACCGAGACCGAGTGCTTCGGTGGCAAGATCGCCTGCGGCCGTGCCGAGCGCGAAGGTGAACAGGATTGCCGTCCAGTAAAATAGCTCGCGCCGCGTCGTCACGATGCTGTGGATCGACAGCGTGCGCTCGACGCCGTACCAGACCGCAAAGGTCGCGGCGAGCGCGCAAGCGAACGCCGCTGTGCTGATGTAGAGGCTGATCTCGAGCTTGTCGGTCAGGAGATCCGTGAGCTGCGTGCCGACGATACTGACGAGAACGACGGTCAGCCAGTAGATCCAGGGCACGTAGACGCGGCGGTTCAGTTGCAGCAGCAGGGCTGCGACCAGCAGGCCGCTCATGCAGATCGCGGTCAGGCTGGCGCCGAGGCCGACATGCACCGCGAGATAGTCGGCGCCGGTCTCGCCAACCGTGGTCGAGAGAATCTTGATGGCCCAGAAGATCGCCGTGACCTCCGGAACCTTGTTCAGCATCCGTCTTGCGCCAAAACCTGAATATTGCGACACGCCCAAATCTCCCAAAGCCGAAGCGATGCGAGACCGTCGCGCAGGCGACTTAGGCCGGGCTTAGGGACGAGAATTTTCAATGCGGGGGCGGCGTTCGCCGCATTTTTGGCCTGCTGGCGCTCCCTAACTCTGCGCTAAGTCGGAACGGCCATGATTTTGACGGCCGGATGGCCGGCGGTTTCGAGGATCGAGCTTTGCGGGTACTGCTGATCGAAGACGACAGGATGGTTGGAGCCGCCGTCGAACAGGCGCTGAAGGATGCTGCTTACGCCGTCGACTGGGTGAGGGACGGCGAGTCCGCGCTGCTTGCTGCCTCAGCCGAGTCTTATGAGGTGCTGCTGCTCGATCTCGGCCTGCCGAACGCGGACGGTCGGGATATCCTGCGGCAGCTGCGCGCGAATGGCTGCAGGTGCCCGGTCATTATCGTCACCGCGCGGGATGGCGTCGATCACAGGATCGAAGGCCTAGATCTCGGCGCAGACGATTATCTGGTCAAGCCGTTCGAGATCCGCGAATTGCTGGCGCGGATGCGGGCGGTGCTTCGCCGCGAAGGCAGCGGTGCGCCCGCTGTGCTTGGCAACGGCAAGCTCAGTCTCGATCCTGCGACCCGCGAGGCTTCTCTGTGTGGCCAAACGGCCCTCCTGACCGCGCGCGAGTTCGCGCTGCTCCAGGCATTGTTGACGCGCCCCGGCACCATCCTGTCGCGAAGCGAACTCGAGCGGCAGCTGTACGGCTGGAACGAGGAGGTCGAAAGCAACGCGGTCGAATTCCTGATCCACACCATCCGAAAGAAGCTTGGTACGGAGGCGATCCGTAACGTGCGCGGGATGGGATGGATGGTGGATCGCGCGCCATGATCAACTCGCTGCGCGGCCGGCTGTTCATCAGCTTGACGACGATCGTGCTGGTGACCGGGCTCATCGGAGGCGTCTTCGCACACCGGTGGGCATTCGATGAGGCGATCGAGACGCAGGACTCCGTGCTGATCCAGATCGCGGGCCTCGTTCAGAGCGGTGGCTTCACCGGAGCTCAGGACCTCCATGGGGTCGATGAAAACTCCGAGGTCTGGCTGATGGAGCTGGGCAAGGCGCCGCAAGGCACACCCGAGGAGCGCCAGTTGTGGCGGCTTCAGGATGGGATGCGCGATGCAACGCGACAGGGAAAACCGGTCCGGGTGGTGCTGAGGACGCGATCCGATGGCAGCCGGTTTGCCGTGGCCCAGAGCACGGGGGTCAGGGATGAGATCGCGAGTGACATGGCGCTCCGCACCGTGCTTCCGATCGCCGCGCTGATCCCTTGCCTGATGCTGGTGATCGCCTTTGTCATTGCCGGATCGCTTCGACCCATGGTCCGGCTGGCGGACGAACTCAACGCACGGCGTGCGGATGACATGACGGCGTTGCCGCTTCGCGAGCTCCCAAGCGAACTGAATCCGTTCGTGTCTTCCATCAACGGCCTGTTGCAGCGCATGCACGAAATGATAGGGCAGCAGCGAAGGTTTATCGCGGATGCCGCGCACGAACTGCGCACACCGCTCACGGCGTTGAGCGTACAGGCTGAGAATCTCGATCACGTCGAACTGCCGCCGGCCGCGCGCGAGCGCCTTGCGGCGCTTCGGCAGGGCATGAGTCGCAGCAAGCATCTTCTGGAGCAGTTGCTTGCGCTGGCGCGCCACGACGCTGCGTCCACCGATTGCCGGCAATGGGAAGTCGTGGAGCTCGATCACGCGGCGAAGAGCGTCATCGCCGATCTCTTGCGGGAGGCGATCAGCCGCGGCGTCGATCTTGGTTTCGAACGGGCCGAGTCAGTTCCGGTGCGCGGCGAGCCGGTCATGCTCGCAGCCATGATCCGCAATCTTCTCGATAACGCGCTCCGTTTCACGCCGGCGGGCGGCAGGATCGATGTGGCGATTTACCGGGATGGCGCCATGGCTGTGCTTCGGATCGAGGACAATGGGCCAGGCGTGTCCCCCGACGAGATCGGCCGGATATTTGAGCCGTTCTTCCGTGGGCAGCGGCCGGAAGGCGAGGGCGTCGGTCTGGGCCTCTCGATCGTCAAGCGGATTGTCGATCGACTTGGGGGAACGATCGACGCCGCGAATATCACGGAGAGCGAACGAAGCGGATTGCGGATCGTCATCAAGCTGCCCGCGGCGGCCGCGTAATGTCACTCCCCCTGGATCCATTCCGCCACGCCGCGCCACAGCGTGTCGCGGTGCTCGGGGCGGAAGAAGCCGAAATGGCCGATCGCCTTGGCGCCGACGTCGGACGGCTTGACCGTCAGCACCTCCGGCTTGATCGCGGTGAAGCCGCTCGCGAGCAGTTCGACCGCGGGCCGCGTCGCCCAGGGATCGTCGGAGAAGCAGAGCGCGCGCAGCTCGCCCTTGAACTTTGCGAAGTTCTCCAGCGCCGGTAATTTGGAGTCGAACAGATAGCGCGGGCTGGAGACCCAGTCGGCCCATTGCAGGAAAACCCCCTTGGGCAGATCCTCGCCGATGCCGGCCCAGCCCGGCGCGTAGCCGAGCGCGTGGACGAGCGGCACGCCGACGAAATTCATGAAGGCGTAGACGCGGTATTTTTCCGGCGACGTCATCAGCCGCCAGGTCGCGGCCTGCGAGGCCACGAAGGCGGCGCGCGAAATGTCGCTGTTGTTGTCGATCAGTCCGAGCGCCTGGCCGCCGAAGGAGTGGCCGACATAGGCGAGCGGCAGGGTGGTGTAGCGCTCGCGCATCCAGCGCACCGCGGCGGTGACGTCCTGCGCGGCCCAGTCCGACATCGAGGCCTTGAAGCCGACCAGCGATTTCGGCTGGTTGTAGCCGACCATCGCCGGCTGCCGGGAATCGCCGATGCCGCGATAATCGTAGGTCAGGACCGCGCAGCCGCGATGGGCGAGGTAGGAGGCAAAGCCGCGATAGATCTTTCGCGGGACGGCGGTGGCGGAGTTGATCAGCACCGCATGGCGTTTGCTGGCGCGCGGCAGGAACAGGGTGCCTGCCAGCGGATAGCCGTCCGTCGCCGGGAAGGTGATCTCGTCGATGAAAACGTCGTTGCGCGCCGCGTCCATGGGCAGCCGATGTCCTGCCGGTTTCCTTGCCAGCCGTCAGCAAATGCGAATTCGGCTTTCCCCGCAAGGGTTTGCAGTGCGAAATGGATTTACAACTGGCGGCGGGGGACTGGGCTGTGTATAAGGCGGCCCTCGCAACCCACAGATCAGGTTGTGCTTTTTTGCTTCACGGAGAGATTGCGATGTCCGAGCGGTGGACGCCCGAGTCCTGGCGCAGCAAGCCGGTGCTACAGGTGCCCGATTATCCCGACGCCAAGGCCTTGGCCGACGTCGAGGCGCAGCTTGCGACCTTTCCGCCGCTGGTGTTCGCGGGCGAGGCGCGCAATCTGAAGAAGTCGCTGGCCCGCGTTGCGGCCGGCGAGGCCTTCCTGCTCCAGGGCGGCGACTGCGCCGAGAGCTTTGCCGAGCACGGCGCCAACAACATCCGCGATTTCTTCCGCGTGCTGCTCCAGATGGCGGTGGTGTTGACCTATGCCGGCGCGGTGCCGGTGGTGAAGGTCGGCCGCATCGCCGGCCAGTTCGCAAAACCGCGGTCGTCGCCGACCGAGAAGATGAACGGCGTCGAGCTGCCGAGCTATCGCGGCGACATCGTCAACGACATCGCCTTCACCAAGGAAGCGCGCGTGCCGGACCCGCAGCGCCAGCTGATGGCCTATCGCCAGTCGGCCGCGACGCTGAACCTGCTGCGGGCATTCGCGACCGGCGGCTTTGCTAATCTCGGCAGCGTGCATCAATGGATGCTCGGCTTCCTGAAGGACTCGCCGCAGTCCCGCCGCTACAAGGAACTGGCCGACCGCATCTCCGACGCGCTCAATTTCATGCGCGCCTGTGGTCTCGACCTCGAGAGCCATCCTGAGTTGCGCGCGACCGATTTCTACACCAGCCACGAGGCGCTGCTGCTCGGCTACGAGCAGGCCATGACCCGGGTCGATTCCACCACCGGCGACTGGTACGCGACCTCGGGCCACATGATCTGGATCGGCGACCGCACCCGCCAGCTCGATCACGGCCATGTCGAATATTTCCGCGGCATCAAGAACCCGATCGGCCTGAAGTGCGGCCCGTCGCTCAAGCCCGACGAGCTCTTGAAGCTGATCGACGTGCTCAACCCCGACAACGAGCCGGGCCGGCTGACGCTGATCAACCGCTTCGGCTCCGACAAGGTCGCCGACCATCTTCCGGGATTGATCCGCGCCGTGAAGCGCGAGGGCAGGGTTGTGGTCTGGTCGTGCGATCCCATGCACGGCAACACCATCACCTCGACGTCGGGCTACAAGACACGCCCGTTCGACCGCGTCCTGTCGGAGGTGAAGTCGTTCTTCACCATCCACGCCGCGGAAGGCACGCACGCCGGCGGCGTGCATCTGGAGATGACCGGCCAGGACGTCACCGAGTGTATCGGCGGCGCCCGCGCGATCACCGACGAGGATCTCAACGACCGCTACCACACGGTCTGCGATCCCCGCCTCAATGCCGAGCAATCGATCGACATGGCTTTCCTGATCGCGGAGCTCCTCAAGCAGGAGCGCGCCGGCAAGGCCAGGCCGATGCCGGTCGCCGCGGGGCTCTAACACCTTGCTGCGGATCTGGAAGGCGACGATCAATTCACGCAACGGTCTGGCCTTCGCGTTCCGGTCGGAGCAGGCCGTTCGCGAGGAGATTTTTGCGCTCATCCTGTCGGTGCCGCTGGCATGGTTCGTCGCCGCGACGGCGCTGCGGGCGGTTGAGCTGGTCTGTTCGGTTGCGTTCGTGCTGACGGTCGAGCTGCTCAACACCGCGATCGAGAAGCTTGCCGACCGCCTGACCATGGATCACGACAAGCAGATCGGCCGGGTCAAGGACATGGGCTCGGCCGCGGTCGGCGTTGCGCTGCTGATGGCCGGCGCGTTCTGGATCATCGCCATCATCGAGCGATTGGGGTTCCTCTGAAGCGGAGTGCGGCGCCATGACCGAACGTCTCAACGTCTTCGCGGTCACGCTCGCCCAGCTCAATCCGACCATGGGCGACATCGAGGGCAATGCCGCGAAAGTGCGTGCCGCGCGCGCGCAAGCCAAGTCCGACGGCGCCGATCTCGTGCTGTTTCCGGAATTGTTCATCGCCGGCTACCCGCCGGAAGATCTGGTGCAGAAGCCGGCGTTTCAGGACGCCTGCCGCGCCGCGATCGAGGCGCTCGCGCGCGAGACCGCCGATGGCGGCCCGGCGGTGCTGGTCGGCACGCCCTGGGTCGAGGACGGCAGGCTCCATAATGCCTGCGCGCTGCTCGATGGCGGCCGCATCGCCGCACTGCGCTTCAAGTGCAACTTGCCGAATTACGGCGTGTTCGACGAGAAGCGGCTGTTTTCGCGCGGCCCTGCCGCAGGTCCCGTGACCGTGCGCGGCGTGCGGATCGGCGTGCCGATCTGCGAGGACATCTGGCTGGAGGAGTCCGAGGATTACGAGAATGTGGTCGAGACGCTGGCCGAGACCGGCGCCGAGATCATCCTGGTGCCGAACGGCTCGCCCTATGCCCGCGACAAGAGCGATGTGCGCCTGTCGGTCGCCGTGGCGCGCGTCACCGAGAGCGGCCTGCCGCTGGTCTATCTCAACCAGGTTTGCGGTCAGGACGAGCTGGTGTTCGACGGCGCGTCCTTTGCACTCAACGGCGATCTCTCGCTCGCGGCGCAATTGCCGGCTTTCGAAGAGAGCGTCACCACATTGCGCTTCACCAGGAACGGCGACGATTGGCGCTGCGCGGGGCCGATTGCCGCGCAGCCCGAGGGCGACCACGCCGACTACGCGGCCTGCGTGCTGGGCTTGCGCGACTATGTCGCCAAGAACGGATTTCCCGGCGTTCTGCTCGGCATTTCCGGCGGCATCGACTCCGCTCTCTGCGCGGCGATCGCGGTCGATGCGCTCGGTGCCGACCAGGTGCATGGGGTGATGCTGCCTTATCGCTACACCGCAGCACACTCGATCGCGGACGCGGGCGAACTCGCCGGGCATCTCGGAATCCGCTACGAGGTGCTGCCGATCGCTGAAGCCGTGACCGGCTTCGAGACCATCCTGTCCGGCATCTTCAGGAATCTGCCGCCCGATATCACCGAGGAAAACCTGCAGGCCCGCACCCGCGGCACGTTGCTGATGGCGATCTCCAACAAGACCGGGCTGATGGTGGTGACGACCGGCAACAAGTCGGAAATGTCGGTCGGCTACGCCACGCTCTATGGCGACATGAACGGCGGCTTCAATCCGATCAAGGACATCTACAAGACGCAGGTGTTTCGGTTGGCCGCGCTGCGCAACCACTGGAAGCCCGACGGCGCGCTCGGGCCTGCGGGCGAGGTCATTCCGCCCGATATCATCACGCGCCCGCCGACGGCGGAGCTGCGCGAAAACCAGACCGATCAGGATTCATTGCCGCCTTATGACGTGCTCGATGCCATCCTGGAGCGTCTGATCGAGCGCGAGGAGTCGCTCGACAAGATCATCGCCGCCGGCTTCGACCGCGAGACGGTCGTCCGCATCGATCATCTGCTCAACGTCGCCGAATACAAGCGCCGCCAGGCCGCGCCGGGCGTGAAGGTGACGGCCAGGAATTTCGGCCGCGACCGCCGCTATCCCATCACCAACCGCTTTCGCGACAAGGGCGAGCCGTCGCCCGCCGCGGACGAGACGCTGGTCTCGCGCGGCAGCACGGCGTCGATCGACGCGTTCGAGGGCTGAACTTCAGCTCGAACGACAGCGGGCCCTATGACGGGGTTGCGAAGAACATCACCCGCAGGAAGTGCGTGTATTCGGATTCGAGCACCATGATTGTCACAAACACCATGACCGCGATTGGTGGCAGCAGGATCGCATAGGCGAGGGCCAGCCGCTCCCAGGCCATGTGCATGAAGACGGCGACGATCAGGCCGGCCTTCAGCACCATGAACACCAGGATCAGCGACCACCTGAGGTAGCCGTGCAGGCCAAAGTAGTCGACGAGGTAGGAGCACGTGCTGAGGACGAACAGCCAGCCCCAGACCACGAGGTAGAGCTTGATCGGGTGCTGTTGCCCCTTGGCGTGCACGGCTGCTGTTGCGACTGCGCCGTGCGCCGGAGCGTGGAGCTGGCCTTCCATGTGTACCGCCGCGTTTGTCATGCGTCGACCTCACCAAAGATAGAACAATGCAAAGATGAACACCCACACGAGATCGACGAAGTGCCAGTACAGGCCCGTGATCTCGACGATCTCGTAATAGCCCTTGCGGCTTGTGAAGAAGCCGCGCCTCTCGACGTCGAAGTCTCCACGCCAGACCTTTCGCGCGATCGCGATCAGGAAGATCACGCCGATCGTCACGTGGGTGCCGTGGAAACCCGTGATCATGAAAAAGCTTGAGCCAAACTGCGCCGCGCCCCATGGATTGCCCCAGGGGCGAACGCCCTCCATGATCAGCTTGGTCCATTCGAACGCCTGCATTCCGACGAATGTTGCGCCGAAGGCCGCCGTGACCAGCATCAGGATTGCGGTTCTGACGCGATCCTTGCGGTAGCCGAAATTGACGGCCATCGCCATTGTTCCGCTGCTGCTGATCAGGACGAAGGTCATGATGGCGATCAGGATCAGGGGGATGTGGTGGCCCCCGATATTGAGGGCGAAGACTTCGCTGGGATTCGGCCACGGCACGGTCGTCGACATGCGTGCCGTCATGTAGGAGAGCAGGAAGCAACTGAAGATGAAGGTGTCGCTGAGGAGGAAGATCCACATCATGGCCTTGCCCCAGGACACGTTCTTGAAGGCGCGCTGATCGGACGCCCAGTCGGCGGCGATGCCGCGCCAGCCTTCAAGCCGCGCAGGCGATTGGCCCGAATGTGTCAGCACGGTTTCAGCCATCTGGTCTCGCCTCCCTAGCTCAGCAATTGACGGCAGATGTTGACGAAATCGTCGGTCCAGCCCGTGAGAAGACCGAGCAGCACAAGCCAGACCAGCAGCAGGAAGTGCCAGTAGATGGCGCACAGCTCCACGCTCAAGCGCATCTCGGCGATCTCGGCGCCGCGCCACACCTTGGCCGAGGTTCGCCCGAGGGCCACCAGGCCGCCCGTCAGATGCAGCCCGTGGACCGCGGTCAACAGGTAGAAGAAGGAATTGGCCGGATTGGACGCCACGAAATATCCGGCAGCCCCGAGCCGTTGCCAGGCCAGGAGCTGTCCGGCGAGGAAGATCACGGCAGATGCTCCGCCGACGAGCAGACCGATCTTGACGCTCTCGGTATCGTGTCGCCCGGCAGCCACGTACGACCATTGCAGCGCGACACTGCTCAGGACCAGGACGCCCGTGTTGACCCACAGCAGCCGCGGTACCGGTACCGGGCGCCAGTCCACCACGCTCATGCGCATCGAGTAGGCGCTGATGAAGAGGACGAATAATGCGCTCGCGACGGCGAGAAACACGCCAAGCCCGACCTTCGCTGCGGGCCAGGTCATGCTATCGCCACCGGGGAAGTCACCGACCGAGCCTTCCTCCAGCCAGGGCTTGGCCATCAGCCGCTGCTGCGACAGCCACCATCCGGCGATCACCGCAAGCACAGCCAGGAACAGGATGATGGCGCTCACGAAGCAGCTCCCTGAACGAGCTGCGTCGCGCGCGGCGGCTGGTTCTGCGGAATGAAGTCCTCCGCGGCGCCGGGCACACTGTAGTCATAGGCCCAGCGGTAGACGACCGGGAGCTCCTTGCCCCAGTTGCCGTGCCCCGGGGGCGTCTCCGGCGTCTGCCACTCCAGCGTCGTCGCCCGCCACGGATTGCCGCCTGAGGCCTCACCCTTGAACAGGCTCCAGGCAAGATTGAACAGGAACACCATCTGGCTGAAGCCGACGGTCAAGGCCACCACGGAGATGAAGGCATTCAGCGAATGGGCCGAGGACGGAATGAACGACGTGTCGCCAAGTTCGAAATACCGGCGCGGAACCCCGAGCAGTCCCAGATAGTGCATGGGGAAGAAGATCAGGTAGGCGCCGAGGAAGGTGACCCAGAAGTGAAACTTGCCCAGGAGGTCGTTCAGCATCCGTCCCGTGACCTTGGGGTACCAATGATAGATCGCGCCGAGCACGACCATGATCGGTGCCACGCCCATCACCATGTGGAAATGCGCGACCACGAACATGGTATCCGAGAGGGGCACGTCCACGACGACGTTGCCGAGGAAGAGGCCGGTGAGCCCGCCATTCACGAAGGTGATGATGAAGCCGAGGGCGAACAGCATCGGCACCCTGAGATGAATGTCGCCGCGCCACAGGGTCAGCACCCAGTTATAGACCTTGATCGCGGTGGGGATGGCGATGATGAGCGTCGTGGTGGCGAAGAAGTACCCGAATTGCGGGAACATACCGCTCACATACATGTGGTGCGCCCACACGACGAAGCTGAGCGCACCAATCCCCACGATCGCCCAGACCATCATGCGATAACCGAAGATGTTCTTGCGCGCATGCGTGCTGATCAGATCGGAGACGATGCCGAAGGCGGGCAGGGCGACGATGTAGACCTCGGGGTGGCCGAAGAACCAGAACAGGTGCTGGAACAGCAGCGGGCTGCCGCCGCCATATTTCGACAGCTGTCCCATCTCGACGAGGGAGGGCATGAAGAAGCTGGTTCCCAGGAGACGGTCGAGCAGCAGCATGACCGAGGCAACGAAGAGTGCAGGGAATGCCAGCAACGCCATGACGGTCGCCGTGAAAATGCCCCACACCGTCAGGGGCAGGCGCATCAACGTCATGCCGCGGGTGCGCGCCTGCAGCACCGTGACCACGTAGTTGAGCCCGCCCATGGTGAAACCGATGATGAACAGGATCAGGGATGACATCATGAGAATGATGCCCCAATCCTGCCCGGGCGTTCCGGAGAGGATGGCTTGCGGCGGGTATAGCGTCCAGCCGGCGCCGGTGGGGCCGCCGGGCACGAAGAATGTCGAGGCCAGCACCAGGACTGCGAGCAGGTAGACCCAGTAGCTCAGCATGTTCACGTAAGGGAAGACCATGTCCCGGGCGCCGACCATCAGCGGGATCAGGTAGTTGCCGAAGCCGCCGAGGAACAATGCGGTGAGCAGATAGATCACCATGATCATGCCGTGCATGGTGATGAACTGGAGGTACTGGTTGGCATCGATGAAAGAGAAGGTGCCGGGGAATCCCAGTTGCAGTCGCATCAGCCACGACAGCACAAGGGCCACCAGCCCGATGGCCGAAGCCGTCAGCGAATACTGAATGGCGATCACCTTGGCGTCCTGCGAGAAGACATACCGCGTCCACCAGCTCCTTGGATGATAGAGCTCGACTTCAGGTACTTCGGCAGGCGGGATGCCTGCGATCCCATCATATGGAATATCGACCATCGAAACCTCCTCGGTCGTTTCCATCGGGGGTGGGGCGTTGGCCTCGTGCACCCGATCCATCTTCGCAGCGGCAGCTTGCTACTTGCCACCGGATTGGTACGTCGCCTTCACGACCGCTCTTGCCGGCGACAATTCGGCAAACGTCTTTTGTTGCTCCAGCCAGGCGTGATATTCACGCTCTTCGTCGACGATGACCTTGGCCCGCATCTGATAATGAGCAGCGCCACAAAGCTCCGCACATAGAACGTCGAACGTTCCGGTTCGGATCGGCGTTATCCAGAAATAGGTCACCATGCCAGGGACCATGTCCATCTTGGCGCGGAATTCGGGCACGTAGAAATCGTGCAGGACATCAACCGAGCGGAGCAGAACCTTGACCGGCTTTCCCATCTGAAGGTGCAGGTCGCCGTTCTCGATCACCACGTCGTCCTGCGCGTGTGGGTCGTCACGATTGAGTCCCATCGGATTGTCGGAAGCGATGTTGCGGACGTCGGATGTGCCCAACCGCCCATCCTTGCCCGGAAGGCGGAAGCTCCATTGCCATTGCTGGCCCATGACCTCGACCTCGGTAGCATCCGCAGGCACCGTCACGAACTGGTGCCAGACCACGAGGCCAGGCGCCAGCATGGCCGCGACTCCGACGCCGGTCCCGACGCTCAGCCACCATTCGAGCTTTTTGTTTTCCGGATTGTAGTCAGCCCGTCTTCCCTCTTTGTGGTGAAAGCGAAAGACGCAATAGGCCATGAAGGCGATGACCGCGACGAAAACGAAGCCCGTGATCCAGAACGTGATGTTGATGGTGTGGTCGATATAGGCCCAGTTCGTGGCGATCGGCGTCCACCACCACGGGCTGTAGAGGTGAAACAGCACCGAGCCGATCGCGACCAGAAGCAGTATCAGAGCGACAGCCATCCTGATCCATCCTTGCCATCGAAGGCTACGGATACGAATCCAGGGCGGAGCTCATGTCTGTCGCGATGGCGGACTTTCTCTACGCGGACATCTATGCTGACATATGCGCCATCGCGGCGCCTCTTGCCTCGCCCATTCAACCGGTCGCGATGTTCAAGAGGAAGACCGCGACCGCTGGGGGCGTCCAGACTTTTAAAATGATCCCCCGCGAACCCGGCGTCAATAGCATGTCAACACGCTTAGGCGGCGTGGGCGATCGATGTTGCCGTGCGAGCTGGCGAGCGTCGGTCGCATTCTCGATGTGATGCATCGCACAAAATATGCAACGCACAATTCACCCAGCCGGGAGCGCTGGTCATTCCAGATCGCGCGCGCTAAGCTCGGGGCGCAGGTCGCGACGGGTTTCGTCCGGCTAAGCTCCTTCCTCGTTGAGCCTGGAACTGCCGTACTCGGCTCGATCGCGTCTCCCGCACATAAGGGCGGATACGCGCGGCCGGAAAGCGCGCCGTTTGCCGCCGCGACTTTCAGCAGAGGAGGGTGTGTCCATGGCCACTCTTTATTCCGACAACATCGTAAAGCGGCACCTGTTCGGCGAAGCGGCCTCCTATCCCATTCGCAAGATCGGCTGGTCCGACCTGACAGAGGCGCTGCGCCTGGGTTGGGAGGATTTCCAGGCGATGCCGAGCCACGCGATCGTCGTGTGCGTGATTTATCCCGTCCTCGGTCTCGTCCTGTTCAGGATGGTTCTCGGCTATTCGGTGCTGCCGCTGCTGTTTCCGCTGGCTGCCGGCTTTGCCTTGATCGGCCCTTTTGCCGCGATCGGTCTATATGAACTCAGCCGGCGTCGCGAGCGCGGCGAGGAGGTCGATGCGTGGGATGCGATCAAGGTGCTGCGCGCACCGTCGTTCGGCGCCATGGTCGAGCTCGGCGTACTCCTGCTGGTCCTGTTCGGGGCCTGGATCGGTGTCGCGAACGCGATCTATGTCACGATCTTCGGTCACGCGGCGGCCGCAAGCATTCCCGACTTCGCAACGCGGGTGCTGACGACACCGGAAGGCTGGTCGCTCATCATCGTCGGTTGCGGTTGTGGCTTCCTGTTTGCGGTTGTGGCCTTGTGCGTCAGCGTCGTGTCGTTTCCGTTGATGCTTGACCGGCACGCGACTGCGATCGACGCGATCCGCACGTCGCTCCGAGCGGTGGCGGCGAATCCGGTTGCGATGGCCGGATGGGGCGTCATCGTCGCGGCACTGCTCGTGATCGGCTCGTTGCCGTTCTTCGTCGGTCTCGCTGTCGTCCTGCCGGTGCTCGGTCACGCCACCTGGCACCTCTATCGGCGGGTGGTCGAGCCGAATCCGAATCCTCCGGACGAGCCGCCGCCGCCTCCGAAGGGAAAGCGCTACGCAGCGGACTTTCCGGCCAATCTCTTCCCGTGGAGCCGCGAGGGTAAGCAGTAACAGTGAAACGGCCGCGCCTGGCGGCCGCCTTCGCGGGGCATGACGGGTCAGGGCCTACTTCTGCTGCTGCGGCAGGAACGTCGGGCCGACTGAGCGGATCGGCTTGTTCTCCGACGACGGGGTGGCCGTGCCGGTCTCCGCAGGCGGCGTCGCAGCCGGTGCGCCGGCCGTCGTCGGCGCGGGAGCCGCGCCCTTCTTGGCAGTCGCAGGCGTGCCCTTGTTGAGCCGCTGCTGCTGCATCTTCTTGGCGCTCTCCTCGGTGACGATGATGTCACCCTGCTGCTCGGCCGCCGCCTTGTCGTCGGCGGATTTCAGCGCGTCGGCCCAGGTCTGGCCTGCGGCCTTGCAGGAGCAGGACGGGTTGAACTCGCTGCGGAATTTGAACGCAGTCGGCAGCGCCGTGTAGGGCTGGCCGCTGGTGGAGACCGCGGAGTTCATGTCTTCGCCGGGATTGCGATGGGTGTAGAGCACGGCTTCCGCGGCCGGGCACAGCGCCTTGCAGGTCTTCTCGTCGTCGGGGAAGCGCGCCGGCACGGTGGCAAACGAGACAGGGAAATACGCGCCGTCGCAGGTGCGCACGCACACGGTGCGGTAGGTGCCGGATTGCGGCCCGAGATCGGAGGGCGGCACGCCTTGCGGATTGTTGGGATTGTTGGGGTTGTTGCCGCCGAACAGATTGCTCAGGAAGTTGCCGCCGCCCTGCGATTGCGCGGCGTTGGCATATTGCGGGCCGCAATTGTTCTGCGCCAGTGCCGCCAGCACCGAGCGGCGCTGGTTGTCGCGCTCCGGGCTGAAGCCGCCGGGGCCGCCGCCGCGCAGGCGTTCGAGATTGCCGGTGATCTGGTCCAGATTGGCGCGCATCTGCTGGATCTGGGTGTTGACCGGGCCGCATTGCGCCGACTGGCCGTTGAACAGCGAGAAGAAGCCGGAGGAATCGCAGCCCATGCGCTTGGCCTGCATGGTGACGCGGTCGAGCTCGGCCTGCTGCTTGGCCTGGGAATCCTGATAGCGGCGGATCTGGTCTTCGCGCGCGGGGTCGCCACCGCCGCCGCCACGATCGAGCGCGGCGAGCTGGCCTTCCAGCCGCACGCACATCGGATTTGGTCCGAGCCCGTTCTGGCCGGGCTGCGGCGGCGGGCCGGGCGGGCCGGCTTGCGCGAAAGCACCGTTGGCGAGCACGACCGTGCTCAGAAGCACGGTGCAGGCAAGGATGGAGCGAGCACGGGAGAGAGGCAAAAATTCAGGCATATCCGCCATTCTAGCGAGGTCACGGCCCCAAGTGACTTCCAATGCGATTTTGGGGGCCGACGCGCGCCCTCCAATAGCCGCTTCCTGCGGCATCGTCACGTCGTTTCAGGGGCCGAAAACTGGTCCTAAGGTCCGCCAGCTCCGAGGGAATTCAGCGCTGGCAGGTGATTGCTACATATTCGTCGCAATGGCCATGGGAGCAGTTTGCGCCAGTTTTGGGGACAGAGCCGGTAATTTCGTCGGGATCGACCCGGCGGTAGGCCGAGGCCTGGGCAAAATCGCGTGACTGGCAATAGGTGCGCGCGACCTGTGCGCCGCATTTCTCGCCCTTGGCGAGGCACTGGTCCACACCGTAGCCGTCCGCCTGATTGGCGATGATGAAGACGCGGGTCTCGGCGAACGCGCTGGATGCCGCGATGATGGAGGCACAAGAGACGAGCGCGAGCAGGGATCGCATGGGTGCACCGGGGGCTGTAGGGAACCGCCGGGTTCCAAGTAAACTCAAAAGGTTAAGGATGATGAACCATCAAGGCGGGCGGCCGCGCTTTGCGGAGATAAAACGGCGTTTTCGCGGCTCTCTTGACGCAAGGGCCCCTCGTGGCCCATATGTTCCCGCATGAACGGTCTCCTCGCCATTTGTGGCATTTGCCGCGAGATTACGAGCTAGCGATTCGCTGGCTGGAGCCGTCTTTTCTCAAAAAGCATTGAGAGCACTGGACGCCCGGCCAACAGCCGACGGGTATCCATATGGAATTGCGCCTTTACGATACGCTGAGCCGGGACAAGCGCACCTTCGTGCCGCTCGATGCGAAGAACGTCCGCATGTATGTCTGCGGACCGACCGTCTACGACTTCGCCCATATCGGCAATGCGCGGCCGGTGATCGTGTTCGACGTGCTGTTTCGGTTGCTGCGCCATCTCTATGGCGAGGCGCACGTGACGTATGTCCGCAACATCACCGACGTCGACGACAAGATCAACGACCGCGCCGCGCGCGATTTTCCGGGGCTCCCGCTGAACGAGGCGATCCGCAAGGTCACCGAGCAGACCGGAAAGCAGTTTCACGCCGACGTCGATGCGCTTGGTGCACTCCGGCCGACCGTCGAGCCGCGCGCGACCGAGCATATCGGCGAGATGCGCGAGATCATCGAAAGGCTCGTCAAGGGTGGCTTTGCCTATGCTGCCGAGGACCATGTGCTGTTCTCGCCGCAGGCGATGAACGCGGCCAATTCCGGCCTGCCGCGCTATGGCGCGCTGTCCAATCGCTCGCTGGACGAGATGATCGCCGGCGCCCGCGTCGACGTCGCGCCCTACAAGAAGGACAACACCGACTTTGTACTGTGGAAGCCGTCCAAGCCGGGTGAGCCGTCATGGCCGTCGCCGGCCGGGATCACCGCGCAGGGACGCCCGGGCTGGCACATCGAGTGCTCGGCCATGGCCTGGAAGCATCTCGGCGAATATTTCGACATCCATGGCGGCGGCATCGATCTCGTGTTTCCGCATCACGAGAACGAGGTGGCACAGACCTGCTGCGCCTTCCATCAAGAGCGCATGGCGAATTACTGGATGCACAACGGCTTCCTCCAGGTCGAGAGCGAGAAGATGTCGAAGTCGCTCGGCAACTTCGTCACCATCCACGAGCTGCTCGCGGACTGGCCGGGGGAGGTGCTGCGCCTGAACATGCTGAAGACGCATTACCGTTCGCCGATCGACTGGACCCTGAAGTCGCTGGAGGAGAGCGCCAGGACGCTCGACGACTGGTATCGGGTCGCGGCCGACGCCGAGCCCGGCCAGCCGGCCGCGTCCGTGGTCGAGCCGCTGCTCGACGACCTCAACACGCCGCTGGCGATCGCGGCGCTGCATGGCCTGCGTGGCAGCGACGTGAGCGCGCTGGCGGGCTCGTTGCGCCTGCTCGGCTTCCTCTCCGAAAGCGCTGCGCAGTGGGAAGGGCGCAAGCAGCAGGCCAGCGGGGTCGATGCCAAGGAAGTCGAACGCCTGATCTCGGAGCGGACGGCCGCCCGTAGCCGCAAGGACTTCAAAGAGTCCGACCGAATTCGCGATCTGCTTGCCGCGATGGGCGTTGCGATCAAGGACTCCAAGGACGGGACGACCTGGGAGGTCGCGCGATGAAGCGGCCCGACACGCCTTTTCCGCGGCACTGGCTCTATTACATCGCGCTGAAGATACTGCTGCTCGCGGCGGCCGTGGCGCTGGCCCTGAAACTCTATGGGATGTGGTGAAGACGATGGGACAGACTTTGCCAAAACCCGGATTGCGGCCGTTCCTGCCTGATGACGTTCCGGTTCTCGCCGCGATCTTCACGGCAAGCATCGAGGAGCTGACCGGCGAAGACTACAACGAGGCGCAGCAGCAGGCCTGGATGGAGGCGGCGGAAACCGAAGAGTTCGGCAAGCGGCTCGCGGCCGATCTCACGCTGGTCGCCACGCTGGAGGGCTCGCCCGTCGGCTTCGCCTCGCTGCGCGGGGCCGATCACATCCATATGCTCTATGTGCATCCCGCCGTGACCGGTCAGGGCATCGCGGCCATGCTGGTGGACGCGCTGGAGAAGCTCGCCGGCGGTCGCGGCGCGACCAGCCTGTCGGTCGATGCCAGCGACACCGCGCAAAACTTCTTCGCCAAGCGCGGCTATGTCGCCATGCAGCGCAACAGCATCACCATCAACGACGAGTGGCTCGCCAACACCACGATGAAAAAGACGCTCGGAGGCGCGCAATGAGCAAGGAGCGTCTCTATCTGTTCGACACCACGCTGCGCGACGGGGCGCAGACCAACGGCGTCGACTTCACCCTGACCGACAAGCAGGTCATCGCGGCGATGCTCGACGATCTCGGCATCGACTATGTCGAGGGCGGCTATCCCGGCGCCAATCCGACCGACACCGAGTTCTTCGGCACCAAGCCGAAGTTTTCGCATGCGCGCTTCACCGCCTTCGGCATGACGCGCCGGGCAGGCCGCTCGGTCTCCAACGATCCCGGTGTGGCCGGGCTCCTCGAAGCGAAGGCCGACGCGATCTGCTTCGTGGCGAAGTCCTCCGCCTATCAGGTGCGCGTCGCGCTGGAGACGACGAAGGAAGAAAATCTGGCGTCGATCCGCGACAGCGTCGCGGCGGCGAAGGCCGCGGGCCGCGAGGTCATGCTCGACTGCGAGCACTTCTTCGACGGCTACAAGGAGGATTCAACCTTCGCGCTCGCCTGCGCCAAGGCCGCCTATGAGGCCGGCGCGCGCTGGGTGGTGCTGTGCGACACCAATGGCGGCACCATGCCGAACGAGATCGAGGCCATCGTCACCGAGGTGACGAAGCACATCCCGGGCGACCATGTCGGCATCCACGCCCATAACGACACCGAGCAGGCCGTGGCCAATTCGCTGGCCGCGGTGCGGGCCGGCGCGCGGCAGATCCAGGGCACGCTGAATGGTCTCGGCGAGCGTTGCGGCAACGCCAATCTGTGCTCGCTGATCCCGACGCTGAAGCTCAAGAAGGAGTTTTCCGACGCCTTCGAGATCGGCGTCACGCCCGAAAAGCTCGCAACTCTCGTCAAGGTCTCGCGCACCCTCGACGACATGCTCAACCGCGTGCCGAACCGGCATGCGGCCTATGTCGGCGAGAGCGCCTTTGTCACCAAGACCGGCATTCATGCCTCCGCCGTGCTGAAGGACCCGCAGACGTACGAGCATGTGCTGCCGGAATTGGTCGGCAATCATCGCAAGGTGCTGGTGTCAGACCAGGCCGGGCGCTCCAACGTCATTGCCGAGCTCGACCGTGCCGGCATTGCCTACGAGAAGAGCGATCCCAAGCTGACGCGGCTGGTTGAGGAATTGAAGGAGCGTGAGGCGGCGGGCTACGCCTATGAATCCGCCAACGCCTCGTTCGATCTGCTGGCGCGGCGCACGCTCGGCAAGGTGCCGCATTATTTCGAGGTCGAGCAGTTCGACGTCAATGTCGAGCAGCGCTATAATTCGCACGGCGAGCGCGTCACCGTCGCGCTTGCAGTGGTCAAGGTCGACGTTGCCGGCGAGCGTTTGATCTCGGCCGCCGAAGGCAACGGCCCCGTCAACGCGCTCGACGTCGCGCTGCGCAAGGATCTCGGCAAGTACCAGAAGTACATCGAGGGCCTGACACTGATCGACTACCGCGTCCGTATCCTCAACGGCGGCACCGGCGCGGTCACGCGCGTGCTGATCGAGAGCGAGGACGAGAACGGCGATCGCTGGACCACGGTCGGCGTGTCCCCGAACATCATCGACGCCTCGTTCCAGGCACTGATGGACTCGGTGATCTACAAGCTGGTGAAGTCGGGGGCGCCGGCGTAGTCCCAGGTATTGCTGTCATACCCCGCGACCCGGCTACGCCAAGGCTTCGCCGGGGTTGAGGTCCAGGGGCGCCGAAGCTCTAGCGTAGGCGGCAAGCGGGGTATCCAGTACGCCGCGGCCCATCGGTTCAATCACTCCGTCTCGGAGTACTGGATCGCCCGGTCAAGCCGGGCGATGACAGCGGAGAGTAAGGAGAGGCCGGCAACGATGGGTGGGGACAGAACATGATCGACCACATCTCCGTCGGGGTCAGCGATCTCGATCGCTCCGCAAAATTCTACGAGATCACGCTCGCCGCGCTCGGCCTCACGCGCCTCGTCGTGCGGCCGCTGACGATCGGCTTCGGCAAGGCCTATCCCGAGTTCTGGATCAATCTGCGCGAGGAAATGCTGCCCGTGGCACCGGAGAGCGGCGTGCACATCTGCCTGCGGGCAAAGACGACGGCCGAGGTCGATGCGTTTCACGTCGCGGCGCTGTCCGCCGGCGGTGCGTCCGACGGCGCGCCGGGCCTCCGCCCGCATGACCGCGTGCGCTACTACGCGGCCTTCGTGACCGATCCCGATGGCAACCGGATCGAGGCGGTGACGTTTCCGGCGGAGTAAGGCGCTAGAGCTTGCGCGCCACTTCCGGAGCGAGCTGCGTTTCAGATTCGGCGATCTGTGCCGCCGCCGCCTTCAGCTTCGGCAGAATATCCTCGACGCGATCGGCCTTGAGGATGTCGACCGAAAGGCCGGCGCGGATGAACTCGGTCTGGCGCATGTGCGACAGCAGCGAGAACAGCGGCTCCCAGAAATTGTCGAAGTTGGCGAGCAGCACCGGCTTGGCGTGACGGCCGAGCTGTTTCCAGGTCAGCTGCTCCACCAGCTCCTCCAGCGTGCCGACGCCGCCCGGCAATGCCACGAAGGCGTCGGAGCGCTCGAACATCAACCGCTTGCGTTCGTGCATGTCGGGGGTGACGATCATCTCCTGCACGCGGGTCAGCGCATTCTCCCGCTTGCGGAGGAATTCGGGAATGATGCCGGTGACGGTGCCGCCGTGATCGAGCACGGAGGTTGCGACCGAGCCCATCAGGCCGAGCGAGCCGCCGCCATAGACCAGGCGGATGTTGCTCTCGGCGAGGGCCTTGCCGAACGCCTTGGCGCCTTCGGTGAAGCTGGGATTGGTTCCTGGGCCGGAGCCGCAATAGACACAGACAGTTTTGATCGTGCTCATTGGTGCCATGATGCATTGCAGCGAAGGGGCGTCAAGCCCAATCGGTGATTCGGATCCCCCGGAAATCTACCGGTAAATGGCGACAAACAATCAAAGATTCGCCATCTGGCGGGGTGCGCTGGCATCGGGAAAGCTTTATATGACGGGCGAAAATCGCAAATCGTAACGCTGCCCGCACCCGGCGGGCTTTCAGGCTTTTTGATGGACCAACCTCAATCGTTCGACGGCGCAGACGTTCCCGATCCTCCCTCGGGAGGATCGCTGGAGCGGGCCACGCTGATGGGCACGCTGGCGCATCTGTGGCCCTATATCTGGCCGGGCGACCGTTTCGACCTGAAGATGCGGGTGGTCTGGTCGATGGTGCTGTTGCTCGCCGCCAAGCTGATCACGCTGACCGTTCCGTTCAGCTTCAAATGGGCGACGGACGCGCTGACCGGCGCCAACACCGCGCCGGTGCAGCCCGACAACTGGCACCTCTGGGTGATCGCTTCGCCATTGCTGCTGACCGCGAGCTATGGCGTGACGCGCATCCTGATGGCGGTGCTGACGCAATGGCGCGACGGCATCTTTGCCCGCGTCGCCATGCATGCGGTGCGCAAGCTCGCCACCATCACCTTCATCCACATGCACGAGCTGTCGCTGCGCTTCCACCTCGAGCGCAAGACCGGCGGCCTGACGCGCGTGCTCGAGCGCGGCGGCGAGGGCATCGAGGTCATCGTGCGCATGGTGATCCTGCAGCTGATCCCGACCATCGTCGAGGTCACGCTGCTGCTGGCGGTGCTGCTTTGGCAGTTCGACTGGCGCTACGTCGTGGCGACGCTGATCACGGTCGCGGTCTACATGTACTACACCTACATCGCGACCGAATGGCGGATCGGCATCCGCCGCAAGATGAACGATTCCGACACCGAGGCGAACACCAAGGCGATCGACTCGCTGCTCAACTACGAGACCGTGAAATATTTCAGCGCGGAGACGCGCGAGGCGCAGCGTTACGACAAGTCGGTCGCGCGCTACGAGGAGTCGAGCGTTCAGGCCTATACCTCGCTCGCGGTGCTCAACACCGGCCAGGCCGTGATCTTCACGCTCGGGCTGACCGCGACCATGCTGATGTGCGCGATCGGGGTGCGCAACGGCACCAACACGGTCGGCGATTTCGTGCTGGTCAATGCCATGATGATCCAGCTCTACCAGCCGCTGAATTTCATGGGCATGGTCTATCGCGAGATCAAGCAGGCAATCATCGACATCGAGAAGATGTTTGGCGTGCTCGGACGCGAGGCCGAGATCAAGGACATGCCCGATGCGCAGCCGCTGGTGGTCTCGGCCGGCAACCTGCGTTTCGAGGACGTGCGCTTTGCCTACGAGCCGACGCGGCCGATCCTCAAGGGCATCAGCTTTGAGGTGCCGGCCGGCAAGACGGTCGCGATCGTCGGCCCGTCCGGTGCGGGCAAGTCGACGATTTCGCGTCTGTTGTTCCGCCTCTACGACGTCTCCGGCGGCAAGATCCTGATCGACGGGCAGGACATCCGCGAGGTCACGCAGGATTCACTGCGCGCCTCGATCGGCATGGTGCCGCAGGATACGGTGCTGTTCAACGATACCATCCGTTACAACATCCGCTACGGCCGCTGGGATGCTGGTGATGCCGAGGTCGAAGAGGCGGCGCGGCTGGCGCAGATCGACCATTTCATCCGCATGGCGCCGATGGGTTACGAGACCCAGGTCGGCGAGCGCGGCTTGAAGCTGTCCGGCGGCGAGAAGCAGCGCGTCGCCATCGCGCGCACCGTGCTCAAGGCGCCGCCGATCCTGGTGCTCGATGAGGCGACCTCGGCGCTCGACACCCACACCGAGCACGAGATCCAGGGCGCGCTCGACCGCGTGGCGAAGAACCGCACCTCGCTGGTGATCGCGCACCGGCTTTCCACCATCGTCGGCGCCGATGAGATCATCGTGCTGGACCAGGGCCGCATCGCCGAGCGGGGCACCCACGCCAAGCTGCTCGTGCAGGGCGGCCTCTATGCCAGCATGTGGAACAGGCAGCGCGAGGCCGAGGCGGCGCGCGAGAAACTGGCCAAGATGGCGGATTCCAGCGAGGCGCCCAACCGGGAGCCGCCGCCGGTCGATGACGCCCTCGCGACATCAGCGGCCGCGGAGTGACCTTGTCTCGGGTCCCAACTCTGGCCTAAACAACTCCACCGCGCGGGGGCGACCCGGCGCCATCAACTCCCAGGCGGCAGATAGCGATGTCCATCCTCGATTCGATCCAGCGTCAGATCCCGCCGATCCACAAGGAGGGCTATCCCTTCATTGGCGGCTTTGCGCTGGCAAGCCTGATCCTGTTCTGGCTGTGGTCGCCGCTCGGGTGGATCGGCACGATCCTGACCGTGTGGTGCGCGCTGTTCTTCCGCGACCCCGTGCGCGTGACGCCGGTGCGCGAGGGGCTCGTGGTGTCGCCGGCCGACGGCCGCGTCTCGATGATCACCATGGCGCTGCCGCCGGCCGAGCTCGGGCTCGGCGACCGGCCTTTGCCGCGGATCTCGGTGTTCATGAGCGTGTTCAACTGCCACGTGAACCGCAGCCCGATCGCGGGCAGGGTGGACCGCATCGCCTACCGGCCGGGCCTGTTCGTCAACGCCGAGCTCGACAAGGCGAGCGAGGACAATGAACGCAATTCGCTCGTGATCACGACGCCGACGGCTAGGATCGGCGTGATCCAGATCGCGGGGCTCGTCGCCAAGCGCATCGTCTGCTTCGTCAGGGAAGGGCAGGCGATCGGGGCGGGCGAGCGGTTTGGCCTGATCCGCTTCGGCTCGCGCCTCGACGTCTATCTGCCGCTGGGCACCAAGGCGCTGGTGTCGGAAGGGCAGACCGCGATCGCCGGGGAGACGATTTTGGCCGATCTTGCCGGGGACGACCCAAGCCGCGCCTACCGCGCCAATTAACCATTGGTCGGTGCATCAGGGCCTTCCGCCGCAATGGCGGAGGGGGACGCGGCTTGCTATATCTCGCCTTGAGGTAAGCCATGACGCCCTATGATCTTAAAGACCCTGACGTCCGCCGCCGGCGGTTCCGCCCGATCCCGGTGCGGATGTTGGTGCCCAACGTCATCACGCTGCTGGCGATCTGCGCCGGCCTGACCTCGATCCGGCTGTCGATCGAGGGGCGGATGACGCTCGCGGTCTATGCCATCGTGTTCGCGGCTGCCCTCGACGGCATCGATGGCCGCGTCGCGCGCATGATCAAGGGCCAGTCCAAGTTCGGCGCCGAGCTCGACAGCCTCGCCGACTTCGTCAATTTCGGCGTGGCGCCCGGCCTGATGCTGTACTTCTGGCAGTTGCACGAGCTCGGCAATGCCGGCTGGATCGCCGCCATGGTGTTTGCGATCTCCGGGGGCTTGAGGCTGGCGCGCTTCAACGCCACCATGGACGATCCGAACAAACCGGCCTTCGCCGCCAATTTCTTCACCGGCGTGCCGGCGCCCGCCGGCGCGATCACCGTGCTGCTGCCGATCTATATCGCGTTTCTCGATCTCGGCCGGCTGCCCGCGGCGGTGACGGCGGCCTATACGCTCTTGATCGCCTTCCTGATGGTGTCGCGTCTGCCGGTATTCTCCGGCAAGACCAAGCGCATGCGCGTGCCGCCCGAGCTGGTGCTGCCGGCGTTCGTCGCGGTGATCGTCTTCATCGCTATCCTGATTGCCTATCCCTGGCACGTGCTGTCGATCGGCACGGTGCTGTATCTGCTCGGTTTGCCGCTCGGCTACAAATCCTATCGCGACCAGGCGCGCGCGATGGCGGCCACTGCGCCGTCGGGAGGCGAGGTCCCGTCGCCGCCTTCGGCGCCGACGCTGGCCAATTTGTCGGAGCCGCCGCACGACGACGACGACCGGCCCGGACGGCTGCACTGAGCGGTTTTCGCGGATATCTGCCATGAAGGCGGCCGAGTTGGGTTGAAGCCCGATCTCGGCTATATCGCCCTGTGCCGGCGGCACCGCGCCAACAGCGGCCGCCAATCTGGGAGAGAACGCCGTGACTGATAAAGCGACCGGGCCGCTGCCCGCTTCCGTCCTCGAAGCGCTGGGCCGCTATGACACCCCGACGATCTGCAATGCCATGGAGATCGTGGCGCCCGAGCGCCGGTTGATCGGCTACACCACCAAGCAACTGGTCTGCCCATTTCCCGACCTGCCGCCGATCGTCGGCTACGCCCGCACGGTTGCGATCCGCTCGGTGCTGAAGTCCTCGCTGCCGGCCGAAGAGCAGTCCAAGCGCCGCATCGAATATTACGAATATGTCGGCACCGGCCACGGTCCGCGCATCTCGGTGATCCAGGACATTGACGGCCCCGACGTCGGCTACGGCGCGTTCTGGGGCGAGGTGCAGAGCAACGTGCACAAAGCGCTCGGCTGCCTCGGTGTCATCACCGACGGCTCGATTCGCGACATCCCGCAATGGGCCCCGGGCTTCCAGGCGCTGGCCGGCTCGATCGGCCCGTCGCATGCCTGGGTGCATGCGGAAAGCTTCGGCGGCGAGGTGCGCGTCGCCGGCATGACCGTGAAGTCCGACGATCTGATCCATGCCGACCAGCACGGCGCCATCGTGATCCCGCTCGACATCGCGGCAAAGCTGCCCGAGGCCGCCGAGCTCTGCGGCCGCCGCGAGACGCCGATCCTGGAGATCGCGCGCAGCCCCGACTTCTCGCTGGAGAAGTTGAAAGCCGCGCTGAAGCGCTCGGCGGAGATTCACTGAGGGGCGACCGAACGACTTACGGCCGGCTTGCCGGCCGCGGGCCGCCCTGTTCCGTCAGAAACAGGGCGGCCTGATCCGGCTCGCCGAACACTGCGGCGGCGCACCCGATCAGGGTGAAGCCGCCGGCGAGATCCCAGAGGGTGATGTCGTCGGCATCATCAGGGACGTGAATCAAGCGCGCTGCGATCACGGCAAAGCCCGCCTCGACAAACAGCAAGACGCTGAACGCCGGCAGGACGAGGCCTGGTTCGAGCAGGTGGAGCGCCAGTACCGCGGGCAGCGCGGTGAGAAGACCGAACAGCGTCAACATGGCAAAACGGCTCCTGCGATGGAGCATGCCGCCCGGCAATAGAATACTGCATGATCTCTCGTCGCGGATGTGGCGCAGGGCCGCAGTCGGAGGACGCACAATGAAGATGACTGGCAAAACCGCCCTGATCACCGGTTCGACGGACGGCGTCGGCCGCCACGTCGCGCGCCGGCTGGCCGAAGCAGGTGCGAGGGTCCTGATCCACGGCCGAGATGCCGTGCGCGCGAACGCGCTGATCGACCAGATCGTGCAGGCCGGCCACGCCGCGCCGACATTCTACCAGGCCGATCTATCGTCGATGTCGGGCACGCGAGAGCTCGCAGCGGCCGTTATCCGCGATCACTGGCGTCTCGATGTGTTCGTCAGCAACGCCGGCATCGGCTCGCAGAACGACGGACCGCAACGGCAGGAGAGCCCGGACGGCTACGAACTGCGCTTTGCGGTGAATTACCTCTCGGGCTTCCTGCTTGCGCACCTGCTGCTGCCGCTGTTGAAGTCTGCAGCACCTTCGCGCGTCGTCAATGTTGCCTCCCTCGGTCAGCATCCGATCGATTTCGACGACGTCATGATCAGCAAGGGCTACAGCGGTTCACGTGCCTACGCCCAGAGCAAGCTCGCGCAGATCATGTTCACCATCGATTTCGCGGAGGACGTGAAACGCATGGGCATCACCGTCAACGCGCTGCATCCGGCGACCTACATGAACACCACGATGGTGCGCGCCGGCGGCATCACGCCGATCTCGACGGTGGAGCAGGGCGGTGCGGCGATCCTGCACCTCGTCGAAGGCGACGATGTCGCCGGCAAGAGCGGACTGTTCTTCAACGGCATGAACGAGACGCGCGCCAATCCGCAGGCCTACGATGCCGGCGCGCGCAGGCGCCTGCGCGCGCTCAGCCGCGAGCTGACCGGGCTTTCGTCCTGAGCTGCCGTCCTGGCGCGCCGCAATCATGGTTAGCGAAGTGTTGAGATTCCGGTCGGTCGCGGGCAAAGCCGGCGTCCTGTCAGCGCGCTGCACCGGTTTGGCGCCCCGGCTCAACTTAACCTTTACGCGGCTTTAAGGGCGGCACTCTAGGGTTTCCGATGCGGTTCGGGGTTGGGCCGCGCCAGCGGCCAGGACGGCCGTTGTTGCGTTCGCGTTGGAGTGTCCCATGGATATCATGACGAGCGTCGGGCTCATTGCGGGCATCATCGTCATTACGGCGATGATCTTCATGGGCGGCGACCTCCACATGTTCATCTCCGAACATGCCATGATCATCATCTTCGGCGGCTCGGTCTCGGCCACCATGATCCGCTTTCCGCTCAGCGCGCTCCTGCACGGCCTTCCGCTCGGCGCCAAGTTCGCTTTCACCATGAGCCGCTTGTCGGCGCACGACCTCGTCGACGAGCTCGCCCGCATCGCCGAGATCGCCCGCAAGCAGGGCCCGGTCGGCCTCGAAAAGGTCGAGACCGACGAGCCGTTCCTGGCCAAGGGCATCCGCTACGTCGCCGACGGCTACGACCTCGACTTCATCCGCGACAATCTCGAGCGTGACCGCGACAACTTCCTCATGCACTTGGACGAAGGCAGCAAGATCTACCGCGCCATCGGCGACTGCGCCCCGGCCTTCGGCATGATCGGCACCCTGATCGGCATGGTGCAGATGTTCGCCAACATGACCGATCCCTCCAAGCTCGGTCCGTTCATGGCGACCGCGCTGCTCGCAACCCTCTACGGTGCGCTCGTCGCGAACCTGTTCTGTCTGCCGATCGCGGACAAGCTGCACGGCAAGCTGCTCGACGAGGAAACCAACCGCACGCTGATCATCGACGGCATCCTGATGATCCGCGACTCCAAGAGCCCGACGCTCGTGCGCGAAATGCTGCTGGCCTATCTGCCGGAGAAGCATCGCCACGCCGAAGGCGAGCCGGTGCCGGCGTAACGCCGCCGCCCGGGATCTCGAGAGATGGCCAAGAAGAAGCGCGGCGATGCTCACGGTGGCGGTCACGGCTGGTTCGTGACCTTCGCCGACCTGATGGGCCTGATGATGAGCTTCTTCGTGATGCTCGTCGCATTCTCGACGCAGGACGCCAACAAGCTGAAGATCGTCGCCGGCTCCATGCGCGACGCATTCGGCGTGCAGAGCGAGGCACGCTACGCCGGTATCGTCGAGTCCGACGGTCTGCCGACCCGCCCGCGGCTGAAGAACGTCGACCACATCCAGCCCGAGGACGCCTCCAACACGCCGACGCCGGATCAGGAGGACCGCGACAAGACGTCCGGCGCGAAGATCAAGGTCGACCGCAATTTCGCGCTCGCCGCGGCCTCGCTGCGCCAGGCGTTGCAGGACATGCCGGAACTGACCGAGATGTCCAAGCACATCATGTTCGAGGAGACCAAGCAGGGCCTCAACCTGGAGATCGTCGACCAGGATGGCCGCTCGATGTTCGCCGACGGCTCCAAGGTCCCGTATGACCGCACCCGCCGTCTGATCGAGAAGCTCGCGATCCCGCTGAAGGCAACGCCGCTCCGTGTCTCCATCGCCGGCCACACCGCGGCCGGATTCGTGCCGACCCGCAGCGACTATGGCGCCTTCGACCTGTCGGCCGATCGCGCCAATTCCGTGCGTCAGATCCTCGAACGCGAGGGCCTGCCGCCATCCCACATCTTCGCCGTCGCCGGCAAGGCGGACACCCAGCCGCTGTTTCCGGACGATCCCTCGCTCGCGGCCAACCGGCGGGTGACGATCACGCTGATGCGCGAGGATCCGCCGCTGCCGCCGAATTTGAAGCCGTAGAGCGTTTCGCGCGAAGCGGCCGCCGGTTTCGCGTGAACAAAACCCGTCAAGCTCAGAATCTCGAGGCCCGTTCCCGCTTCACTCGGAGCGGAAAGCTCTAGGCACTTGCGCTACCATCTTACCTGAGGCATGTCGTCGCGCTAGCGATCATCGTTGCTGCGCCGTCACAGCATCCGCCCCGGCGGCTGCTATGGTGGTGTGCCGATTGACAGGCGCGCCGGAACGGTCAAAAGGCGCCGGATCAATTCTCGGGAAGAAGCGTTTCTCATCTCACATGACGGCGAGCATCACATCGACCGACGCTCAGGACGGGCCCGTCACCTCGGGTTTCTGGGGCCTGACGCTCGGAAGCATCGGCGTTGTCTTCGGCGATATCGGCACCTCGCCGCTGTACGCATTCCACGAGGCGGTCAAGGCTGCGACCCATGGCGAGCCGGTCTCGCGGGTCATGGTGCTCGGCGTGCTCTCGCTGATCCTCTGGGCGCTCTTTATCGTCGTCACCGCCAAATACGTCCTGCTGCTGCTGCGCGCCGACAATAACGGGGAGGGCGGCACGCTCTCGCTGATGGCGCTCGGCCAGCGCGCGCTCGGGCGACGAAGCTGGTTCCTGCTCGCACTCGGCGTGGTCGGCGCCTCCATGTTCATCGGCGATTCCATGATCACGCCGGCCATCTCGGTGCTGTCGGCTGTCGAGGGTCTGAAGCTCGTGACCCCCGCCTTCGAACACTATGTCGTGCCGCTCACCGTCATCATCCTGGTGTTGCTGTTCGCGGTCCAGAGCAAGGGGACGGCGCTGGTGGCCTCGGCCTTCGGGCCGGTGATGGTGGTCTGGTTCACCGTTCTTGCGGTGATGGGCGCCGTGCACATCGCCGACGATCCGTCGGTGCTGGCGGCCATCAATCCCTATTACGCGCTGCAATTCCTGCTGTCGCACGGCACGATCGGCCTGGTGACGCTCGGCGCCGTGTTCCTGGCGGTGACGGGCGGCGAGGCGCTCTACGCCGATCTCGGCCATTTCGGCCGCAAGCCGATCCAGTCGGCCTGGATGTTCTTCGTGCTGCCCGCGCTCCTGATCAACTATTTCGGGCAGGGCGCGCTGGTGCTGTCCGATCCCAGTGCGATCGAGCATTCGTTCTATCGCATGGTGCCCGAGAGTCTGGTGCTGCCGCTGGTTGGACTTGCGACCGCGGCGACCGTGATCGCGAGCCAGGCCGTGATCACCGGCGCCTATTCGCTGGTCTATCAGGCGGTGCAGCTTGGCCTCCTGCCGCGCTTCGAAGTGCGCTACACCTCCGAGACCCATGCTGGCCAGATCTATCTGCCGCGTGTCAATCGGCTGCTGCTGATCGGCGTGATGTTGCTCGTGCTGTTGTTCCACACCCCCAGCAATCTGGCTTCGGCCTACGGCATCGCGGTCTCCACCACCATGGTCGCCGACGGCGTCATGGGCTTCGTCGTGATCTGGAAACTGTGGAACTGGCGCGCCGCGACGGCTGCGGCGGTGATCGTTCCATTCGTTGTCGTAGACATCAGCTTCTTCAGCGCCAATTTGCTCAAGCTGCTCGAGGGCGCCTGGGTGCCACTGCTGTTTGGCGCGGCCATGGCCGGGACGATCTGGACCTGGCGCAAGGGGACCGGCATCCTGCTCCAGAAGACGCGCCGGATCGAGGTGCCGCTCGACGATCTGATCCGCAGCCTCGAGAAGCGCCCGCCGCACATCGTCAAGGGCACCGCGGTGTTCCTGACCAGCGATCCCGCCTTCGTGCCGACCGCGCTGCTGCACAATCTCAAGCACAACAAGGTGCTGCACGAGCACAACGTGGTCCTGACCATCGAGACCGCGCATACGCCGCGGGTCGACCTGTCCGAGCGGTTCCGCATGGAGAAGATCAGCGACAAGTTCTCCAAGGTCAGGCTGCGCTTCGGCTACATGGAGCAGCCGAACGTGCCGAAGGCGCTGGCGATCGCCCGCAAGCAGGGTTGGCAGTTCGACATCATGTCGACGTCGTTCTTCGTGTCGCGAAGGTCGCTCAAGGCCTCGGCCCAGTCGGGCATGCCGCTGTGGCAGGATCACCTCTTCATTGCGCTGAGCCGGTCCGCCAACGACGCCACCGACTATTTCCAGATTCCGACCGGGCGGGTGGTTGAAGTCGGCACCCAAGTCACCATCTGAACGCAATTGGCCAATCCATGCAAATTTCGCATGGCAAGGGCCCAAAATCGGGCTAGGCTATGCCGGCAGCGCAGGACTATAAGCCGCGCGCTCTTCCGCCGTTGTGCAGCGAAGCATTCTAGAGGCCACTGGGCTCTCCCATGACAAGTGACGTAGCGATTTCCGCCCCGGAAACGGCGGCGGCCAATGGGCATGGCGAAGCCCACACCACCGCCCGTTTCGGTGCGCTGACGCTCGGCAGCATCGGCGTCGTCTACGGCGATATCGGCACCAGCCCGCTCTACGCGTTCCGCGAGGCGGTGATGGCGGCCTCGGGCGCGGAGGGGGTGCCGACGCCGGCAGCCGTGCTTGGCGTGCTCTCGCTGATCCTGTGGGCGCTCATCGTCGTGGTGACGCTCAAATACGTCGTGATCCTGCTCCGCGCCGACAACAATGGCGAGGGCGGCACGCTGGCGCTGATGGCGCTGGCCCAGCGCGCGGTCGGCACCGGCGGGGCGACCATCGTCCTGCTCGGCATCATTTCCGGCGCCCTGTTCTACGGCGACGCCGTGATCACGCCGGCGCTTTCGGTGCTATCGGCCATCGAAGGCATGAAGGATATCACCCTGCACTTCGAGCCTTACATCGTTCCGTTGACCGTGATCATCCTGGTCGGCCTGTTCGCCGTGCAGTCGCGCGGCACCGCCCGCGTCGCCGCGTTCTTCGGTCCCGTGATGTGCGTCTGGTTCGCGGTGATCGCGATCGCGGCCATCCACCCGATCATCGAGCAGCCGCAGGTGCTGTTCGCGCTGAACCCGCTCTACGCCGTGTCCTTCATGTTCCACCATGGCATCATCGGTTTCGTGACGCTGGGCGCGGTGTTCCTGGCGGTCACCGGTGCCGAGGCGCTCTATGCCGACCTCGGCCATTTCGGCAAGCGGCCGATCCAGACCGCCTGGCTGTTCATCGTGCTGCCGTCGCTGGCGCTGAACTATCTGGGGCAGGGCGCTCTCGTCCTCGGCGATCCCGGCGCGATCGTGAGCCCGTTCTTCCAGCTGTTCCCGCAAGGCTTTTTCCGCGGCTGCATGGTCGTTCTCGCCACCGCTGCCACGGTGATCGCGAGCCAGGCCGTCATCACCGGTGCCTATTCGCTGACGCGCCAGGCGATTCAGCTCGGGTTGCTGCCGCGCTTCGAAATTCGCCATACGTCTGAAGCTCATTCGGGCCAGATCTTCATCCCGCGCATCAACCAGCTTCTGCTGGTCGCGGTGGTGCTGCTGGTGCTGCTGTTCCGCTCCTCCAGCGCGCTGGCGTCGGCCTATGGCATCTCTGTCACCGGGACCATGGTGGTCACGGCGATGATGGGTTTCGTCGTGATCTGGAAGGTCTGGAAGTGGTCGCCGTTCGCCGCCGCCGCCCTGATCGTGCCGTTCCTGTTCCTCGACCTGACCTTCCTCGCCGCCAACCTGCTCAAGGTGTTCGAGGGCGGCTGGGTGCCGCTCGCGCTCGGCGCGCTCATGATCATCCTGATGTACACGTGGCGGCGCGGCAGCCGGCTGCTGTTCGAGAAGTCGCGCAAGCTCGAATTCCCGCTCGCCGACCTCGTGGCGATGCTGGAGAAACGGCCGCCGCAGCGCGTGCCCGGCACCGCGGTGTTCCTGACCTCGGATCCGCTCAGCGCCCCGACCGCGCTGATGCATAGTCTGAAGCACTACAAAGTGCTGCATGAGAAGAATGTCATTCTCACCATCGAGACCGCGCAGACTCCGCGGATTGATCCGGCCGAGCGCGTGAGGCTGGAGCAGATCTCACCGACCTTCTCCAAGGTGACGCTGAAGTTCGGCTTCATGGAATCGCCCAATGTGCCGAAAGCGCTTGCGATCGCCCGCAAGCTCGGCTGGCAGTTCGACATCATGTCGACCTCGTTCTTCCTGTCGCGGAGGGCGCTCAAGCCCGCCGCCCATTCCGGCATGCCGCGCTGGCAGGACCGGCTGTTCATCTCGCTCAGCCGCTCCGCCAACGACGCCACCGACTATTTCCAGATCCCCTCCGGCCGCGTCGTCGAGGTTGGAACGCAGGTGACGATCTAGTTCCCCCGCTGTCGTCGCCCGGCTTGACCGGGCGACCCAGTATTCCAGAGACGGCGCGGCTAGAACCGAGAAGCCGCGGCGTACTAGATTCCCCGCTTCCGCGGGGAATGACACCGAGCGCGTGGTGGGATGCGGAGCAGGAGTTTCAGGCATCCTGAAAGCTGCACTTCAAGTCGCTGCGATTTAGCTTTAACTTGCGGCATGCAGCTCAAGCCTTTGTAGCGCTTGATTTTCGCCTGCCGAGAGGCGAGGTTGCCGCCCGCCGGGATCGCTCCGGCGCAGGCTCGGACGTTGGAGGATGATGTGGCAAACCAGGTACAGGATCTGACCCCGGACGAGGTCTCCAAGGGTGTCGCGGAAGGGCGCTATCTCCTCGTCGACGTGCGCGAGCCGAACGAGGTCGAGGCCGAGGCATATCCCTACGGCGTTGTCGTGCCGCTCTCGACCTTCGATCCCAAGGCGATCCCCGATCCCCAGGGCAAAGAGGTCGTGTTCGCCTGCCGCTCCGGAAAACGCTCGGTGACGGCCTCGCTCGCGGCGCAGGCGGCGGGGCTGCCTTATGACAAGCATCTGGCCGGCGGCATGCTGGGCTGGAAGGCGGCGGGTCTTCCCAGCAAGGTCGGTGGCTGACCTCGCGATGACGACCAAGAGCTCCTCGCTGAACAAGGTCTTTGCCGACCTTCCCGTCACCATCTTCGAGGCGATGTCGCAGGCCGCGCGCGACAACAACGCCATCAATCTCGGCCAGGGCTTTCCTGATGATCCCGGGCCTGAGGACATCCGCCGCGCCGCGGCCGATGCCTCGCTGAACGGCTACAACCAGTACCCCTCGATGATGGGCCTGCCGGAGCTGCGTCAGGCGATCGCGACCCATTACGGTCACTGGCACGGCCTCAAGCTCGATCCGATGAGCGAGGTGATGGTCACCTCCGGCGGCACCGAGGCGCTGACCTCGGCGATCCTCGCGGTGGTCCAGCCCGGCGACGAGGTGGTCTGCTTCCAGCCGGTCTATGATTCCTATTTGCCGATCATCCGCCAGGCCGGCGGCATTCCGCGCCTCGTACGCCTCGAGCCGCCGCACTGGCGGTTGAATGAGGACATGCTGAAAAGCGTCTTCAATTCAAAGACCAAGGCGGTGCTCTTCAACAATCCCCTGAATCCGTCCGCAGTGGTCTATCCGCGCGAAGATCTCGAACTGCTTGCGCGCTACTGCCAGGAGTTCGACGTCATCGCGATCTGCGACGAGGTCTGGGAGCACGTCACCTTCGACGAGCACAAGCACATCCCGCTGATCACCATCCCCGGCATGCGCGACCGCACCATCAAGGTCGGCTCGGCCGGCAAGATCTTCTCGTTGACCGGCTGGAAGATCGGCTTCGTCTGCGCCGCGCCGCCGCTGCTGCGGGTGGCGGCCAAAGTGCACCAGTTCCTGACCTTCACCACCGCGCCGAACTTGCAAGCCGCCGTCGCCTACGGGCTTGGCAAGTCCGACGACTACTTCCTGTCGATGCGCAAGGACCTGACGCGGAGCAGGGACCGCCTGACCAGGGGGCTGGAGAGCCTCGGCTTCCCCGTGCTGAAGTCGCAGGGCACCTACTTCCTCACCGTCGACCTATCGCCGCTCGGGCTCAACGAGAGCGACACCGAGTTCTGCTGGCGGATCGTGAAGGACTACAAGGTCGCGGCGATCCCGGTGTCGGCCTTCTACGAGCAGGACGCGGTGACCTCCGTGGTCCGCTTCTGCTTTGCCAAGAAGGACGAGACCCTCGACACCGCGCTGGAGCGGCTGTCGGACGCGGTGCGCGGGCGCAAGAGGTAGGAAAGATGACGAACGTCGGCCGCTCCAGGCTTTGCCTTGGTTTTGCGATCGCCGCGGCGCTGACGTTGCTTTCTGCCCCCTCAGAGGCCGAGGAGCGGGTCGTCAACTTCTACAACTGGTCGAACTACATGGCGCCTGACGTCCTTGAGGCCTTCACCAAGGAGACCGGCATCAAAGTGGTCTACGACACCTTTGATGCCAACGAGACGCTGGAGACGCGCCTGATGGCCGGCAAGTCCGGCTACGACGTCGTGGTGCCCACGGCCTATTTCCTCCAGCGCCAGATCAAGGCCAACATCTTCCAGAAGCTCGACAAGTCGAAGCTGCCGAACCTCGCCAATGCGTGGGGCGTGGTGACCGAGCGCCTTGGCATTTACGACCCCGGCAATGTCTACGCCGCGAACTACATGTGGGGCACGACGGGCATCGGCTACAACGTCGCCAAGCTGAAGCAGATCCTGGGAGCCGACGCGAAGATCGACAGTTGGGACATCGTCTTCAAGCCGGAGAATTTGGCGAAATTCAAAGACTGCGGCGTCCACATGCTCGACTCCGCCGACGACATCTTTCCGGCGGCGCTGAATTATCTCGGGCTCGATCCGAACTCGACCAAGCAGGCCGACCTCGACAAGGCAGCCGACGTCGTCGCCAAGGTCCGCCCGTCCGTGCGCAAGTTTCATTCGTCCGAATATCTCAGCGCGCTCGCCACCGGCGAGATCTGCTTCGTGGTCGGCTGGTCCGGCGACATCATGCAGGCCCGCGCCCGCGCGGCTGAAGCGAAAAGCGGCGTCGAGATCGGCTACGCCATTCCGAAGGAGGGCGCACAGATGTTCTTCGACAATCTCGCGATCCCCGCCGACGCCAAGAACGTTAGGGAAGCCTACGAGCTGATCAACTATCTCTATCGCCCGGATGTCGCCGCCAAGAATTCGGACTTCCTGTCCTACGCCAACGGCAACCTCGCCAGCCAGAAGCTGATCGATCCGAAGATCCTTGATGACAAGAACATCTATCCGGACGAGGCGACGCTCTCGAAGTTGTTCGTCATCACGGCGCGTGAGCCTGCGACGCAGCGGATCATCAACCGGCTCTGGACGAAGGTGAAGACGGGGCGGTAGTCGCTCCGGGAACCAACCCGAAAACTAAATCCCGCAAAACAACCCCATGCACAGTAGAACCGCTACCGGCGTGTTGCCGGCGGCGATGATGCCTAAGTTGCGGTGTGGTTTCGATGAATCGACCCGCAGGCGCAACAGTCTGAAACGTCTCTCCCGCAACGCGAAGTGAGCCACCGGATGCGCCTGATGTGATCAGCCTCCGGTCCTTTGACTCGTCGGGCAAAACACTGGCAGAGTCGTAACGTGGCCATCACGCCCAGATGCCGCTCCCAGTGCGAGACACCGCGAGAGCAACGCGCCTGCTACCACGCATAACGCAGCGCGCCCTTGCCGGCGTAGGAGCGCGTCACGTTGGAGAACTCGCCTTCGAAGGTTGCTGCCGTCGACCAGCCGTTCAGCCATTTCATTTCCGCGGATGCGGTGGCGAGGGCGGAGTCGGCTGCCGATCGTGCACCGCCTACGACGAAGCTCGCGCCGGGCAGCGCCTGGAATGTCGCGGCGACGGAGTGATCCGGATTGAAGTCATGCGCCCAGGCGGCGCGGCCGCGCAGGGTGAGGACGCCATCCGCCGTGGCGAAGGATTTGTCGGTGCGCAAGCCGAGCTCGCTGCGCGCATCGGTCACGCTCTTGGCGGCATAGGCAAGCGCAAACGCATTGCTCCCCGAGACCACCGTTTCAGCATAGGCCGGCAGATCGAACGTCGTGAACTGGACCGCGGCATAGGGCGTGAGGCCGATGCCGCCGACCCATGGCGCGACGAAGCGATAGCCGCCTTCGAGCCGGCCGGACCACGCATTGGCGTTGAACTCGGCGCGCAGCCGGTCGACGCCGGCGAGCGTCACCGTGCGATCGGTGGTGACGTCCTGCCAGCCATAAGCCAGCGCGGCAGAGATGTAGCTCGGGCCATTGGTGTGGCGGAGATAGGCGCCGGCTTGGAACAGGTCGGAGCGGCCGTAACCCAGACCATTGACGTTGAAGCTGGTGCCGCCGCCGGCGAGCGCAAAGCCTGCGAGCGTGTTCGGCGAGAACAGGTAGTCGGCGCCGACAGCGGTGCCGGCGATGCGGCTCGCAGAATCGTTCGAACCGACCACCGCATTGCCGCTGGTCGATTGTGAGCCACCGAAGCCTGCCGCCCACACGCTCCAGCGCGGCTCGTAGGCCCTGGCGAGCGGCACCTTCGTGAACATCGCGAACGCATCGGTCTTGTTGCTCGCGGCGTAAGCGCTGGCCTCGCCTTCCTCCGCGTAGCCCGTCGGTGACGTCGCGCCATCGATGCCGCCGCCGCGTCCTGCGAACGGATCGGTCATCATGCCCATGAACTGGCCCATGGCGCCGAAGGTCGTCTGTTGCGAGCCGGTGGCGCTCTCGCCGGAGGCCTGGGTCAGGCCATTGGCGGTGAGCGCGCTGTAGATCAGCGAAATGCCGCCATTGCGGTTGAAGAAATTGACGATCGCGTTCCCCACGCCCTGCTGGTTGCCGGCAAGCCCCGATCCCGGCGGCGCCACGAAGGCGAGCGACAGGTCGAGATAGGCATGGGTCGCGTCATAGCCGAGATCGGTCTTGAAATTCACCGGCAGATTGGTGTTGACCACGGTCGGAGCAAACGTGCCGCTGACGCTGCCTGCGGTCAGGATGGTGTACTGCTTTGCCACATAGCTGCCGCCGGCAAACACCGCGTTCACGCCGGCGCCGCCGAGCGTGGCGGTGCCGCTGACGGTCGCGAACGAAGCGGTCGAGGGATTCACCTGCACCTGATAGATCGCGCCGGACTGGAAGGCGAGATTGCCCGCGATCGCCATCGACGAGCCCGGCGTGCCATTGCCGGGCGCAAAAATGCCGCCGCTCGCAATTGTCAGCGTTGGAATGGCGGCGCCGCCGTTGATGACCGATCCTGTCCCCGTCAGGCCGCCGATGGTCTGATCGAAACCGTTGAGATCGAGCGCAGCCCCGCTTGCGATTGTGTAGTTGCTGTTCGGCGAAAACGCGTTCGCGATGCCGGCTTGCAGCGTCCCGGCATTGACTAAGGTGGGCCCGAAATAGGTGCCGGCGCCCGAGAGCGTCAGGGTTCCGGCACCGATCTTGGTGAGGCCGCCCGGCCCGCCGATCGTCCCCGACAGCGTCGCATTGTTGCCGGCGGTATCGAACGTGCCGCCGGCGACCATCAGGGTGATCGGCAGATTGCTCGTGATGCCGGTGCCGGCGAATTGCATCGTGCCCCCGGTGAACACCGGCCCGCCAGCGCCGGTGCAGGCCAGCGCGCCCGATGTGTTGGCCGTGAATGTCAGCCCCGCCGCCAGCAGGGCATTGCCGCCGCCGCAGATGCCGGAGGACCAAGGACGGAATCCAACGGCCAGCGTGGCCATCACCGTGTTGGTCGCGGTGTTGATCACGGAAACCGTGTCGAGACCAATGGTCACATAGATGCGGCTGCCGTCGGGACTGACGCTGACCGCCAGCGGAACAACTCCAACCGGGATGGCGGCCGTCACCGTGTTCGTTGCGGTATCGACTACGAAAACCGACGAGCTGACCGAGTTGACCACATAGAGGTGACTGCCGTCGGGACTGACGGCGACCGCCACCGGACGACTTCCGACCGGGATGGTGGCCGTCACCGCGTTGATCGCGGTGTTGATCACGGAAACCGAGTTGCCGCTCGAGTTCACCACATAGACGCGGCTGCCGTCGGCACTGACGACGACCCCCCGCGGAGCATTTCCGACCGGGATGGTGGCCGTCACCGTGTTGGTCGCGGTGTTGATCACGGAAACCGTGTTGCCGGTAAAGCTGGGCACATAGAGGCGGCTGCCGTCGGCACTGACGGCGATCCCGAGCGGAAAACTTCCGACCGGGATGGTGGCGGCCACCGTGTTGGTCGCGGTGTCGATCACGGAAACCGTGCCGTCAACAGCGTTGGCCACATAGACGCGGCTGCCGTCGGCACTCACGGCGACCGCGTACGGATTGGTTCCGACCGGGATGGTGGCCGTCACCGTGTTCGTTGCGGTATTGATCACGGAAACTGTGCCGTCAGATAAGTTGGCCACGTAGACCAGCGACTGGTCGCCGCGAACCGCCACTGCAGAGGGATCAGAGCCGACGTTGATGGTGGATCCGGAGACCGCGTTCGTCGTCGTATCGATGACCGAGACGGTAGCGTCACCAGAATTGCCCACGTAGAGGAACGGCCCCGACTGCGCGTGCGCCGCGGCCAGGCTCCCGAGCGTCAGCGCCAACGCCAGCGCCGACGACGCCAGCAGCGCGGCCCGCAAGCGGCGGGTCGCCGCGAGACGATCTTTCCGCTTACCACTCATACCGCACGGTGCCCTTGCCCGTGTAAGTCTGCGTGCTCTGGGAGAACTCGCCGTCGACGGTGCCCGCGAGCGAGAACCCGTTCCGCCATTTCATCTCGGCGCGGCCGCCGACCAGCGCGGAGTCGGCCGCCGGTTGCGCGCCGTTGACGGTGAAGGCTGCGCCCGGCAGCGTCTGGAAGGCTGCGCTGACGAGGCGGCTGGTGTTGGAATCGTGCGCCCAGGCGAGCCGGCCGCGCAGCGTGAGCACGCCACCATTGATGAGGAAGTGCTGGTCGGTCCGCGCGCCGAGCTCGGTGCGCACATTCGTCGTGTCCTGCGAGCTGTAGGACAGCGCGAACTGGTTGCTGCCGACGAGCGCGGTCTCGCCGTAACCGGGCAAATGGAAGGTCGTGACTTGTGCGGCCGCGTAGGGCGTCACGCCGAAGCTGGAGGCGGGAATGGGTGCGAAGCGCCAGCCGGCTTCCAGGCGGCCGGAGAAGGTGCTCGCCCTAAAGTTCGCGGTGAGCCTGTCGGTGCCTGAGACCGTCACGGTGCGATCGGTGGTGACGTCCTGCCAGCCATAGGCGAGCGCCGCGGAGATATACGCCGGCCCGAATGTGTGGCGGCCATAGAAGCCGGCCTGGAACAGATCGGCGCGGCCGCCGCCGAGGCTATTTGAGAGCGCAAAATTGTAGCCGGCGCCGCCGAGCGCAAAGCCGACCAGCGTGTTCGGCGAGACGCGATAATCGGCGCCGACCACGGTGCCGTAGATGCGGCTGGTGGTGGTGCTCGAACCCGATGCGGCATTGCCGTTCAGCGTGCTGGCGCCGCCATAGCCGGACGCCCATACGCCCCAGCGCCGGTCGATGACATCACCGCTTGCCTCGCGCGGCGTCACCGCGGCGTAGGCCTCGCGCACCTTGGCGTCGTTTGGTCTGATGGAAGCATAGCCCAGCGTCCCGCTGTCGCCGGCAGTGCCGCCGCGCTCGCCGTCCAAGCCGCCGCCACCGAGCGGATCGAGCATATTGACGAACTGCTGCGTGGCGTTGAACGAGGCTTGCCTGCCCGCGGCGCCGGGCTGGCCGGAGACCTGGCCGAGCGCGCCGTTGAGCTGCGGCTGGCCCATGTTGAGCAGCACGTCGAACCCTGCCGGCGGCGTCGCGGCGGCCTCGACCGCCCGGTTGATGGCGCCGGCCACATTGCTCTGGTTGCCCCCCATACCCGGCGACAGCGCGATCGTGCCGGGATCGAGCACGAGATAGACGTTGTTCAGATCGTAGGTGAGGTGCGGATTGCGCGCGCCGGGCGCGAAGCTGCTGCCGGTGAGGCCGGCGAAATGTGTTCCACCGAAGCCGCCGCTGGCGTTCAGGATGGTGTAGGTCTGCTGCCGAAAGCTGCCGGGCAAGGCGACCGCCTGCACGGTCGCGCCGGTGAGCGTCGCAATGCCGGTGACATTGGTGCGGTCGGCGGCGCTCGGCGAGACCTCGACGGTATAGAAGCTGCCGGCGTTGAAGGTCAGGTTGCCGCTGACGGTGAGGGTGCCGACGGAATTGCCCGGCGCCAGCGTGCCGCCGCTCGCGATCGTCGTGTTGCCGACGGTGCCGGTGCCGCCAAGCGTGCCGCCGCTGTTCACGGTGACGCCGCTGGAGGACGCGATCGAGCCGTTCACCGCCAGCGTGCCGCCGTCGATCTGGGTCGCGCCGGTGTAGGTGTTGACGCCCGACAGGGTCAGCCTGCCGGTGCCGACCTTCACCAGCGAGGCGCCGGTGCCGCCGCCGGATCCGCCATCGGCAAGCACGCCGGTGACATTGGTCGACAGGTTGTTGCTGCCGACCGTCAGCTGCTTGCCGCCGAGGTCGAAGGTGCCGCCACCGGCGAGCGAGCCGGCGCTGAGCTTGTTGTCGCTGTTCGGGCCGGTGCTCATCGAGAAGTCGAAGACGGCGCTGGGCGTGCTGTTGATGAGCTGCGCGCTGCCGGCCGTGGCGTTGCCGTCGAACAGCACGTTGCCGTTGTTGGTGATGGTGGCGCTTCCGGCTGTGGCGTTGGTATCGAAGGTCAGCTGCGCGTTGTTGGTGATTTGAGTGCCGCCGGCCGTGGCATTGCCGCTGAACACCAGCGTGCCGGCAGAGATCGTCAGGGCGGATAAATTGTCCGCGCCGGTCAAGGTCAGCGTGCCGGCGCCGGACTTGGTCAGCGCGCCGACGCTGAGATTCTGGCTGATGACGAAATTGTTGGCTGCCGCTGCAATCTCCAGCGTGCCGCCGCCGGCACCGAAGGAGATGCTGCGCGTGGTGGCGTTGAAAGCCGTGCCTGATATCTGCAAGGTGCCGCCGTTGAAGGTCAGGCCGCCCGCGAGGTCGCCGAGATTGGCGTCCGAGGAGACGCTGACCGTGCCGCCGGCGAAGGTGGTGCCGCCGATATAGGCGTTGGTGCCCGACAGCGTCAGCGTGCCGGTGCCGGTCTTTACCAGTGAACCGCCGGTGCCGCCAAAGTAGCCGCCATCGGCGATCACGCCGCTGACGGTGGTCGACAGATTGTTGCCGCCGACCGTCAGCTCGTTGGCGCCGCAAGAGAAGGCGCCGTTGCCGGCGATCGAGCCGGCGCTGAGCTTGTTGTCGCCGTTCGGGCCGGTGCTGCCGGAAAAATCGAAGGCGGCGCCCGGGTCGTTGTTGATCAGCTGCGCATTGCCCGCGGTTGCGTGGACCCGGAAATAGGTCGTTCCGATGGAACTGTGGAAGGGACCGCCGCCATTGTTGGTGATGACCGCGTTGCCGGCCGTGCTCAAGCCCATGAAGGATAGATTATAGGTGTTGGTGATGGTCGCGCTGCCGGCCGTGCTGTAGCCGACGAACCCCATGAGGCGGTCTGGCCGAACGTCCATGTCGGCGAGGACAGCCTGTTCCAGTGCATCCGCGAGCTGCGCACCGCGCTCGGTGACGAGCGGCGGCAACTGATCAAGCTCGCCTCCGGCGGCGGCTATCTGCTGGCGGCGGAGGTCGTGGACGCGCCCGCCGACCTGACGCCGGCCGGGGAGGTCGCGCTCCTGCCGTCGGCCGAGGTGGTCGCGGCGCCCGTGAGGCCGCAGCGCGCCCTGTTCGGTCTGAGCCGGCAGGCCATGGTCGCCGCCGTGGCCGGGCTCTGCGTGATCGTCATGGGGCTTGCGGTTGCCGCGCCCGTGCTGAAGCCGGACCTCCTGTTCAGGCGAACGCCGCCGCGGCTCGCGGTGATGCCGATCGTTGACGACAGCAACGATGCGCGCGGCGCGGCAATGGCCGCCGACGTCACTGCCCGCCTCACGGATGGTTTTGCCAAGATCCAGAACATCAGCGTGGTTGCGCCGCGATTGGCAGCCAAGGGCGGCGACAGCACCGCTGCGCCCGCCGCATCATCCGATTACGAGCTGCGCGGCGAACTGGAGCGTCGCGATCAGTCGTGGACGCTGCGCGCGCGCATCATCAAGGCCGCGACCGGAGAGGTGCAGTCGGTCGTTGCAGCGTCAGTCGCGGCGGACGAGGCGGACGCGCAGCTTGCGCAGTCGCGGCTCGTCGCCGGCGTCGGTCACGGGCTTGCGCGCCGTCTCAACGAGATTCTGGAGTCGCGTGTGCCGCGCCCCCAGGCCGCCGGGGCGTCGGCCGGCGGCGACAAGGTGGCCGTCGAGCAGGCGCTCGCCTCGATCAACCAGACCACGCGCGAGCGCTTTGGCGCGGCGCAGGCCATGCTGCAAAAGGCGCTCAGCGACGACCCTGACAATCTCGACATCGCGGTTGCGCTCGCCTCGCTCCAGATGCGCGGCATCCAGATGGTCTGGTTCAGCCCGGAGGAGGCGGTCGCCGTCGAGGCGAAGGCCAATGCGACGCTCGAGCAGGCGTTGCGGTCGAAGCCGAATTCCATTCCGGTGCTCGAGGCCTATTGCCGCTTCCTCAGCGCGACCAACCATTTCGTCGAAAGTCTCGTCACCTGCGCCAAGGCATTGAGCTTCGATCCGTGGAATGGGTCTGCGCTCTATCTGATCGGCCTCGGGCAGATCTTTCTCGGCCGCCACGACGATGCGCTCGCGACATTCCGGCAAGCCGATCGCTACGATACGCCGCCGGCCTCGCGCTGGACCTGGCTGCTCGGCGCGGGCCTGGCGAATCTCTTGATGGGGCGCGACGAGGAGGCGTTGCCGTGGCTGCAGCGTTCGATCGCCATCACGCCGGCGTCCGGGCGCTCGCACCTGCTGCTCGCTGCCGCCTACCAGAGATCGGGCCGGTTCGAGGAGGCGAGGGCGGCGATCGCGGAGGGCCTGAGGCTGCGGCCCGGTACGACCAGGCTCAACGTCTCGCCGCCGCTGAAGAACGTAAGTCCGGTTAATATCGCAGCCTGGGAGCGCATCGTTCAGGCCGAGGTCGATGCGGGACTGCCGGAGCAGTAGGGCGGGAAGTTTGAACCCCGCTGTCATGCCCCGCGAAGGCGGGGCATCCAGTACGCCGCGGCGTGAATTGTGAGAGCGAGCTCTCCAACGAAAGCCTCTGGGATACTGGATCGCCCGGTCAAGCCGGGCGATGACACCGAGAATGAGGCGCTCTCGGCCTCCACGCAATGACGGCAGTAGCTACCGCCACCTGCGGTGCAGCCACAGCCACTGCTCGGGATGCTCGCGCACCCAGCTTTCCACCACGCTGGTGATCGCCTGGGTCGTGCCCTGGATGTCGATCTTGCCCTCGGCATCGCGCACGGGCGGGACCTCCTCGGTCAGCTCGCCGCGGAATCGGCCGCCGGGCAGGCGGATGATGCGGACACCGTGGATCGGGCATTCGACCTGGCGGAGCAGGCGCGCCAGCATCGGGTTGGCGCGGGTCTTGCGGCCGAAGAAGGTGACCTCGACGCCGCCGGTCAGATACTGGTCGATCAGCATGGCGACGTGTTTGCCGTCCTTGAGCGCCTGCGCGAGGCGCAGCGGCGCATCGCGCCCCGCCGGGATCAGCGTGCCCATGTTGACCTGGCGCATCTCCTGGATGATGCGGTCGGCGGAGGCGATGTTGGGGCGGCGGTAGAGGATCGCGGCGTCCAGCCCATGCTCGACGGCGGCGAGTGCCGGCAATTCCCAGTTGGCGAGATGCGCGGCGAAGATCAGCGCCGGCTTGCCGTCATCGCGGATCTGGTCGAACAGCTCGATGCTGCGCGCCGGGAGTTCGATCCGGCTCTTCTCGGGATGGTCGCGGTCGTAGTCCCAGACGTGGTCCATATGGGCGAATTCGGCGCCGACGCGGCCGAGATTGTCCCACACGCCCATCAGGATCTGTTCGATTTCTTCCGGCGACTTCTCCGGAAATGCCGCGGTGAGGTTGGCGCGGCCGATGCGGTGCTCGCGCAGGCGCGGGCCGATCGTCTTCACCACGCGGGAGAAGAAGTCCGAGGTCTTGGCCGGATCGAAATAACGCGTGGTGCGCAGCATGCCGACGGTGGCAGCACCAATCAGGCTGCCGCCGAGCGATTTGGCAGCCTCCCGCGCGCGGGCCTTCGTGCTCGCAGGAAGCAGCGCCATGCGTCCGGTCAGGCCGGTTCGCGGGTCAGGATCAGCGAGGCGTTCTGGCCGCCGAAGCCGAACGAGTTCGACATCACTGCGGTGACGCGGGCATCGCGGGCCTTGTTGCCGACGACGTCGAACAGGATCGTGGGATCCGGGGTCTCGTAGTTGATCGTCGGCGGAATGCGCTGATGCTCGAGGGTGAGCAGCGAGAAGATCGCTTCGACCGCGCCCGCGGCCGAGATGGTGTGGCCGACCATCGACTTGTTGGAGGTCACCGGGATCTTCTGCGCGAGATCGCCGAACACGGCCGACGTCGTGTTGAATTCCATCTTGTCGTTCTCGGGCGTCGCGGTGCCGTGCGCGTTGATGTGGTCGATCTGGTCCGGCGTCATGCCGGCATCGGCCAGCGTCTTGTTCATGCAGCCGATGATCGGCTTGCCATCGGGCGAAGAGCGGGTGCGGTGGAAGGAATCGGTGAGCTCGCCGCAGCCGGCGATCACGCCGAGGATTTTTGCGCCGCGCGCGGTCGCGGCCTCGTAGCTCTCCAGGACGAGCGCGCCGGCGCCCTCGGCCATGACGAAACCGTCGCGGTTCTTGGAGAAGGGGCGGGAGGCCGCCTGCGGCGGATCATTCTGGGTCGACAGCGCCGAGAGCAGCGAGAAACGCACGAGAGCTTCGGGGTTCACGGTGCCGTCGGTGGCCACGCACAGCGCGGCATCGGTCTCGCCGCGGCGGATCGCCTCGACGCCGAGCTGGATCGAGGTCGCGCCCGAGGCGCAGGCCGTCGACAGCGAGATCGGCGAGCCCTTGGTGCCGAAGGTCTCGGCGAGATGGGCTGCCACCGAGCCGAACATGAAGCGGTGGTGATAGGCACTGTACTTGCCGCCGCCGGAGATGCGCAGCAGATCGTCATAGGTGATATCCTGCGCGCCGACGGCGCGGCCAAGCTCACGGCGCTGCGGCCATTCGACTTCGACCGGTGCAACCGCAAGGAAGAGCGGACCGGGGAAATCGGCCTTGGCGCCGATGCCGGCCTGCTCGAGCGCTTCCTGCGTGACGAGCTCAGCCATCCGCTCGGACAGGGCGGTGGAGGAGAACGGATCGACGCTGACGAAATCGACCGTGCCGGCCATCGTCGTCCTCAGGCCGTCGACCGGAAAGCGCGTGATGGTGCGGATGCCGGATTCGCCGGCGACGAGCTTCGCCCAATTGTCGGCCTTGCCGTTGCCGAGCGAGGTCATGATGCCCATGCCGGTGACGACGACGACGGGACGCCCGAGTTTGTCGCGTGGTGCAGTCATGTCGATCCCCCGATTGAGCTAGAGCATCCGCCAAAGCGCGACGCGCTTCAGCTTACGGCCTCGACCAGAGCCATGCCCTCGCCGCGCCAGTGTCCGGCCCCCACCACCACAATCTGGGTGGGCGCGCCCTGCATTTCAATCTCCGTCCCGGTGGAATCGTTCGGCGGGAACAGCGCACCGCGCGAGATCGACAGCGCCGCAAGCGCAATGCCGAGCGGAAATTGCGTTTCCATGGTGTGGCCGAACATCGTGCCGGTCGAACGCACCGGGAAGTCGGGATGGCCCTTCAGGAAGCCGAGCTCCTCTGACGTCGCGGGCTCCGCGCCGGTCGCGCCCGATATGATCGCGCCCTTGCCCTCGCGCCTGGGCAGCTTTTCCCAAAGCTTCTCCAGCGTCGCGGCCATGTCGCCGGGCTGCTTGCGCCGGGCGAGGTCGGCAACGACGCTCGAAAGCTTTGCGAACGGCTTTGCGCCGCGCGCCTCCGCGTGCGCCTTCGATTCCAGCACCAGGAACGCGCCGGCAGATCCCAGCGCGAAACCGGCGTGATCCTTGCGCGCCCACACCGGAGCAAACTTGTCCTTCAGATTGAAGGCGCCGAATTCGTAGAGGACCATCAGGTCCTTGCGCTCGCCATTGTGGGAGCCGCCGATCAGCGCGATGTCGCTCTCGCCCGAGGCGATGCGCGCGAGCGCAATGCGCGCCGCATCGGCGCCCGCGACCTCTTCGCCCATGAAAGTGCGCGAGGTGCCGCCGAGACCGTGCACAATGGCGATGTTGCCGGCGAGCAGGTTCGAGAGCTGGGCCAGGAACAGCGTCGGCCTGAGATCGCTCATCAGCCGTTCGTTGAGGAAGCCGGGCGCATTGGCGCCCTTGACCTCGGCCGTGAGCACGCCGGAGTCGACATTGATGTCGCGCTCGCCGCCGCCGGCGGCCACCACCATGTCGATCTTCGACAGGATGTCCTTGTTGCCCTTGATCCCGGCGGAATCGAGCGCAAGGCCCGCGGCATAGGTGCCGATGCGCTGCCAGGCTTCCATCTGGCGCTGGTCGCCCTTCTTCGGGATCTGGCTGTCGAAGGTCACAGGCATCAGGGGATGCACGATGCAGGGTGCAAAGCCCTTCTCGTCGACATTGATGCGCTTGTCCTGAAGCGCGGCCCAGTTGGCGTCCAGGCCTTCGCCGAGCGAGGTGGCAAGGCCGATGCCGGTGATCCAGACTTCCGTCTGGCCGGCCTTCGAAGCAATTTCAGTCATGGCGATACGGCCTGTTGCGGAAAGCCGACGCGTTTGGCGACCGCGTCCATGAAGCCGCGCATATCCGCATTGGGGAAGGGGATCTGCGTGAAGGTGAGCGTCGAATTCGCGCGCAGCTTACCGCCGACCTTGATCTTGGCCTCGGTCACCGCGTAGCCCGAGCCCTGATGCGACAGGGTCGCCTCGATGGTCATGAGATCGCCGGGGAAGACCGAGCCGCGGACCTTGGCCTCCTTGACGGCGGCCAGGATCGGCATGCGCTCGAACTTGAGCACGCCGAGCTGAAGCCAGCCCGAGGCCTGGGCCATCGATTCGATCAGGAGCACGCCGGGCATCAGGGGATAGCCCGGGAAGTGCCCCTCGAAGATCGTGCTCTCCTTGGGGACCAGGGCTTCGACGACAATCGTCTTCGCGTCGACGTTGAGGTCGACGACGCGATCGATCATGTGGAAGTATTCGAGTTGCATGACCGCGCGCTTAGGCGCTTGCGCCCTTGGCCGCAACCAATTCGTCGATGCGGGCGCACAGATTTTTCAGGACGAAATACTGCTCGGTGGTCGCCTTGCCGTCGTTGACCTCCTGGGTCCACTTTTCCAGCGGCAGCTTAATGCCGAACTGCTTGTCGATCGCGAACGCGATGTCCAGGAAATCGAGGCTGTCGATGCCGAGGTCATCGATGGCGTGGCTATCCGGCGTGATCGTGTCGCGCGGGATGTCGCAGGTTTCAGCGATGATCGTAGCGACCTGATCGAATGTGGAGGACATCACTAAGCCTTTGATATATTGCTGACATTTGTCTGAAGTTCCAGAGTGGAACGGTGGGTGGGCATCGCGCCCCGATGACGCCCTCAAACCCCCCTCTGGCCGGGTCGAAAGCCCGTATATCGGAGCGCCGCGCTGAGTTCAATGGAGCCGGGCGGCCCCGGCGACAGGGCTGGGGATGCCGTCGGCGGGCCTTTCAGCCGGGAGACGTACCTAGATATGGGGCGTCGTGATCTTGGCGCAGTCCCGGCGGCCCATCAGCACGCAGTCCTGGGTGCGGCGCAGGTCGGCAATGCTCACCGCGAGCCAGATTCCGATTGCGGTCAGCGCGATGGTGAAGGCGAGCGCCGCGATATTGGCGAGCATGCGGTGGCGGAAATTATCCGGTTCCCGGCGGGGCTGCTCGTAGCGCGACAGGTCGAGCGGCTCGGGCGCGACGCGCAACGGCTGCACGGTGCCGCTGCCCCGTTGGACCGGCGGGGGAGACGCGTTGCGCGGCCTGAACTGGAGCACCCGGTGCTCGTCATCCGAGCTGATGGGCCGCTGTGTTTTCATGGCGCGGGGATCACTCCGAAGCAGCGGTTTTTAGATAGCATACGTCGTGAATGCCTTGCAGAAAATCTTCTCAACGCGCACGTGCATTGCGCTTTCGCACTATCTTGCATGGCATCTTTCCGGAACGGCCCGCGAACGAACGCGGCGCCGGCTGTCAGGCCGGTGACAGGATGCGGGGGTTGCGTTGCAGCAACAACCCCGAAGCACGCATCGCCGGCTCTCGTGAACATCTGCTTGTGATCTCCGCGGCCGGATCGAACGCATTTTGCCACCGCGGCGCCCATGGCATAATCAAGGGAACCGGACCACCGGTTGCAACCATGTGAGGGGCCTTCGACCATGACCACCACCAACGCACGCGAACCGAGAGTGCATCCGGTGCCGATCCTGTCGCTCCGGCCGACGCAGATGACGGTCGGCATGCGCGAGGTCAAGGAGAAGCGAAAGCGCTGGCGCGAGCACGACAAGAAGAAGCAGGCCGACCTGCTTGGCAATCACATGATCCCCGTCGTCTACGGACCGGATCAGCGCTACTACGTGATCGACCATCATCATCTCGGCCGCGCATTGCACGACGAGGGCGTCAAGGAGGTGCTGGTGACCGTGGTCGGCGACCTCAGGATGGTCGAGCGCGAGGCGTTCTGGGGCGTGATGGACAACAAGCGCTGGGTCTACCCTTACGATTCCAAGGGTGAGCGGCGGCCGTTCCGCGATCTGCCGAAATCGGTCGTCGATCTCAAGGACGATCCGTTCCGAAGCCTTGCCGGTGAGCTCCGCCGCATGGGCGGCTTTGCGAAGGACACCACCCCGTTCTCCGAATTCCTGTGGGCCGACTTTCTGCGCCGGAAACTGTCGCGCAAGGCAGTCGATGCCAATTTCGACAAGGCGCTCGAGAAGGCCCTGTCCGCAGCCAAGAGCAAGGATGCCATCTATCTGCCCGGCTGGTGCGGACCGGCGGACGAGGACTAAGCGCAACCATTCGCATCAGTCGCGCTGGAAGATCTTGGCGCCGGGGTAGACGCGCCGGGCGTAGCTTACGACCAGTGCGCGGTCCTGGGTTGCCAGGAAGGGCGTTCGGATCTGGCACGAGCCGACGACGAGGTGCCACAGACCATTGAGTTTCCGGATGACGACGTTCATTTGAGCAATCCTCGATGACTCCGCATTTCTGCGAACACTGCTTATCGCGGCAGTCTTGCGATTCATGATCGTGGTCGCTGGCGTGAAATTCCCGGTACCGCTCGCGACCGTCGCAAGACAACAGCGATTATTGTTATTTGGTTACGGCGCGCACCCCGAGAAGCCGGATCTCATCACAGCCGCTTGAGCGAAGTCATTTTCCGCAGGGATGAAACCGTCCTGAAACAGAGCCGCCCCATCTCTGTGGGGTAGTCGAGCTCACACAGGAGGCCAACATGCGCCGTCTGGTTTTCGCAATTGCCTTGCTCGCAGTCGCCACAGCAGGAATCTCGGCATCGTTTGCCGCAGTTCGCCACGCCAAGACGCTGACATTTTCCGAGCGCTTTGCTCCGGCGCTCGAGTTGATGGCGCAGCGCTAGCGACGTAGCGCCTCGCGGTCGCAGGTATGCAACGGTGCGACGATCACTTCTGATGCTGCGGGCCGGGTGGGGACAGAAGGCGTTCCATCTCGGCGGCTGCCTCGCCGTCGCGCGCCTTCTGCAACAGCGTGTGGCGTTCGGTGCCGGCTGGGAGCTTCTTGGCCGCGGCGCGGGCGTCCTGCGTGAACTTGTTCAGGCGCTGCTGGAGTGACAGGGCCGGTCGCGTGCGGTTGCGCTTCTTGGTCATGGCTGGACCTTTCCGGCGCGAAGCCCACCATGGTGAGGCGAGTGGCGTCCTTAACTTTTGTTGGAACCGGGAGCGTGGATCGCGGGTTTTTCATTGCAGCGGCGCCTCGGCGCCAAGGATTGCAATACAGGTCCCAAATGTACCGGTCGGAGCTGACCCGCGTGCCCAGCGATACGATCCGTGCTGCGCTTGTCAGGCGTTTGCGCACATCTTCAGGCATCTCGGACGACGACGTGAAGGAGATCGAGGCGCTCCCGATCGCGGTTCGTCAATACCCGGCGGAGACGCCCGTGGTCCGCGATGGCGAGCGCGCAACCGATTGCTGCCTGATCGCAGACGGCTTCTGTGCGCGTTCCAAGACGATTCCAAGCGGCAAGCGCCAGATCCTCTCCATCCACATCCCCGGTGAGATCCCCGACCTGATGAGCTTGTTCCTGCACGTGATGGATCACGACCTGTCGACGCTGACCCCGTGCACGCTCGGATTCATCAAGCACGAAACGCTGCGAAAATTGCACCAGCGCAGTCCAAGCGTCGCCGAGCTGTTCTGGCGAGACACGCTGATCGACTCCGCCATGTTCCGCGAATGGATCGTCAATGTTGGCCAGCGTCCCGCGCCCGCAAGGCTTGCCCATGTCATGATCGAGCTGCGCGAGCGTCTTCGGGTCATCGAGCGTCTGGACGGCAACAGCTTCGAGATGCCGCTGACCCAGGAGCAGATCGGCGAAGCTTTGGGCATCACGGCGGTGCACGCCAACCGCGTGATCAAGCAGTTGCGGCAGGAGGGCATCGCCGAGCTGCACCGCGGCCGCGTCACGGTGCTGGACGAGCGGAAATTTTTGGAACTTGCCGATTTCGACGGCCGTTATCTGCATCAGTCGCCGACCCTTTAAGGGGCCCGATGCCGCGATTCAACTTCGACATTCACGAGAACGGCCGTCTCATTCCGGACGACGACCGAAGAGATGAGGACGCACGCAAGGAGGCGGTGCTGACCCGCGCCTCCATCGCCCGCGATGCCTTCGCTGCCGGTAGCGCCCATCGCGTCGTCGTCGATGTCCGCGAAGAGGGAGCGCCGCCGCTGAAGGTTTCGATTACGCTTGAGGTTGAAGAGGCCTAGGTCGGTACCGGCGCGCAACGCTACTCGTGCGGCGTCTCTGCCTCGCGCGGGCCGCCTTTGCCGCCGAGCATGCGGTGCAACCGCCGCTCGATGTGGCGGCCCACCGTCAACAGCACGAAGGCGAGGGCCAGCGCGACGGTGACGATCTTCCACTGTCCGGCACCGCAGACGATGCCGATGCAGGCCGCGAGAAAGGTGCAGGCGGCGCTGGTCAGCCCGCGGACGCGAAATCCGATGCTCTGATGCACGATGACGCCGGCACCGAGAAAGCCGATGCCGGTGAGGATGCCCTGGATGACGCGGCTTGCGGCATCGGCGACCCTGGTTGGTTCGGCGAGCTGCAGGGCGAGCAGAACCACGGTCGCCGTGGAGAGCCCGACGATGCCGAGCGTCTTCAGCCCGATCGGCTTGCCGTGCAGGTCGCGGTCGAGGCCGATCGCGCCGGCGGCGACGGTCGCGGCACCGAGACGAGCAAGGATTTCGGGCCAGTCGAGCTCCGTCATTTTTTCGGCAAACGCCCCATCAGGTAAAACTCCTCGTTCGGCCTCATGCCGGTGAAGTTTGCCAGCCGATTGGACAGCGCGAAGAAGGCCGAGATTGCGGCGATGTCCCAGATGTCGTCGTCGCTGAAGCCGTGCGGCGCGAGCGCCGCGAAGTCCTCCTCGGAGACGCGCTGCGCGTCGGCCGAAACCTTCATCGCGAAATCGAGCATCGCCTTTTGCCGCGGCGTGATGTCGGCCTTGCGGTAGTTCACAGCGACCTGGTCGGCGATCACAGGGTTCTTGGCGCGAATGCGCAGGATCGCGCCGTGCGCGATCACGCAATACTGGCACTGGTTGGCCGCCGAGGTCGCGACCACGATCATCTCGCGCTCGGCCTTGGTGAGGCCGCCGTCCTTCTCCATCAGCGCATCATGATAGGCGAAGAACGCGCGGAACTCGTCGGGCCGGTAGGCCAGCGTCAGGAACACGTTCGGCACGAAGCCGCTCTTCTCCTGCACGGCGAGCAGGCGCGTGCGGATGTCGTCGGGGAGTGTGTCGAGGGCGGGTGCGGGGAAGCGTTTTGAGGGAGGAGGAGACATGACGATGTTCCGGATCGGGTTCTCGGGGAACGCGGAACATAGTCGATCGCAGTCCTTCGCGCAAAGCGCTTGCGCGGACTACATCTTCTAGCGCAGACAGAGTCGAGGCTGTCAAAGAGTCTTCAAATATTCGAGGAGTGCCTTCTTTTCGTCGTCGCTCAAGCTCGTGCCATAGTCATGCCCGCATCGGCTGTTTCCTGAATTGAGGTCATTGCAATCGGTGACTGGACGAGTTGGCCCCTCTTGTGTGACGTCAAGACCAACATTTTTGATGTCGTATCTCGCGCCAACTTTGAACTGTGACATGCGCTTCGCAGGCGGTACGAGCAATTCCGCCAATGTCGGCACCGAGCCGTTGTGCAAGTAAGGCGCCGCGGCCCAAATTCCCTCCAGCACGCGAGCTTCATACTTGCCTCTCTTGAGGGTGCGCCTGAAAAACGTCCAAGGCTCGATTGTCAGGCTGTCCGGCGCTCCCGATGGTTGCGCGCTGGGCGGTTCGGTGGAGGCCCGTGCCGGAGCCGGAGACGCTGGCAACGGAGACTTGGGTGCGGAGCGCGCCATTGGCCCGTTGCGAGGCAAGGAGGAGCCAAAGCCGTCACCAGCACCGAGCTCGCTCCCTAAAGACAGCTTATAGTTCAGAATCGTGCCGGCGACTGCGCTAAACATCATGTGGACGGCATAATCCTCTTCCTTGAGATCCCTGGCGACCCCCAGGGTGCCTGCTCCCTTCAGCGCGCCGGTCTTCACTCTCCAACCGAGCTCATCGAATTGACGAGTGTCGGTGCCGACGTTCTTGAGCGGCGTCTCCCACGTCGTAGCAAAAAAGTCACGCAGGGCGTGTATCTCCTTCTTCTTGTGACACCCCTCGCTGCAGTGTCTTTCGTAGAGTTTTTGACCGTCGTCAGCCAGTTTCGAGTCGATAGGCCATTCCCGTGGCCATTTTGGCGGACCCATCTTCAAGATCAATTTCTCGAGTCTTTCCAGCCCATCGAAGTTGATGGAGTTGGCGTAGTCCAAGAATAAGCCGGACGAACGCTTTGGTTCAAAGTTGGCGAACGCCAGAGCTTGCCCGGTGTTCCGGGCAAGTGCAAAAACGCGGTTTCCATTCGACACAAAACCGGCCCAGTCGGTTTGGTTCTGCATCGGTGTGTTCCACAGGAAAGGATACCGCACCGGAGCGTCGGCAATCCTCATGTTGTCCTTGATCAAAAAATCAGGCGGCGGCCCGACGTCGGTGCCGGATATGCGGTTGAAGATGATCCCGACGGCGTCCAGCCGCCCAGGCCCCCAGCCAACAGGCGGCAATGTACCGGCCACGAATGCATGGAAGCGCAGGTGCCATGCATCAACCCTCTGACGTAGTGCGTCAACATCGGCATCAGAAGGTGTCGCAGGTTGGGAGACGGCCGCAGCAAATGCAGCGAATGCCGTCTTGCTGGCGGTTGCGTCTCCTACCGCCTTGTCCAGGTCGCTCAGGAACTCCTGGAAATCCATAAAGGCCGGACCGCCATCGATGCGGTACGTCTTGCCCTCCACTTCAACCTGCCGCGTGTGACACGCGGAGCATGTTATCCCGACCATCTGGGACTCTGCGGGACCTGTGGTGTGGAGGCCGACGGGGAGGTTGGCCTTGTCGCCCGGATTTGGGAGAAAGCCGTATCGGGCCAGACCGTCCGAGAGGAACGGTTGTCCGTCCTTCGCTTTCAATGCCCGTAACCAGGTGAGGTTGATTAAGCGGGAGCCTTGGTCGCGCGTGTAGTAGTCGGCCCTGTCTTCCGCTGTCCAATACGGGCCTTGGTCGACATATATTGGATCGCCGAGAGCGGTCTCAATTCCCGAACTTGCGGCGACGACCAGCGCAATGCGAATGAGGAAAGCGACACGACGCATCGCATGACCCTCCATGAACTACAATTGAACCACCCGTTGTCTCGAAACCAGAATCTGTCGAGATATGCGCAGCTGGGCGAGAGAAAGTAACGCAGCTCGCCCGGTGGCGACGAGAGCTGTCAGAAATAGCCGTCCGATGCTCGAGATTGTACTTCTTGGCAAAGTCCCGTCAAGGTCGTTGCTCCGGGCCGGAGCCCCGGATGGCATGCCACGCCCATTGAAGCGCGGCGGCCCGCGAAATGGGCCCCGGTAAACTGGTGTGTCTCGACCCGAGCGGCCTTGCTAAACCGCGAGCCGGGATCCGTCCCAGGCAACAATGCCAAACTGATCGCAAATCGCGTGCATCTCGGCGAGATCCTCAACGACGCGGGCGGTGCCAGGCTTCGCCTCGGCGAACAGTCGCGCCCTCAGGCCAAGACATTCTACAATCAGCCATGGATTCCTGATGGTCCTGGCGATGGAAAGAGCATCATCCAAGGCGCTCAGGCCACGTTCGGATTTCCCGTCCCGAACGAGAGCCTCAGCATAACCCGCATAGAGAAGGCAGAGCTCGATCTGGCCTGTCCGCAGATGCGTGCCGCTCTCCATACAAGCGTCTATCAGGTCGACGGCCTGATGTGCCTGGCCTGTTCGTGCCAGAGCGGTCGCCATTGCTCCGGTCAGGTTGGCCTTGCTGGCATCGTACCCGTTACGTTCGACGATCTCCCTTGCGATCGACAAGCATTCCACAGCCTGGTCATTTCGATGGAGCATGAGGAGATTTCGCCCCATCGTAATGCGGGCGAGCACTTGCCCATATGAATCCTGTTCACGAACTGCGATCTCCAATGCACGCAATGCGAATCCGAGCGCCTCCGCATATTGACCTGTTGCATTCATGAACCAGCTCCTGAATGCCAAAACCGTGCATTTTGGACCGGCCGGTGTCCCGAGGCGGGCAGTCTCGAGTTCTCCTGTGAGCATTTCATTCAGTTCGTCCATCGCCGCAATCGCGCGATGGACATGGCCCATGCTGTGCAACACATTTGCCATGATGGTCTGATTTGAAAATATGAGTGCGGTCGATTTCAGCGCTCGAGCTGTTCTCAATCCCTCGCTCGTTATTTGCAGCCCTTCTTCATACCGGCCCTCAAACCAGTAGACCATTCCGAGTTGCGACTGGACGCTGCACACGTGAGCAATCCTGCCTTGGCGCCGCGCCAGCTCCAACGTTCGTGGCAAATGCATATTTACTTTTTTGAATTCGCCGAGTTGCAGCATCGAAGCGAAGCTCATTCGACCGAAGTCGACATATTTTTCTTCGGCGGCTTCCCCAAGACGCTCGATGAGCTTGAGCGCCCGGTCGTATATCAAGCTGAGCGATGAGGCTGCGGCGTTCCGGCGCGCTTCGACGGCAGCCTCCCAGAGATAGCCAAGTGCAGCACCAGAATCTCCGGCTTCCTCTGCATGAAAGGCCAACTGTTCGTAACGGCCATCCAGATTCGGGTAACGCCGCACGATTGCCTGGACAGCGGCCTGGTGGATTTCCAGACGCCGGCCACGCGGTATCGTGTTTGCACAGGCCTCGGCGATGATCTGATGCCGGAAACGCACGGAGTTACCCGCAAGCGGATGGACAAAAGCAAATCGGGCAAGCTCGAACAATGCAGTCAGCAGCTCGCCTACGTCCACGCCGAGCACCGTCGTAGCCAATTGGATTTCGACCTCCTCTCCCAGCAGGCTAAGCGTCTGCGCGAATGTCTTCATCTTCGGAGAAAGCCGTTGCAGCCGCGCATGAATCACGGACTCGACGCTCTGAGGCAGTTGTTCGCTCGTTGCGTTCGTCGCGTCCGCCGAACGCAAGAACTCTTCCAATACGAAGGGGACGCCGTCAGCGCGATCGATCGCTCTCGCAAACACGGTCGGGGATCGAGTTTTCGGCCACAATTGGCGTCCCAAAGCCTCCATGCAGGCCCGCGACAGCGGTTGCAGATGAATGAGCGAGTCCGCAATCTCCATGGCCTGGTCTGATGATTCCGGACGTCCGGTCAGCAATATGCAAAGCGGCTGCGGGGTACTTGCGCGCGCGAGTAATTTCAGGAAATGGCGGCTTTCCGGATCGATCCACTGGAGGTCTTCGATCAGCAAGAGAGTTGGTCTACTTAGCGCCAATGCGAGGAAGGCATTGACAAGTGCGCGTGCAATTTGCGTTTGCGTATTGTCGGTCAATCGTTGGCGAGAGGACGCTTTTCCAACGATGAACAGGGCTTCGAGCTTTCTGCGATCGCCTGCCTCGACGTGCAGTTCCGCGAGAGCCTTCCGAATATGTTCATCCGACGATGAGTTGTTTGCAGCGAGCATGTCGCCCACCAACGTGCGGGCGGCGGCGAATGCGGTGGCACGTCTCTGCACGCCGCCATAAAAGACGCAACACCTCACGTCGGATGTCAGTGCCTCGGTCATTACGGCTGTCGCAAGGCGGCTCTTGCCGATACCTGGTTCGCCCAGCAGGGCGACGGAGCAGCTTTTGGCGCCCGGGCGCGGGAGTAGCCCCCGAAGCGCCGCAAGCTCGTCGACCCGATTCACGATCGGATTTTGATAGCGGCTGGCGATTTCGTTGTGATCGACATCGTCCGGCCGGGCAATCAGCGTGTAGGCCTCGATGACCCGATCGGCGATTCCCGAAGTCGTCTTGTGTGCCGTAAGGTCGAGTGGCGATCGGCACAGCTTTGCGGTTTCGGCGCTTACCCTGATCTCGTCTGCCGCCGCTTCCTGCTGCAGCTTGGCAGCGACGTGCACGGTCGCTCCGGAAACGTCGAAGCGGGCGATGGCGTTTTTGCCGCCTATGCGTAAGCCGACCAGGCCGGAGTGAAGTCCGACGCGAAAATTGACCGGATCTCCCCTGGGGCCGGTCGACTGGCTATGACTCTGAATGTCCCAGGCTGCGATGCACGCACGATCCGCATGATCCTCATATGCGGTTGGCCAGCCGAATATGGCAATGCCACCGTCTCCCGCATAGTGGACAATCTGTCCCCCGAGACGCTCCACGGAACTGCGGATGTGATCCAGCCAATGGTCCAAAAACGCTTGAGCTTCATCGGGGTCGCAAGCCGCGATGTGGCGAGTTGAACCCACCATGTCGACGGCGAGCACCGTTATGATGTTGCGATCCGCAATATTGGCACCGCCCACGGACATCCTCGCGCCCCGCGTGCTCAAACCGGCTCCAAAGCCAAGGGTAGCACGAAGGACAAGCCTTGGGCTATCCGCGAGACGCGGCCTTGAGCCGCGATATCCGGGGCATTCCCCGTCGCGCCCAGCCGCGCCGTCTTTACCGCAGTGGCTTCTTCAGCAGCGAGAAGCGGTCCGGGTCCAGCCCCATCGAGGGCTGCAGCATCGGCGCTTCGGCGGTCGCGAGCGTCTTTGCGGGCGGCTGCGAAAACACCGGGTCGTTCGGCGCGTCGCGTTGCGAGGTGGCGCCGCGCCAGCGTTCGAGCACGGCGCCGACGAAATGCATGTCGTGACCGGAGGTGACCGACGGCACGCTTGAGATGGTGGCTTCGCCGCGCGGCAATTGATGCGGCGGCACTTCCTTGAAGCGCAGGCGGGTCGGCAGTGCGACGCCTTCGCCGAACGCCAGCACCTCGCGGGTGCCGAGCGATGGCACGAAGGACAGCAGGTTCGCGGCGGCATCCGACACCGCGGCGCGCAGCAGCGCCTGGTCGCGCTCGTTGGCCAGACGCATCGTGAACAGCGTGTTGCACTGGGAGATGATGGTGGCGTCGAGCTCGGCCGGACGTTGGGTGATGAGGCCGAGATAGACGCCGTATTTGCGGCCTTCCTTGGCGATGCGCGACACCGCCTTGCGGGTCGGCCCGAAGCCGACATTGCGGTCGGCCGAGGCGTAGCGGTGCGCCTCTTCGCAGACGAACAGCATCGGCGACACGCCGTCGCTCCACAGGCCGAAGTCGAAGGCCATGCGGCACAGCACCGAGACAACGGAATCGATGACCTCGGCCGGGAAGCCGGCGAGCTGCATCACTGTCATCGGCTTGCCGTTGGCGGGCAGGCGGAACAGATGGCTGATCACCTCGGCCATGGTGTCGCCGCCGACATTGGCGTTGTCGAACATGAAGGCGTAGCGCGGGTCGTTGCGGACGGCCTCGATGCGCGAGATCAGCTTGTGATAGATGATGCGCGAGGAGCGGTTTTCCAGCTTGCCCATGCGCTCGTCGATCAGCGAGATCAAATCGACCAGGCGGTATGGCACCGGCGTATCGACGGTGAAGCCGACCTGCTTGGGATCGATGCGCTTCAGGCCGAGTCGATCGGTGTTCTGATACTGGGTGTAGATGCCCTTGGCGATCGGGATCACCTCGGCGAGAACGTCGAGCTCCTCGGGCACGCCGGCGCGGCCGCCGAACAGCACGTCGACGATCTCTTCAAAGTTGAACAGCCAGAACGGCAGCTTCAGGTTTCGCGGGTTGAGCACCAGCGCGCGGTCGCCGAAGCAGCGGCCATATTCGTTGTGCACGTCGAGCAGGAAGATGCGCAGGTTCGGGCGTGATTTCAGGATTTCGTTGAGCAGCAGCGACACGCCGGTGGATTTGCCGACGCCGGTCGATCCCAGCACCGCGAAATGCTTGGAGAGCATTTCCTCGACGTCGACATAGGCGACGACGGAGCGGTCCTGCTGGAGGAAGCCGACATTGATCTGGTCCGATCCGGTCGGCGCGTAGATCGTGCGCAGCTCCTGGCTCGTGATCAGGTCGACGGAATCGCCGATGGTCGGATAGTTGGTGACGCCGCGCTGAAACTTGGCCTTGTCGGCGGCATTGTGGATTTCGCCGAGCAGGTCGACCGACGCGATGGCGATGTAGTCGGAGCTCGAGAGGTTCTCGCAGGACACCTCGGTGATCATGGCGACGATCACCGAGCTGGCGCAGCGGATGCTGACGAACCGGCCGACCGTGGCCCGAATTTCCGAGATCGGCATCTGGCTTGCCGCCAGCAGCCCGACCCGAGCGAGCGACCCGCGTACCGAAATCACGCGTCCAAAGGATGTCACGATGAATGAACCTGGCATGAGCAAGAGATTTAACCCTGACTATGCGTGCCGCGGCTGGACAAACGGTTAAACGGCAGGCGCGGGGGCTTTGTTAAATCTGCGACAATTCGGTTGAGAGATTTGCTCCTAATGCATACTTGCGGGCGGAATCGGTAGGGGAATGCCGCTTTTCTAGGCCGATAGGCCCGACAGCGCTTAAGGAAGATTTTACCATTCGGTCAGTAGGTCCGCCCTTCGGGGATGGAGGTCATCCCGGCTGGCGCGTCACTCGATCCGGGCGGCCATGTTTTGATTTGTTGACGGGAGCTAATCATTTGTACATTAGTACAAATGAACCGGCGGCCTGGATGCCGCCCCCGGACACTTGAGCGCGTTTGCAGCCTTGCGTCCGGTTGCGCGATCCGGTCCGGCGGATCGCAGCCACGCCTGGAGGAAAGCATGCAGCCCGAACCGATCCTCGATCTTGCTCATCTCGGCCACATGGAGCTGCTGACGCCGAAGCCCGACGAGAGCCTGAAATTCTTCGTCGACGTCATGGGCATGACCGTGAGCAGGCAGAAGGGCGAGTCGGTCTACTTGCGTGGCTGGGACGATTATGAGCGCTATTCGCTCAAGCTCACGGCGTCGAAGACGTCAGGCATGGAACATATGGCGCTGCGCGCGCGCAGCCAGCAGGCGCTGGAGCGCCGCGTCGCCGCGCTCAAAGGCTCCGGCTTCGACATCGGCTGGATCGATGGCGACATGGGGCAGGGGCCGACCTTCCGCTGCCGCGACCCCGACGGCCACATCGTCGAGCTCTATTACGAGACCGAATGGTACCAGGCGCCGCCGGAGCTGAAGCCTGCACTGAAGAACCAGGCGCAGCGCTTTCCTGCGCGCGGCGTCAACGTTCGCCGCCTCGACCATCTCAACTGCCTCGCCGTCGACATCAAGGCCAACCGCGAGTTCTTCGAGAACTATCTCGGCTGCCGCCTCACCGAGCAGATCGTGCTCAACGACGGGCGGGAAGCGGCGATGTGGATGACGATGTCGAACAAGAGCTACGATTTCGCCTATTCGCTCGACCATTCCGGCACGCCCGGCCGCTTCCACCATGTCACCTACGCGCTCGACAGCCGCGAGGAGATTTTGCGCGCCGCCGATATTTTTCTGGAGAACGGCGTGCACATCGAGACCGGCCCGCACAAGCACGCGATCCAGCAGACCTTCTTCCTCTATGTCTACGAGCCCGGCGGCAATCGCGTCGAAGTCGCCAATGCCGGCGCGCGCCTCATCCTCGCACCCGACTGGAAGCCGATCGTGTGGACGGAAGAAGAGCGCAAGAAGGGCCAGGCGTGGGGATTGAAGACGATCGAGTCGTTCCACACCCACGGCACGCCGCCGGTAGAGGCGAAGAAGCACGGCTAGAGCATGACCCGGACCCGAAGGGCCGCGTTAGCGCAAAGTGTGAAGCAGTTTTCCGATTAGGTCATGCTCCAAAAATCAATGCGTTGAGCTGCGCACCCGTGCGATCGTCTCGCGGACGCCGGTCCACGCCGGCTTGTCCGGCGCGAACTGCTTGCGCAGGAAGCTGACGAGTTCGTCGACCTGCGCATCGCTCATGCTGTTCTTGAAGGCTGGCATGTAGCCGAGATCGCTCGACACCGGCTCGGCGATGCCGTGCAGGACGACCTGCACGAGATTGTCCGATGTCGCGCTGTGCAGATTGCTGTTGAGCGCGAGCGAGGGCCGAGTTCCGAACAGCGGCAGGCCGCCGACCTCGTGGCAGACGGCGCACGCGCCCTGATAGATCCGCGCGCCGGTGGAGGGCGCCACCGTGACCTGCGTTGAGCCTTCAAGCTTTGCGGCAAGTGCGTCCTGGCCCCGCGCATCGATCGCGGTGTCGTTGAACGAGTTGAGATAGACCGCCATCGCGCGGATGTCGGGGTCCGGCAGGGCCTTGAGGTCCTTGACGATAGGCGCCATCGGGCCAGCCGCGACACCGTGATAGCGCGAATGGCCGGTGCGCAAATAGGCGAAAAGCTCGTCCTCGCTCCATGGGATCGGCGCGCGTGAGAGCGACGTCAGCGCCGGCGCTTCCCAGCCTTCGGCAAATCCGCCCGCGAGATAGGCATTGCGTTGCTCCGCACCAAGCGCGTTGCGCGGCGAATGACACGCGCTGCAATGGCCGAGGCTCTCGACGAGATAGGCGCCGCGATTCCACTGTTCGGATTTGGCGGGATCGGGCTTGAACTCTTGCGTGTGTTGGAACAGCGCGTTCCAGCCTGCGAGCAGCGGGCGGAGGTTGAACGGGAAGGCGAGCGCATTCGCCGGTGTCGTCGCACGCACCGCAGGCTGCGCCATCAGAAAGGCGTAGAGCGCCTGCATGTCGGCATCGCCAGTCTTGGCGAAATGGGTGTAGGGGAAGGCGGGATAGAGCTGCCGTCCGTCACGATGAAGCCCGTCGCGCATCGCGCGCTCGAAGGCGGGGTAGGACCAGGCGCCGATGCCGGTCTCGACGTCCGGGGTGATGTTGGTCGCGTAGATCGTGCCGAACGGCGTCTGTAGCGCACGGCCGCCGGCGTTCACCGCGCCGCCGATCATGGTGTGGCACTCCGCGCAATTGCCGAGTGCTGCAAGCTGCTCTCCGCGCGCGATCGTCGCCGCGGAATAGACCAATGGATCGGGACGTGCGATCGGCGCGATCGCGCGCCCGGGCAGGAGGGCAGCGCCGACGCCGATCGCGGCGGTGCAGACGGCCGCAATCGTCGCGAAGATGCCGGCGCGCTTGGCGAACGGATTCTGCCAGATGCGAGATGGATGCGGCGTAGCGGGTGCGGGCAGGGCTTGCGGCACGGGCGATGTTTCACCGTGCAATCCCTTCAAGATGCGTTCCGGCGTGAACGGCGGCTCGCGGAAGCGCACGCCGGTGGCATCGAAGATCGCGTTGGCGATCGCGGCTGCGCTCGGCACCGAGGCGGACTCGCCGACGCCGAGCGGCGGCTGGTCCTGACGCGGCAACATCAGTACGTCGATCTTGGGTACGTCGGGGAAGGGGATGATCGGATAGGCGCCCCATTCGCGCGCCGCCACTGCGCCGCGCTCGAACGAAACCTCCTCCATCAGCGCGCGGCTGGTGGACTGGATGACGTTGCCGTGGATCTGGTGACGCACGCCGTCCGGATTGATCATCAGGCCGGAGTCCTGCCCGGCGACGACGCGCGTGACGCTGACATCGCCCGTCGCTTTGTTCACGGCTACGTCGGCAACCCAGGCCGACCACGCCGCGCCATAGCCGGGAAACTTGCTGTGGACATAGAGCGCATAGGCAAATCCGCGCCCGTGCACGACGTCGCCATCTTTCTCTTCGCGGACCGGCCGGGGCGTCCAGCCCGCGCGCTCGGCCACCGCATTGACGAGATCGACGGCGCGCTGGTCCTTCAGGTAACGCAGGCGGTATTCGATGGGATCGACACCGGCCTCGGTCGCGGCCTCGTCGATATAGGATTCATGTGCGAAAGTGTTCGGCAGGGCCGAGACACCGCGAAGCCAGGAGGCGCGCACGATCGGCGCCATGTCATGGGCGACGACGCGCATGTGGTCGTAGTCGTAAGGCGGAATCGCGGTGCGGTCGCCCATCTGGAGCACATCGGCCACCGGCGAGATTCGCCCCGTCAACAGCAGCGCCAGCGTTGGCGCGGCGTTCGAGGGATAGCGCGTGGCGAGATCGTAAGCAGCGATGCCGCCGTCGGCGTCGAGTCCACCATTGACATCGATGAGCTGCGCGGTGCCCTTGGGCTCCCAGGCATGCTCCTGCTCACGCGTCAGCTGCACGCGCACGGGCCGGCCGACGGCGCGCGACAGCAGCAGCGCGTCCGCAGTGACGTCATCGGCGCAGTTGCGGCCGTAGCAACCGGCGGCCTCCAGGCGGATCACCTCGATCTCGCTTTCGGGACGTTCGATCAGGAGCGCCAGATCGCTACGCAGCAGGTGCGGGTTCTGCGTGCCGGACCAGACGCGGATGTTACCGTCCTGGACATCGGCGACCGCGCAGGACGGCCCGATCGAGGCGTGCATCTGGTACGGCCACACATAAGTGCGCTGCATCGGCTTGGCCGCGCCTGATATCGCCGCGTCGACGTCGCCCTTGTCGATCAGCGTGCGCGGCGTCGATGGATTGGCGCGTAGCGCAGTCTCGACGTCGGCGAGATCGGTCAGACCGGGCGTCGGCTTCCAGCTCACCGCGAGCTGCTCCGCCGCGCGGATCGCGTTCTCCTCGCGCTCGGCGACCACGCCGACGAAATCGCCGATGCGCACGACGGCAATGATGCCGGGAATGTCGCGTACCGAGGACTCATCCACCGCGACCAGGCTGGTGCCGACGAACGGGCCGGCATCGACGCCGGCATAGGGCGGACGCACCACCCGGCCGTGCAGCATGCCTGATAGCCGGATGTCGTGCACGAAGGTCAGCTCGCCGGTCGCCTTGGCGGGCAGGTCGACGCGGGGCGTCGACTGGCCGACGATGGCGTAGTCGCCAACGGGCTTGAGCGCGACGTCGTCGGCAAGTTCGAGGCGAATGGTCTCGCCGCCGATCAATTCGCCATAGCTGACGCTGCGGTTGTGCCCGCGCACGAGGCCGTCTTCGATCTTGATCTCGCTGGCCGGCAGCTCCAGCCGCTCGGCTGCGCGCGCGATCAGGAAGTGCCGCGCCTGCGCTGCGGCCTTGCGCAGGGGGACGGCGGTGATCTGGATGGTTTCGCTGGCGATCGTCGCGCCCTGGTTCGGCACCACGGCGGTATCGCCGAGCACCACGACGACGCGCGCAAAGGACACATCCAGCTCCTCGGCGACGATCTGGCCGAGTGCGGTGCGGATCCCGGTGCCGAGATCGACATGGCCGTTATAGGCCGTGACCGATCCATCCGCGGTGATGCGGACGAAGGTCTCTGATGTGATCTCGTCCACGGTGCAGACGACGACGAGCGAACCGGACTGCCGCTCAGCTCCGTTCGAAACAGGGGAGGCCATCAATCAACGGCCTCAGTGAGCTGGCCGGATGCGCGCATCACCGCGCGCAGGATCTCGACATGCGTGCCGCAGCGGCAGAGATTGTAGCGCAGCGCCGCGAGCGCCTCCTGCTCGGTCGGTTGCGGGTTGATCGCAAGTAGAGCCTTGGTGGTCATGATCATGCCGTTGAGGCAATAGCCGCATTGCGCGGCCTGCTCGTCGATGAAGGCCTGCTGCACCGTATCCGGCTTGTCGCGCGTGCCGAGCCCTTCGAGCGTCAGGATGTCGCGGCCTGCGCAGCCGCTGACGGGAATCACGCAGGAGCGCGCAGCCTGCCCGTCGATCAGGACAGTGCAGGTGCCGCATTCGCCCAAGCCGCAGCCGTATTTCGGGCCGTTGAGCGCGAGATCGTTGCGCAGCACATAGAGCAGCGGCGTCTGCGGCGCTGCCGTGACCTCGTGGATCCTGCCGTTCACGGTGAGGCGGATCGGTGTCTGAATCATCCTCGTTCCCAAGCCCGTGGCCAAGTGCTCGTCAAAACCTACGTCGCGACGATACCGTTTGTACACAAACGTGCAAGCCGCGCATGCCGCACTGCAGCGCGACTGCCTTCTTTGTGGACAGAGCGGATAGGCAAATGGGGTTTTATGCGGCAGCCGCACCTTTTGCGCCGCACCGCCGCTTGACAGCCTTCGGGAGGGCGCGCAACATCGTTCGTATACGAATGATAACCGCAGTCGGCTGGCTTTGCACATGGTGACTGAAACGACGAGCGCCGCCATCGACAAGATCCGTTGCGATGCCTGTCCGGTGATGTGCTACATCAAGCCGGGCGCGGCGGGCGCCTGCGACCGCTATGCCAATCACGACGGCAAGCTCGTCCGCGTCGACCCGCATGTGATCCTGGAGCGCACCGTCTCGCATGGCGGCAAGCTCGTTCCGTTCAGCCGCACCGAAGACTGGGACGGCAAGATCGTCCACGAGCCCTCAACCTTTGTGACGGCGATCGGCGCGGGCACGACCTATCCCGATTACAAGCCGGCGCCTTTCATCGTCTCCGCGGAGGTCGATGGCGTCGACATGGTGACCGTGGTGACCGAGGGCATCTTCTCCTATTGCGGCATCAAGGTGAAGATCGACACCGACCGCTATCTCGGCCCGGAAACCGCGACCGTTCGCGCGCAGGGCGAGGCGGTCGGTCACGTCACGACCAGCGAATACGGCTCGCAGATGCTGTCGCTCGGCGGCGTGCATCATCTCACCGGCGGCTCCAAGAAAGAGGGCCGCGTCACCTGTGACACGCTGATGGATCTCGCCAATTGCAAGGCGGTCGAGCTGACCATCGACGGCGGCGCCAGCGTGGTGGTGCAAGCCGGCCAGCCGCCGATCGTCAACGGCATGAAAGAAGAGCGCATGCGCGTCGGCTGCGGCTCGGCGACGATCGGCATGTTCGCCAAGCAATGGCACGGCAAGGTCGATGAAGTCGTCGTCGTCGACGATCACATCACCGGCGTGCTCTCGGAGCACCAAGCCGGCAAGCTGCTCGACATCGCCGACACCGGCATCAAGATGAAGGGCCGTCGCTCGACGCCAGGCCGCTATTTCCAGGTCGCCGATCCCGGCACGGGCTGGGGCGGCACCAACATCTCCGATCCGCTGGCGATTCTCGGGCCGTTCGATGCCAAGGAAGCCAAGCCTGGTCTCTCCATGCTGATGGTCTCCACGACCGGCGAGCACTCGTCTTACTATGTGCTCGACGAAGCCCTGAAGCCGGTCGAGACCGAGATGCCTGATGACCTGAAGTTCTCGGTCGAGCGCATCCAGGAGAATTGCGAGCCGGCGCTGTGCACGGTGTTGTTCATGGCGGGTGCCGGCGGCTCCTTGCGCGCGGGCGTCACCGACAATCCGGTCCGGCTGACGCGCTCGGTGAAGGACGCGCTGACGCGCGTCACCAGCGGCGGCGCACCTGTTTATGTCTGGCCGGGCGGCGGCATCACCTACATGGTCGATGTGACGCAGATGCCTTCAGGCGCGTTCGGTTATGTGCCGACGCCGGCGCTGGTCGCGCCGATCGAGTTCACGATGAAGCTGTCGGACTATGCCGCGCTCGGCGGGCACATGGACTATGTAAAACCGCTGTCCGAGGTGCAGAACGGCGACGACGTCCGCCAATTGCCCTGGCAGAACCCGATCCCGGGGCCCCGGGCATGACCAGGCTCCCGCAAATCGCATTGCTGTCTGATGGCCGGCGGCTGCATTTGCAGGATGGACCGATTGATGTGATCGTGGAGGCGAGGGGGCGCGCGGACGCAGTGCGTGCGGCCTATGAGGCGGCGGCGCGGCGATTCACCGGACTGCTCGACGAACTCTGCGCGGAGTTGCCGGAACTGCGGACGGCCGCTGTGGGGCGGACGTCGCTGACGGGCGTGGTGGCGCGTCGGATGCACGCTGCTGTCGCACCCTATGCTGCCGATTGCTTCATTACGCCGATGGCCGCGGTTGCCGGCAGCGTTGCAGAGGAGATTCTTGGCGCCATGCTGGGCGCTGCGACGCTCGATCAGGCCTATGTCAACAATGGCGGCGATATCGCGCTGCATCTCGGCGAGGGCGAGCATTTCTCGGTCGGCCTGATGGATCGGCCCGATCGTGACGGCGTGCTGCGCAAGTTGAGGGTCTACTCAGGTGATCCCGTGCGCGGCATCGCGACCAGCGGGCGTCACGGCCGCAGCTTTTCGCTCGGCATTGCCGACGCGGTCACGGTGCTGGCTGCCACCGCATCGCAGGCCGATGCGGCCGCGACGGTCATCGCCAACGCCGTCGATCTGCCCGGGCATCCCGCCATCATCAGAAAGCCTGCGAACGAGCTTCAGCCTGACAGCGATCTCGGCGTGCGTCTCGTCACCCGCGATGTCGGTGAATTGTCGCAGAACGAGGTCGCGGCCGCGCTGGAATCTGGCGCGGAATGTGCACGGCAATTGTTCGATCGCGGATTGATCGAGGGTGCCGTGTTGCAGCTTTGTGGTGATATGCTTGTCATCGGAACCAAGGATATAGAAGAGCAACGAACGCGCCCGCTCATGCTGGAGAACGCGGTCTATGCCTGAACAGGGAAGCGAAACATGAGCGCGATCATCCGCAAGATCGTCACCGTCGTCGAAGAGACGCAGATGGAAATGGGCCGCCAGGTCTCGCCGCCGACGCGGCGTGCGGCGGCGATCGCCGTGATCGAAAATCCCTTTGCCGGCAAATATGTCGAGGATCTCTCGCCGCTGATCACGATCGGCGAGGAGCTCGGCGAGCTTCTGTCAAAGCGCGCGGTGGCGGCGCTCGGCATCGATGGCGCGAAGGCGCAGAGCTACGGCAAGGCCGCGGCGGTCGGCGAGAACGGCGAGCTGGAGCATGCAGCGGCTATCCTGCATCCGAAGATGGGCGCTCCGGTGCGCAAGGTGCTGAGCAAGGGCGCGGCGCTGATCCCGTCATCGAAGAAGCGCAGCGGCCCCGGCACGACACTGGACATTCCGCTCGGGCACAAGGACGCGGCTTTCGTGCGCAGTCACTTTGACGGCATGGAAGTGCAGATCAATGATGCGCCGCGCGCCAACGAGATCATGGTCGCAGTCGCCGTCACCGACAGCGGACGCCCGTTGCCGCGCGTCGGCGGCCTGACGGTTGCGGAAGTGAAGGGTGAAGACGGTTTGAGATAGAGTTTGAACAGGGGAGGCGGGCACAGCTTCTCCGACAAGATCACGCTGAAGACGTAGAAAGTTCAAAACTGGAGGTTGGGATGCGAGCAAGAAACACTTTTGTGGGCGCGGCCTTCGCGCTGCTGGCGGGCGGCATGGCTCATTCGGCCGTGGCGCAGGAGATCAAGATCGGCGAGATCAACAGCTACTCGCTGTTGCCGGCGTTCACCGAGCCCTATCGCAAGGGCTGGCAGCTCGCAGTCGAACAGGTCAACGCGGCCGGCGGCATCAACGGCAAGAAGCTTGTCGTCGTCTCCAAGGACGACGGCGGCAAGCCGGCCGATGCGCAGACCGCGGCCAACGAGCTCGTCTCCAGCGAGGGTGTTGCGATGCTGACGGGTACGTTCCTGTCGAACATCGGCCTCGCCGTCAGCGACTTCGCCAACCAGAAGAAGGTGTTCTTCCTCGCGGCCGAGCCGCTGACGGATGCCATCACCTGGTCCAAGGGCAACAAGTACACCTTCCGCCTGCGTCCCTCCAACTACATGCAGGCCGCGATGCTGGTGGAAGCCGCCAGCAAGCTGCCCGCCAAACGCTGGGCGACGATCGCGCCGAACTATGAATATGGTCAGTCGGCGGTTGCGGTGTTCAAGAAGCTGATGTCGGAGAAGCGCCCGGACATCCAGTGGGTCGACGAGCAGTGGCCGCCGCAGGGCAAGATCGACGCGGGTCCCGTGGTGCAGGCGGTTGCCGCAGCCAATCCCGAAGCGATCCTCAACGTCACCTTCGGCGCCGACCTCGTGAAGCTCGTGCGTGAAGGCAACACCCGCGGCCTGTTCAAGGGGCGCGAGGTCGTCTCGTTCCTGACCGGTGAGCCCGAATATCTCGATCCGCTTAAGGACGAGACCCCGGAGGGCTGGATCGTCACCGGCTATCCCTGGTACTCGATCAAGACGCCCGAGCATGACGCGTTCCTGAAGGCCTATCAGGCCAAGTACAACGATTATCCGCGCCTAGGCTCGATCGTCGGTTATCAGACCATCAAGGCGGCCGCCGCGATCCTTGCGAAGGCCGGCTCGACCGATCCGGAGAAACTGATTGCCGCGGCAGAGGGGCTGTCGATGCCGTCGCCGTTCGGCGAGATCACCTTCCGCAAGATCGACCACCAGTCGACGCTCGGTGCCTATGTCGGCAAGACCGCGCTGAAGGACGGCAAGGGCGTGATGGTGGATTCTTCTTACAAGAAGGGATCGGACTATTTGCCGAGCGACGCCGAAGTCGAGAAGCTGCGTCCGAAGGATTGATGCGAAGAGAGACCGGGGCCTCATGGTTCGAGACGCGCGGCGTTGCCGCGCTCCTCACCATGAGGGTCCCGGACCTCATCCTGAGGAGGCGCGTAGCGCCGTCTCGAAGGATGAAGCGAGACACTGAGACTTATGCCTAACCCGGACCGCCGATGGCCTTTTATGTCGTACAGTTTTTGACCGGTCTCGCCAGCGCAGCGTCGCTGTTCCTGGTGGCCTCGGGCCTGTCGATCATCTTCGGCGTGACGCGGATCGTGAATTTCGCGCATGGCGCCTTCTACATGATCGGCGCCTACATCGCCTTCACGCTCACCGAGCGGCTTTCGGGAGCGTTCGGCTTCTGGGGCGCGATCGTCATCGCCGCGTTTGCCGTGGCCTTGATCGGCGTCATCGTCGAGATGGTGCTGCTGCGCCGCATCTATCACGCGCCCGAGCTGTTCCAGCTGCTTGCGACCTTCGGCCTGACCTTGATGGTCGAGGATCTCGTCGTGCTGATCTGGGGCCCCGACGATCTCGTCGGCCGCCGCGCGCCGGGCTTCAAGGGCGCCATCGATTTCTTCGGCCAGAACATCCCGAGCTACGATTTGTTCCTGATCGTGCTCAGCCCGGTCGTACTCGGCATTCTCTGGCTGCTGTTCCAGCGCACGCGCTGGGGCGTGCTGGTGCGCGCGGCGACGCAGGACCGCGACATGGTCGCGGCGCTTGGCGTCAACCAGAAATGGCTGTTCACATCCGTGTTTGCGGTCGGCGTCTTCCTCGCCGCACTCGGCGGCGCGCTCCAGATCCCGCGCGATGCCGTGCATCACGCCATGGATCTGCGTATCATCGTCGAGGTCTTCGTCGTGGTCGTGATCGGTGGCCTCGGCAGCATCGTCGGCGCCTTCGTCGCGGCGGTGCTGGTCTCCGAGCTCAATGCCTTCGGCATCCTGATCTTTCCGAAAATCTCCATCATCCTGGTCTTCCTGGTGATGGCGGTGGTGCTGATCGTCCGGCCCTGGGGCCTGTTCGGCAAACCCGAGGCGGCCGCGCGCAAGACACCGGGCCTCACCGTCAATCCCTGGCGGCCGCTGACGTCGAACGAGCGGCTCGCGGCGCTTGCCGCGCTCGTCATCGCGGCGACGCTGCCGCTGTTCGCCGGCAATTATGTTCTCACGGTCGGTTCGGAGATCGCGATCTTCGTGATCTTCGCCGTCAGCCTGCATTTCCTGATGTCGGTCGGCGGGCTCGCGTCGTTCGGGCATGCCGCTTATTTCGGTCTCGGCGCCTACGGCGTCGCCTTCCTCGCCAAGATAGCAGGGTTGCCGATGATCGTGTGCCTGCTGCTCGGACCGCTGCTGGGCTGCATGGGCGCGGCCGTGTTCGGTTTCTTCGCGGTGCAGCTTTCCGGCGTCTATTTCGCGATGCTGACGCTTGCGTTTGCGCAGATCGTCTGGTCGATCGCGTTCCAGTGGGTGAGTGTAACGGGCGGCGACAACGGCATACTCGGCGTCTGGCCGTCAAGCTGGGCGGCGAGCCCGGGGCATTTCTATTGGTTGGCGCTCGGCGTTGCGGCACTTGTGACGGTCGCGCTTCGGGCCATGGTATTCTCGCCGTTCGGCTACGCACTCAGGGCCACGCGCGACTCGCCTCTGCGCAGCGAGGCGGTCGGCATCAATGCCAAGCGCATCCAGTGGACGGCGTTCGTGATCGCCGGCACGACCGCCGGCATCGGCGGCGCGCTGTTCGCCTACCTCAAGGGCAGCGTCTTCCCCGACAATCTTGGGATCTCGCTGTCGGTCGACGCGCTGGTCATGGTGCTGCTCGGCGGCGTCGAGACGGTGTCGGGCGCGGTGATCGGCGCTATCGTCTACAAGGCGCTCAACATCTGGCTGGTCAGCCAGACCGACCTGTCAAAGCTCGTGCTTGGCGGCTTCATCGTGCTGATCGTCGTCGTCTTCCCCAAGGGCATCGTCGGCACGCTGGAGATGCTGGCGCAGCGGCGCAGAAAGACATCGCCGCCGGGATCTCCCTTGCTTGCCAAGCCGATCGAGTCCGTCGAATGAGCGTCGCACCCCCACTTCTCGCGGTTGAAGGCCTGTCCAAATCTTATGGCGGCATCCACGCCGTGCGCGGCGTCTCGTTCTCGCTGCGATCAGGCGAAATTCTGGCGCTGATCGGTCCGAACGGCGCGGGCAAGAGCACCTGCTTCGACATGCTCAACGGCCAGAACAAGCCTGATACCGGCCATGTCCGCCTGCTCGGCGAGGAGATCACCGGCAAGAAGCCGCGCGAGATCTGGCGGCTCGGCGTCGGGCGCACCTTCCAGATCACGGCGACCTTCGCGACCATGACCGTGCGAGAGAACGTGCAGGTCGCGCTGATCTCGCATGGGAAGCAGCTGTTTAATCTCTTTGGCTCGGCGCCGAACTTCGACCGCGGCGAGGCCGGGCGGCTGCTCGAGCTGGTCGGCATGGGCGGCTACGCCGATCGGCCCTGCGGTGAGCTCGCCTATGGCGACCTCAAGCGGCTCGAGCTCGCGGTTGCGCTCGCCAACGAGCCCAAGCTGCTGCTGATGGACGAGCCGACCGCCGGCATGGCGCCGCGCGAGCGCGTCGAGCTGATGCGGCTGACGGCGCAGATCGCGCGGGAGAAGTCGATCGGCGTGCTCTTCACCGAGCACGACATGGACGTGGTGTTCGAGCATGCCGACCGCATCATCGTGCTCAACCGCGGCACGCTGATCGCCGAAGGCTCGCCGGCCGAGGTGCGCAGCAATCCGCAGGTGCAGGCAGTCTATCTTGGCGATGGCCTGCTTTACGATGCCGGGCATGGAGCCTCCGCATGAAGCTCACGGTGCAGGACCTCAACAGTCATTACGGCCCGGCCCATATCCTGTTCGACATCGGTTTCGAGGTCGGCGAGGGCGAGGTGGTGGCGTTGCTCGGCCGCAACGGCGCCGGCAAGTCGACGACGTTTCGCTCGATCGTCGGGCTCGTTGCCCAGCGCTCGGGGCGCATCATGTTCGAGGGCAAGGATGTCTCGGCGCGCCCGACGCATGAAATCGTGCGCGACGGGCTCGGCTATGTGCCGGAGGAGCGGCGCATCTTCACTGATTTGACGGTGGAGGAGAATCTCGAGGTCGGCCGCCAGCCGAAGCGTCCGAACGCCCCGCACTGGACCCGCGAAAAACTGTTCGCGCTGTTTCCGAACCTGGGTGAGATGAAGAATCGTCCGGGCGGCCGTATGAGCGGCGGCGAGCAGCAGATGCTCACCATCGCGCGCACGCTGATGGGCAATCCGTCGCTGGTGCTGCTGGACGAGCCCTCGGAAGGCCTGTCGCCGAAGATCGTGGAGCAGATGGTCGATGCCATCCTGACCATGAAGAAGGAAGGCGTCAGCATCGTCGTCTCCGAGCAGAATTTGCACTTTGCGCGGCTGATTTCCGACCGCGCCTATATCATCGAGCGCGGCCGCATCTGCTTCGGCGGCACCATGGCCGAGCTCGACGCGCGTCCGGATATCCGCGACGCGCATCTGTCGTTGTGAGGGGCGGGACTGAATGGCAAGAAGCGTCGCGGCGAAGAAGAGCGTCAAGCCGGCAAAATCGTCTTACGTGCTCGACGAGCAGGTCGGCTTCATCCTGCGTCAGGTCTGGCAGCGCCACAGCTCGATCTTCTCGCGCGACATCGGCACCAATCTGACCCCGACGCAGTGGGCGGCCTTGTCGAAGCTGGCCGAGACCGGGCCATGCTCGCAGAACCAGCTCGGGCGGCTGACGGCGATGGATGTCGCGACCATCAAGGGCGTGATCGATCGCCTGACGGCGCGCGGTCTCACGGAGACCAGCCAGGACCCTGAAGACGGACGTCGGCTGCTGGTCAGCCTGACGCGTGCAGGTCAGCAGCTATCCGAGAAGGTCGCGCCGAATGCGCTCGCGATCACACGGGAAACGCTGGCGCCGCTCGACGCCAGGGAGCGCGAGATGCTGATGGCGCTGTTGAACAAGCTGCGGTGAGTAAGGTGCCGTAGTGAAGGTCTCGTAGGGTGGGCAAAGCGAAGCGTGCCCCCCATCTTCCTTAAGCCGCAAGGATCGTGGGCACGGCGCTTCGCGCCTTTGCCCACCCTACGGCAGTTGAACAAGCTGCGGGGACTGGCGACTAATCTCGATGAAGGGTTTGTCGAGGTTTTTGGGATGAGAGCGGTAACGCGGTTTGCAGTGACTTTGAGTGTTGCTGCAGCGCTGGCGGGCAGTTGCGCTCCCGCTTGGGCGGCGCAACCCTACGAGGGCTTCTGGGCCTCGACCAAAAAGGACTGCCGCGATCAGGACAGCGCCAACCGCATGAGCATCGAGGGCGGCAACCGTCTCTATTGGTACGAGACCCGGTGCCACGCCAGCGAGATCACTGCGGACGGCAAGCTCGGCTGGAAGATGAAGCTCGCCTGCGAAGGCGAGGGCGAGAAGTTTCGCTCCAATCCGCGGGTGTCCATCGCGGCGGACAGCAGGCTGGTGATGGACAACGGCCCAGTCGGTCAGGCCAAGCGCCAGACCTATGTGCGCTGTGAGATCGCGAAGAAGCGCTGATCCCTTACGTCTTCCCCGGCCATTTGGCGCGGTAGCGGATTTCGCTGCCATCGGCGAGCCGCCGCCACGTGCCGAACTCTGGCGTATGCGGCGCGCGGGCCGTCAAGTCGACCGGATAGATCCGGCTCGGCTGGTCCGCGATGTTGACGGCGAGTTGCCGGTGCGCGGTCCGGAACGCCAGCTCGACCTCGCCGGCAATGACAGGTTGGTCGCCGTCGTAATAGTAGCCGGCGGGGTTCAGCTCACCCGGCATGGTGTTGAGGTCGGTCTGCAATTCGATGGTGATGCCTTGCGGTGACGCCGGCACCGTTACGCCGGCGGGGAAGCGAACCTCGAACACGAGCAGGGGATTGCTGGCGTTCGGATTGAGCCAGGGTGTTGCGGTCGCATAGGCGTAGGCAATGTAGATGCCGATACCGGCGGCGCAGAGCAGCACGACGATGCCAAGCGACTTCAGGCTGTTGCGCGCGACGCTGCCCTTGCCTGCGTCCCTGCCTGAACGCGTCACCAGCCAGCTGGCGAGCATCGCGCCGGCGATCGCACCGATGGGGGAGTAGAAGAACAGCCCCAGCAGACCCGACGTGATCGGGTCTGCGCGGTTGCCGAAATCGAGCACGGAGAACAGGACGAAGGTCGCGACATAGCCCGCTACTGCGCCAGCAACGCCGATGGCTATTCGCGATGAATTTTTCATGTCTCCCTCGATGGTCCAGCAATGAACTGCCGCCGCCGAGGGCTGCCTGCGTTAGACGCAGCAGGCAGCAGACTTGTTCAATGCCTTCGAGGCGCGACGCGGAGCGGCAAGCCGCTCCGGCTGCGTCACTTCGCCACCACTTCCGGCACCCGTCCGGCCGGCGGCGTGTTGCGGCTGCGCTGGGTGCGCACGATGCCGTCGATGATGGTCATGCCGATGCCGGGGAGGTCGCCGAGCTGGACGCTCTCCAGGATGGTCTTGCCGGGTGAGTGCTGGGCCTTGTCCATGATGACGAAATCGGCGGAGCGGCCGACCTCGATCAGGCCGCAATCAAGCGCGCGCATCCGCGCGGTGTTGCCGGTCGCAAGGCAGAACGCGAGCTCGGCCGGCAAATCGCCGAGCGAGGACAGCATCGAGACCATGCGCAGAATGCCGAGCGGCTGCACCCCGGAGCCGGCGGGCGCGTCGGTGCCGAGGATGACGCGGTGCAGGTCGCCCATCTCGCGCGCGATGCGCAGCGTGAACAGGGCCGAGCGCTCATTGCCGTTGTGAACGATCTCAAGGCCGCGCTTGCAGCCCTCGCAGATGCAGCGGATCTGGTCGTCGGGCAGCGCGGTGTGGCCGCCATTGATGTGGCCGACCACGTCGGTGTCGGCCTCCAGCACCACGTCCTTGTCGATCAGGCCGGAGCCGGGGATCGAGGGGCCGCCGGTGTGGATCGTGCTCTGGATGCCGTATTTGCGGGCCCAGCCGACCATCTTGCGCGCCGTCGGGCCGTCCTTGACGCCGCCAAGGCCGACCTCGCCGAGCAGCTTGACGCCGGCGGCGGCCAACTCCTTGAAATCCTCCTCGACCATCTCGCATTCGATCACCGGTGCGCCGGCGTGAACCTTCACGCCGCCCGGGCGCAGATTCCAGAATGCGCGCTGTGCGAAGATCGCCATCGCCTTCAGCCCGACGACGTCGCGCGGGCGGCCGGGCATGTGAACCTCGCCGGCGGAGATCATCGTGGTGACGCCGCCGTGCAAATTGCTGTCGATCCAGCCGATCTGGTTCTGGCGCGGCGTCCAGTCGCCCGCCACAGGGTGGACATGGCTGTCGATCAGGCCGGGCGCGACCGTGGTGCCGTTGGCCTCGACGATGGTGGTCGCGCCTTCGGTGTTGAGGTCCTTGAAGCGGCCGATGGCGGTGATCTTGCCGTTCTCGGCGACGATGGTGTCGCCGTCCAGGATCGGCTTTTCCAGGGCGCCGGACAGGATCAGGCCGATATTCCGGATCACGAGCTTCGAGGGTCCGGTGGCCTGGGGGGCGTCATGCGCCATGGAAGGGGCTCCTTGTTCCTAACTGCAACGCTCGCGATCTTGGGCAGCCTTGACCCCGGGAGCAAGCAGGATTATTCATTAGTACACGAATGATCGTGTACAAACGACGCATAGCTGCCCGCCTCGGAACCGCATTGCAAGCGACAGGGAAGGTGAGATGAGCAATTTCAATCAGGAAAGCGTTTTGAGCGTCCACCACTGGACCGACACGCTGTTCTCCTTCAAGACCACCCGCAGCCCGACCTTCCGTTTCCGCAACGGCGAATTCACCATGATCGGGCTCAAGGTCGGCGAGAAGCCGCTGCTGCGGGCCTACAGCGTCGCCAGCGCCAATTACGAGGACACGCTGGAGTTCTTCTCGATCAAGGTGCCGGACGGTCCGCTGACCTCGCGCCTCCAGCATCTGAAGGAAGGCGACGAGATCATCGTCAGCCGCAAGGCCACCGGCACGCTGGTGATCGACAATCTCGAAGAGGGCCGCAACCTCTACCTCATCGGCACCGGCACGGGCCTCGCACCGTTTCTGAGCGTGATCAAGGACCCCGAGACCTATGAGCGGTTCGAGAAGGTCGTGCTGCTGCACGGCTGCCGGCATGTGAAGGAGCTCGCCTATGGCGAGATGATCACCGAGACGCTGCCGAAGGACGAATTGATCGGCGAGTACATCCGCGATCAGCTGATCTACTATCCGACCGTGACCCGCGATCCCTTCCGCAACCGCGGCCGCATTACCGACCTCATCACCTCGGGCAGGCTGTTCGCCGATATCGGCCTGCCGCCGCTGGAAGCCGCCCATGACCGGGTCATGATTTGCGGCAGCCCGGCATTGGTCGCTGACACCCGCGTGCTGCTGGGCGAGCGTGGCCTCATTGAGGGCAATCACGGCGAGCCGGCCCAATTCGTGGTCGAAAAGGCCTTTGCCGAGCGCTGATCGCGGATTTTTCGCGCAATAAGACCGTATTTCCGCCGTTTGGCGGGCGTTGCGGCGCCGATTCCGTGCGCGATACACTGTGGGAACGAATCAGCGGAGTTCCCACATGGTTGCGGACAGCGACAGCAACATCGCCTGGCACCGGGTCCAGTTGAAGAAGAACCGCGCCGAGTTGAAGGCGCTCGAGACCGCGCGCTTCACGATGGGCGAGATCGCGTCTTCGAAGCGGAATGGGGAGACCCAGAAGACGATCGCGGAGCTCAAGCGCAAGATCGCGCAGTCCGAGCGCCTGGTCGCCGATCACGACAAGCGCACGCGCCGTCCCCTCGGCACCGATCTGCAAAGCCTCAGCAACGGTAGCTGGAGCCATTGGGATGCCTACACCGGCCGCCAGCAGCGCAAGACCGGCCAACGGTCGCCGGGGCGCGGATAGGCTCGCTTCTTCTCGCGCGGTTCCGGCCCTTGCGCGTCGCCTCGTACACACCATCTGGTTGAGGCGCCACCAACCAGTACGGTGAACCCATGACACCGCGCCTCGATTTCACCAGCGAGGCCTTCTTCCGCGATCCGCCCAAGGCGATCGCGGCGCTGCGCGCGTCCGGTCCGGTGGTGGCGACGCGATTTCCTCTGGTCGGCGATGTCTGGATCACCACGACCCATGACGCTACGGCGCAGGTCCTGAAGGACAGCACCACCTTCACGCTGCGCAAGGGGGATGGCAAAGTCGCCGGCCTGCGCTGGTGGATGCCGAAGCTGGTCACCACCATCGCCAACAACATGCTGACGATGGACGAGCCTGATCACACGAGGCTGCGCAGCATCGTCGACGAGGCCTTTCGCCGCCGCGCGATCGTGGCGATGGAGCCACGCATTCGCGCCATCGCCGACGGCTTGGCGAACGACCTGTTTGCCGATGGCAGCCCCGCCGACCTGATCCAGCGTTACGCCCGCATCCTGCCGGTGTCGGTGATCTGCGAATTGCTGGGGCTGCCTGCGGCCGATCGCCCGCGATTCATCGCCTGGGCCAACAAGATGTCGTCGCTGACGAACGTCATCAGCTTCTTCCGCCTGCTGCTCGCGTTTCGCAAGATGCGCGCCTATCTCGAACGGCAGTTGCAGGTCGCGCGCGTGCAGGGCGGCGAGGGCCTGATTGCCGAGCTGGTTCAGGTCGAGCGTGAGGGCGGCCAGATCACGCCGGACGAAATGGTGTCGATGGTGTTCCTGTTGCTCGCGGCAGGATCGGAGACCACGACGCATCTAATCAGCGGCTCGGTCTACGAGTTCCTCAGAAATCCGGGCTTGCGGGATTGGTTGGAGGAAGACCGGAGCCGCGTCGGGCTCGCCGTCGAGGAGTTCTTGCGCTTCGTGTCACCGGTGCAGTTTTCCAAGCCGCGCTATGTGCGGCGGGATATCGAGCTTGCGGGCGTGCCGCTGAAAAAGGGCGATCGCGTCATGGTCATGCTCGCCGCGGCGAACATGGATCCGGCGGTGCATGACCAGCCCGAGCGGCCCGACCTCACGCGCAAGCCGAACCGCCACATCTCGTTCGGAACGGGAATTCACTTCTGTCTCGGCCATCAGCTCGCACGGATCGAGGCGGCCTGTGCGCTGGAGGCGCTGTTTGCGCGATGGCCGAAGCTCGGTCTTGCCGTCGATCCCGCCCAAATTCACTGGCGCAAGCGACCGGGTCTACGTGCGATTGCGAAGCTGCCGGTCGTCGCCGTGGACAGTCAGCCCGTCGACTTCCGTGACGCCACGATGTCACGCTCCCAACCGAACACGGAGCGGCCGTCGAGATCGGGCGAGACTTCACGCTCGCCGGCGATATAGGCCTCGACCGACGGTCCGCTGGTAGTCCGCTCCAGCCGCCGCGCCTGGTCGTCGAGCCGCCTGATCGCCTGCATCTCTTCCTCGCGTCCGAGCTTTGCGTTCTGGATCGCGCCCTTCAGGACGCGGATGGTTTCGTCATAGACCTTGATCGGAACGGGGTAGGGATGCCGGTCTTTGCCGCCATGGGCGAGCGAGAAGCGCGCGGGGTCGTTGAAGCGATAGGGCGCGCCATGCACGACCTCGGCAACCATCGCGAGCGAGCGCACGGTACGCGCGCCGACGCCGGGCGTCAGTAGCAGTTCCGGGAAATCGACCGGGCCGCGTTCGGCTGCGGCGGCCAGCGTGCCGTGCAGGCGGCGCGCGAACACGTCCTTGGGCCGGACATCATGATGCGCGGGCATGATCAGATGCGGCAGCATCGCCTGCGCCGGCTCGGGCGCAGTTCCAACGAGGCGTTCGAATTCTGTGAGGATGCGATCGGGGGCGAGACCGCTCAACAGCTCGAGCTGCGCGATGCGCGAGACCTCGGCACGGTGATCGGTGAGATTGACGATCTCGCCCTGCTGCGGTCCGTCGATCGCACTGTGCGGCATATCGACAAAACTCTTCAGCGACTCCGAATGCCAGTGATAGCGGCGGGCCTGCCGCTTGTCGCCGTTCATGCCCTGCTGCACCACGGTCCATTTGGCGTCGGCGGTGACGAAGAAGCCATGCAAATAGAGATCGAAACCGTCCTGGACCGCCGCGCTGTCCACCTTGGCGACCAGGCGGCTGGCGCGCGTGAGTTTTGCGCCGTCGAAGCCGACGCGATCGCCGAGCTGCAGCAGCTCGTCCGGCGTCTTGCGCGAATGCTGGCCGCGTCCGCCGCAGACATAGATGCCGAGCTCATCCTGCAGGGGCCCGAGCCCACGCTTCAGCGCGCCGATCACGGAGGTGGTGATGCCCGAGGAATGCCAGTCCATCCCCATCACGGCACCGAACGACTGGAACCAGAACGGATGCGAGAGCCGCTGGAGGAACGCATCGCGGCCGTAATGATGCACGATCGCCTGCGTGACGATCGCACCCAGCGACGACATGCGGGTGGCGAGCCAGGGTGGAACCCGTCCGGTATGGAGAGGGAGATCGGCGCTGCCGGTACGTCGAGTCATGATCGACGCAAACTAGCGCAATTCGGCGACGGTTGCATTGAGGGAATACTGTATTGGGCAGGGCGGGAGGACACCCCACCCATGTCCGCACCCAAGTCCGGGAGCTACTCGCGCGTCACCTTGGTTGCGCCGCGCAGGCCCGCCTGCTGCTGGATCGTGTCCAGCGCGCCGGACGACTGCTCGTCCGACACGAAGCGGTTGATCAGGGGGAGTGCGTCCTCCCGTCCCTTGGGAATCGCGATGGCCATATGCTCGGCGCCCCAATTGCCGTCGAGGATTTTCGCGCCCGGCATCTGGTCGGACATCTCGAACAGCGTCGGCTTGTTGGTCGCGTAGAGGTCAATCTCGCCGCGGCCGAACATGGCGATCGCGACCTTGACGCTTTCCGCGGGAACGATGGTCGCATTCCCAAACTTCGCCGGCAATGTCCGTTCCGAGGTCGAGCCCTTGGTGACGCCGATCTTCACGCCCGGCCTGTCGATGTCCTCGATCCTGCCGATCGGCGAGTTCGCCGGGACGAGATAGCCGAGCTCGATTGCCAGCACGGGCTGGCTGAAGCTGACCTCGTTGGCGCGGGCCGGCGTGGCGTTGGTCACGGTGAAATCGACCTGGCCGTCGTGGATCGCGGTGACGATGTCGGCGACGCGCTGAAACCTGACATAGTCGATGCCAACGCCGAGCCGTTTGGCCAGCTCGCCGCCGAGATCGTAGGCGAGGCCATGCGGCTTGCCGGCCGCATCCGTCACCATCGAGGTCGGGCTGCCCGGATAGATGCCGACACGCAACGTGCCGCTCGGCGCCAGCAGCCTGGCTTCGCCATCGGCGCGCGCGGGCGCGCCGAGCAGGCCGCTCATTGCAAATGCGAGCAGGGCGGTGCGCGCAAATCGCCGGGAAGAGATCCTCATGTGACGAGCCTCACTGCGCGCGGATGTCGGCGGCCTTCAGCACCGGCTCCCATTTGGTCGCCTCGGCGTGCATGTAGGCGTCAAAGTCCTTGGCGGAGGAGCCGACCGGCGAGGCGCCGATCTTGCCGAGCGTCGACAGCACGTTCGGGTCCTGCAGCGCCGCCTTCAGATCGGTCTCGAGCTTCGCCACGATCTCCGGCGGCATCTTGGCAGGTCCAAGAACGCCCCACCAAACCGAGACGTCGTAGCCGGGGACACCGGACTCGGCGACGGTCGGGACATCAGGCAGCGCCTTGGAGCGTTCGGCCGATGTCACCGCGAGCGCGCGCACCGGGCCGCCTTCGAGCTGGCCGATCGCCTCGGCGAGCGGATTGATGCTGAGCGGGATCTCGCCCGCGATCACCGCGGTCAGCGCCGGGGCGCCGCCTTTGTAGGGGATCGCGACGATCTTGGTGCCGGACATGTATTTGAGCAGCTCGCCGGCGAGATGCGCCGAGGTGCCGTTGCCGGACATGCCGTAGGAGAGCTTGTCCGGCTCCTTCTTTGCGGCGGCGAGGAGATCGCCGAGTGTCTTGTAGGGGCTGTCCTTGGCGACGACGATCGCGAGCGGCGAGGAGGCGACCTCGGTTATCGCGGTGAAATCCTTGAACGTGTCATAGGGCACGCTTGGATAGATGAACTGGTTGAGCGGATGGCCGCTCGCGACCAGGATCAGCGTGTAGCCGTCGGGGGCGGCCTGTGTCAGCGCCTGCGAGGCGACGATGCCGCCGGCGCCCGGACGGTTGTCGATCACCGGCTGCTGGCCCCAGGTCTTCGCCAGCGCCTGGCCGAGCGTACGCGCGAGCACGTCGACGGCGCCGCCTGCCGCGTAGGGCACAAGGATATGGACCGGCTTGCTCGGGTAGTTGTCGGCGGCCTGCGCGGCGCCGCCCAGCAGCAGACCGGCACCCAGCATCAAGCCGCCGATTGTCTTGTTCAAACCCAGCATTCCCAGCACTCCTAGAGGGCGGTCGCGCGCGTGTGGCTGTCTCGAAGCCGTCCGGACGCCGCCCATGGTTCTTGTTGACGAGACCTGATCTTTTGTACGATAGTACAAATCACATGGTACGCAAGCCCACCAGCAAGGAAACGGCCCGCAAGCCGAACATGCGCGAGGCGATCCTCGCCGCGGCGGAGGAGCTGTTCGCCACCAACGGCTTCAACGCTGTTTCGGTGCGCGACATCGCCCAGGCCGCCGGCGCCAATCCCGGCAGCGTGACCTATCATTTCAAGACCAAGGACGGCCTGCTGCTGGAGATCTACCGGCGCCATTGCGGGCCGATGAATTTGCGCCGTTTCGAGCTGCTCGCCGCTGCGAAGCGCGTGCGCGATCTCCAGGACCGGCTGGAGGCGGTGGTGCGCGCCTATGTGGTGCCGGCTTTCACCTCGGGCAGCGATCTCGCCGGGGGCGGGGCGCGCTTCACGCGGCTGCGCGCCGTGATGTCCGCCGAAGGCAACGAGGTCGCGCGAAAAATCATCGCGCAGACCTTTGACGATACCAGTCACGCCTTCATCGATGCGGTCCACGAGAGCCTGCCGCATATTCCGCGCACCGACATCGTCTGGCGCAGCCACTTCCTGCTCGGCGCACTCTATTATTCGCTGGTGACGCCCGACCGCGTCTCGCGCCTGTCGCGCGGCGAGGCCGACGGCAGCGATGCCGCCAGCGCCATCGAGCAATTGGTGCAGGCCACCGTCGCCGCGTTCCAGGCGCCGGCGCTGGATCAGGCCGCGCCGGCGCGGCGGCGGCCGGTCGTCAGCAGCAAGACCTGAAAGAAGCGATCTCGCTCGGCGGTTCACCTGATGACAACGATGTACACGCCGACCATTCCGCCGCCCGATCCGAACACGCGCACGCCGAAGTTCAAGCTGCCAAGGCTGTCCTGCGATGCGCATTGCCACATCTTCGGGCCCGGCGCGACATATCCGTATGCGCCTGACCGTTCCTACACGCCGCCGGATGCACCGCTCGAGGATTTTCGTGCGCTGCATGCCAAGCTCGGCGTCGAGCGGGCCGTCATCGTCAATGCCAGCGTGCATGGGACCGACAACACTGTCGCGCTCGATGCGATCGCGCAGAGCAATGGCGCCTATCGCGCGGTCGCCAATATCGACGACACCATCAGCGAGCGTGGGCTCCAGGTGCTGCATGATGGCGGCTTCCGCGGCTGCCGCTTCAATTTCGTCCGCCATCTCGGCGGCGTCCCCGACAAGCGTGTGTTCGATCGCATCATCGCGATGGTTGCGCCGCTCGGCTGGCACATCGATCTGCATTTCGACGCGATCGACCTGCCCGAATATGCCGACGTGCTGACAAGATTGCCGCTGAGCTACACCATCGACCATATGGGACGGGTGAAGGCGTCCGAGGGGCTCGATCAGCTTCCGTTCAAAATCCTGATTGAGCTGATGCAACGCGACGAGAAATGCTGGGTCAAGATCTGCGGCTCGGAGCGGGTGTCCTCGGCCGGACCGCCGTTCGCGGACGCGGTGCCGTTCGCGCGAAAGATCGTCGAGACCGCGCCCGACCGTGTCATCTGGGGCACCGACTGGCCGCATCCCAACGTCAAGGTGATGCCGAATGACGGCGACCTGGTCGACCTGATCCCGCTGTTCGCGCCCGAGCCGGAGTTCCAGCAGAAGATTCTCGTCGATAATCCTGCGCGTCTGTTTGGGTTCGACACATGACGGTGCTCGCGATCGATACGTTGCTTATCAAGGAAAGAGGGGAGTTCGTCCCATGAAAACAGGTCTCGTGATCACCGCCCATCCCGGCGATTTCGTCTGGCGCGCCGGCGGCGCCATCGCGCTGCATGCGAAGAAGGGTTATCGCATGAAGATCGTCTGCATGTCCTTCGGCGAGCGTGGCGAGAGCCAGTTCGCCTGGAAGGAAAAAGGCGCGACGCTGGAATCGGTCAAGGCCGGCCGCAAGGACGAGGCGGAGCGGGCGGCGAAGCTGCTTGGCGCCGAGATCGAGTTCTTCGACTGCGGCGACTATCCGCTGAAGCTCACCGAGGCGCATTTCGATCGCATGGTCGACATCTACCGCGAGCTCAATCCGAGCTTCGTGCTGACGCACGCGCTGGAAGATCCCTATAATTTCGACCATCCCAACGCGGCGCATTTCGCGCAGGAGACCCGTGTGGTCGCGCAGGCGATGGGTCACAAGCCCGGCGCGCAGTACAAATATTCGGCGCCCCCGGTGTTCCTGTTCGAGCCGCATCAGCCTGAGCAGTGCAATTACAAGCCGGATCTGCTCCTCAAGATCGACGAGGTCTGGAAGGAGAAGTACGAGGCGTTCCAGATCCTCGCCGCGCAGAAGCATCTCTGGGGCTATTACGAGCGCGTCGCGCTCAACCGCGGCATCCAGGGCAGCCGCAACACCGGCGTGCCCATGACCTATGGCGAGGCCTATCAGCGGCTGTTCCCGACGGTTGCGGAGGAGCTGGCATGAAGCCCGTCGTCGTTCGCAACATCAAACGTGCCGATCCCGCTGACATGGCGGAGTACGGCGTCTCGACGGTGCACGAGGCTTACGGCCGCTTCGGCCTGATGAAGCCGTATCTGCGGCCTGTGTGGCCGGGCGCAGCGATTGCGGGTCCAGCGGTGACCGTGCTCGCGCAGCCCGGCGACAACTGGATGATCCATGTCGCCGTCGAGCAGTGCAGGAAGGGCGACATCCTCGTCGTGGGCTGCACCACCGACAACACTGACGGCATGTTTGGCGAGCTGCTCGCGACGTCGCTTCAGGCGCGCGGCGTGCAGGGGCTGATCATCGACGCCGGCTGCCGCGACGTGAAAGCGCTGCACGAGATGAATTTTCCGGTGTGGTCGCGCGCGGTCTCGGCCAAGGGCACGGTCAAGGCGACGCTCGGCTCGGTCAACATTCCCGTGGTTTGTGCCGGCGTCAACGTCCATCCCGGTGACATCATCGTGGCCGATGACGACGGCGTCGTGGTGGTGCCGAAGCGCTATGCTGCTGAAGTCGCCGAGAAGGCGAAGAAGCGCAACGCCGACGAGGGCGGCAAGCGCAAGCGTCTGGCTTCGGGCGAGCTGGGCCTCGACATGTACAACATGCGCGAGGCCTTGGCGAAAGCCGGGCTCGTCTATGTCGACAATCCCGAGGACCTCTGAAGCGAAAAGAAGCGGAGCGGGCGGATGGATCGTCTCAAGCTGAAGGCCGTGCTCGGCAGTCATCCACATGTCCAGGCGGTGAAGAGCGGCGAGCTCCGCTCCGACCTCTTCGACCTCGACTTCATCGCCTACACGCCGACCAATACGGCGTTCAAGCCGATGGTGCGCGAGCAGGCGTTCGACGTCTGCGAGATGGCGATCGTCACCTATCTGATGGCGAAGGCGCATGGCAAGCCGCTGGTGCTGCTGCCGGCGACCATGCTCGGCCGCTTCCAGCATTCCTACGCGCTCTATAATCCGGCGCAGGGAACGCTCGGGCCGTCCGATCTCGAAGGCAAGCGCGTCGGCATCCGCTCGTTCACGACGACGACGGGCGCATGGATCAGGGGCATTCTCGCCAACGACTACCGTGTCAATCTCGACAAGATCAACTGGGTCACCTTCGAGGATCCGCACGTTGCCGAATATGTCGACGGCACCGAGCGTGCGCCGAAGGACAAGAAGGTTTTGCAAATGTTGCTCGACGGCGAGCTCGATGCCGTTCTCGGCGAGACCTCTGATAATCCCACATTGAAGCCGCTATTCCCCGATCCTGCCGCGGAAGCGGCCAAATGGTACGCGCATCGCGGCGTCGTCCCGGTCAATCATCTCGTGGTCGTGACCGAGCAGCTCGCAGGATCGCGCCCCGATGTGGTTGCGGGCGTCTATGATCTCCTGAAGCGGAACAAGGCGCAGGCGGGACCCGCGGCGACGCCCGACCTCGTTCCGTTCGGGATCGAAGCGAATAGAAAACCGTTGGAGCTGATCGTCGACTACGCATTCCAGCAGGCGCTGATCCCGCGCCGCTATGCGGTCGAGGAGCTGTTCGACGAGACTACGCGAGGATTGGATTGATGGCGGGTGATCCCAGGCGCTGGCAGATCGGATTGGTGGGTTACGGCGAGGTCGGCAGGATCCTGGCCGAGGATTTGCGCCAGCAGGACATCAAGGTTGCCGCGTACGACATCAAGCTCGGAGGCGAGCACGGCGCTCCGCTGAAGCAGCATGCGGCGAAGTTCGGCGTGACGCTGGCGGTGTCTCACGCCGAGCTGACCGCGAAATCCGATTTCATCATCTCCGCGGTCACGGCGAGCCAGGCCGTGCCCGTTGCAAAAGCCTGCGCCAGTGCAATCAACCAGGGCGCCTGGTTCCTCGATTTCAATTCGGCGTCTCCCGGCGCCAAGCAGCGCGCCGCCGCGCTGATCGACGGCGCTGCCGGACGCTATGTCGAGGGCGCCGTGATGACCTCGGTGCCGCCTTATCGCATCAAGGTGCCGCTGCTGCTCGGCGGCCCCGGCGCGAGGGAGTTGGAGCCGCTGCTGAACGCGATCGGCTTCGCGGCGAAGGTTGCGAGCGACAAGCTCGGTGTGTCGTCAGCTGTGAAGATGTGCCGTAGCATCATGATCAAGGGCCTCGAGGCCATGGTCATCGAAAGTTTCACCACGGCGCGCGCCTATGGCGTCGAGGATGCGGTGCTGGCCTCGCTCGCGGAGACGTTTCCCGTGATCGACTGGGAGAAGCAGGGCGCCTATTGCTTCCAACGCGTGATCGAGCACGGGCGCCGACGCGCCGAGGAGATGCGTGAAGTCGCGGAGACCGTGCGCGAGGCGGGGCTGACGCCGTGGTCGGCGCAGGGCACCGCCGAGCGGCAGGCCTGGGTTGCCGATCTCGCTGACGAAGGGCTGTTCGGCCTCAAGGGGACGAAGGAATTTGCCCGCAGCGCCGATTGGCGTACCGAGGCGGATCGTATCCTGGCGAAGATCAAGCGCTGAGGTCCAGCCCGCGTTCAGCTCAAGACTCTGCTGCCGCCGCGTAGTCCGAGAGTTCGTCGCGCGCGAGCTCGATCAGGCTGATCAGGCTCGTGGCTTCGCGGACGACTTCCGTGGTGCGCTCGGTGCGGAACTCGGCGAGAATCGTGCGAACGCATTTGTCGGCGGTATCGAGCGTCAACAGCGCGCGGGCCATGTCGTCCTGCGTGCGGATTGCCGATATGTCGATGCCCGACAGGACTTCGCCGATGCCGGTCAGTCGCTTGATGGCCATCTCGGCGGGCGTGTTGGCCCGAATGGAATGGTAATCGATGCTGCTGAATGCGCTGAACATTCCATACTTCCCCAGAGAACGCAGATGTCAGTGCGGGCCTTAGTATGATCTCCTTGGCCCGTCGCGCAATGCGCGTATTTACGGTCAGGGAATCTACCGGATTCGGGGGTGAGGAAAGCTGACGGTATAATCGAACGGAAAAGATCCGATCATTAGCCGCGCTTCCCGACAATCTTACCGTCGGATGCGACGAGCTTGCCTTCCTTGTACACGGAGCGCCCTTGCGGCACTCCGACAACGGCTTCAGGAACATGCTCGGCATTCAGTGTCACCAAATCGGCCTTGGCGCCGACACGCAGGCCATAGCTTTCGAGCCGCAGCGCTTTTGCGCCTGTTACGGTGACGATATCGAAAGCGACGCGCAGTTCCTCGTCGATGTTGAAGCCCGAGCGATAGCCGAGCGTCGTGGCCCGGCGCAGCATGTCGCCGTCGCCATAGGGCCACCAGGAATCGCGGATGTTGTCGTTGCCGCTGAAGACGGTGACGCCTGCATTGCGCAGGGCCAGGATCGGCGGGAAGGGCCGGGCGCCCGGCGCATTGGTCATGATCGCGACGCCGGAGCGGGCGAGGATGTCGGCGATCTTCTTGAGCTGATCCATGGAGATATCGCCGAGCCCGTAAGCATGGCTGACGGCAACGCGTCCCTCCATGCCGAGCGCGCGCGTGCGCGCTGCGATCTGCTCGATCTCGAACGCGCCCAGTGTGCCCATGTCGTGCAGATGGATGTCGACGTCGACGCCGTGCTTGCCGGCCACGCCGAACACGACGTCGAGATGCTTCTCGATGTCGCGATCGAAGCTTGCGGGATCGAGCCCGCCGACGAGATCGGCGCCGATCCCGATGGCCTCGTCCAGCAATTGCGGCGTGCCCGGGCTCATCAGGATGCCGCTCTGGGGGAAGGCGACGAGCTGGATGTCGATCAGGCCCTTGTATTCCTCGCGCACGCGCAAAATCGTCTCGAGCGATTTCAGGCCGACGGAGCCGTCGACCATGACGTGGCTGCGCATCTGCGTGGTGCCGTGGCCGATGCAGAGGTCGAGCTGGTTGCGTGCGCGCACATCCATCGGCGCTGATACGGCCATGTTCTGGGCCTGGAAGGCCACACGCTCATGCACGTCGAACCCGTTGGTGCATGGCCTGTGCGGACGCCAGGCGTCGCCATAGAAGCTGGTGTCGAGATGGATGTGGCCTTCGACGAAGCCGGGAAGGACGAGGACGTTGCCGAGGTCGATGGTCTCGTTCGCGGCGGGACGCTCATCGAGGGGCGTGATCGCGGCGATGCGGCCGTCCGCGACGGCGATGTGATGCCGGGCTCCGCCGTCGAAGCGAGCGTTCAGGAAGATCGTGTCGAAGGCCATCCGGTTGCTCCGTTGGTCGATTGTGATGATCATCGCGCAAGCTGCGGGCAGGGCGCAAGGCGCGGAAAGTCGGTCAGCCAGGTCCGAACAAAGTGGCCCGCGGCCGCTCGAACGTCTGCCGGCCAGCCTTGAAGCCCATCACGATGTCCGGCAGCTCGGCGATGGCGAAGCGGCTGTCCTGGGTATCGAGCACGACGAGATCGGCGGGGTTGCCGATCTTGATGCCGTAATCGCCAAGGTTCATCAGCCGCGCCGGCAGCTCGGTCACGAGATCGAGGCAGGTATCGAAGTCGCTGACCGAGGCGTGCGCGACGTTGGCATAGAAATTTGCCATCCGCAGCAGCGAGGCGTCGCCAAACGGCGTGAACGGGTTGAGCACGTTGTTGGTGGCGACCGAGCACAGCACGCCGTCGCCGGTGAGCTTGTGGGCAAGCGTCAGCCCGCGCGGCACGTTGTGGGTGGCTTCGCGGCCCATCAGATAGAGATCGGTCGCGGGCAGCACGGTGACGGCAACGCCTGATTTTGCCAGCTGCGCGGTGGCCGCCTTCATCCGCTCCGGCGGCAGCGCTGAGAGTTTTGTGGCATGACCGATGGCGACGCGCCCCCCGTAGTTGCGCCGCTCGGTCTGCCGGCAGACCTCGTCGAGGTGCCACCAGGAGGGATCGAGGTCGAAATCGAGATGGAGATCGATGTCGACGTCGAATTCCTGCGCGAGATCGAAGATGCGCTCGAGGTGCGCGTTCGGGTCGGTGTCCATGTAGGGACAGCCGCCGATCGCTTCGCCGCCGTCGCGCAGCGCCTGCACCAGCAGCTCTTCGCTGCCGGGGTCGTTGGTCAGGCCTTCCTGCGGGAAGACACAGAGCGACAGGTCGAGGGCCCAGGCATAGTCGCGCTTCAGCGCCTTGACCGCCTCGAAACCGCGCAAGGCGATGCGCGGGTCGATCTCGACATGGGTGCGCATGCGCGTCGTGCCGTGCACGATCGCGCGTTCGAGCACTCTTGCGCCGCGTGCGTAGACGTCCTCGACGGTGAAGTCCTTCTTCATCCCGGCCACGGCGCGGATCGCGTCCGAGACGCTGCCGTGATTGTGCCCGCAGCGGCCGAGCAGGCAGGCCTTGTCGAGATGGATGTGGCTGTCGACGAACCCGGGCAGGGCGAGGCGTCCGCCGACATCGACCTCGACGGTCTCGCAGGCAAGCTTTTCACTCGTTAGCTTGGGCTCGATCGCGGCGATGCGGCCGCCCTTCACGCCGATATCGACGGGTGCGGCGGATGACCGCAACAGCGTGTCGCGGAAGATCAGGTCGAAGGCGGGTTGGGCGGTCATGCAATGAATCTTCGGGCTGGACTTATAAACGTCGGCGAGGCTTCGGGGCGGCGGCAATGTAGCGGGGGATCTGATCGAAATATATGCGTGCTTTCTCCGATCTGGACGGTAGTATTTCGCGAATTTGTCCGGGAGATGCCGCCATGTCCGTAGCCGTGAAAAGCCAGAACGCGCCGTCGTCGGACGCCGAGATCGTGGAAGCCTATCTCACGGCCTCTATGATTCCCGATCCCGATGCCGCGGCGGCCTATATGAAGCCGGGCACGGTGATCACCTTTACCGGCGGGCGCGAGTTCGACCACCCGCGCGGGCCGACCGGCTTCAACGCCAAGCGCTATCGCTGGGTCAAGAAGAAGATGGATCGCTTCGATGTTTGCCCCGGCGTGGACGAGACCGTCGTCTACAGCGTGGGCACGCTCTATGGCGAGTGGATGGACGGCACGCCGTTCGAGGGCAACCGCTACGTCGACCGCTTCGTCGTCCGGAGCGGGCAGATCGTCAAGATGGACGTCTGGAACGACAGCGCCGAGCGCATCCTGGTGCAGCGGGGCATCGACGCGTAGGGGCTGGCACATCGAAAGCTGCGATAGCTGATAGACGCAAGCTGCTCTGGCGGCTGGCAGGCGTCTGCGCTATTACCCCTGCGACTGCGCCCGGCACGGAGGCGCAAGCCCCCTTGAGGAGCCCCCGATGCGTCTTCCCACAATTATCCTGGCCGTCACATGTCTTGCGGGCGCAGCTTCAGCCGAGGATCTGTCGGGCACGCTCCAGAAGGTCAAGGAGACCAAGAAGATCACGCTGGGCTATCAGGAGGCCTCGGTCCCCTTCAGCTATCTCGACGGCAACCAGAAGCCGATCGGCTTCGCGATGGATATCTGCCTCAGAATCGTGGATGCCGTGAAGAAGCAGCTCGGCATGCCCGACATCGCCGTCGACACCCTCGCCGTGACGTCGTCGAACCGGATTCCGCTGATGGTCAACGGCACCCTCGATCTGCACTGCTCGGCGACAACCAACAACGCCGACCGCCAGAAACAGGTCGCCTTCACCAACACGCATTTCCTCAGCGCGACCCGGTTTGCAGCCAAGAAAGCCGCGAAGATCAACACCATCGACGATCTCAAGGGCAAGGCCGTCACGGCGGTGGCAGGCTCGGTCAATCTGAATCAGCTTGCCAAGGTCAACACCGAGCGAAACCTTGGCATCAGAATAATGCCGGCCGTGGATCAGGCCGAAGCGTTCCTGCTGCTGGAAACCGACCGCGCCCAGGCTTACGCGCTCGACGACGTCCAGCTCGCGGTCGCGATTGCGCGCTCGAAGGAACCGGCGCTGTTCATGATCAGCGAGGAGACGTTCGCGAAGGCCGAGCCCTTCGGGATCATGCTGCGGCGGGAGGATGCGGCGTTCAAGGCGCTGGCCGACCGCGCCACCGCGGAGCTTTACGCGAGCCCGGAGATCGAGGTTCTCTACAAGCGCTGGCTGGAATCGCCAACGCCGCCGAACGGCATCAATTACAACGTTCCGATGTCGGCAGCCCTGCGCCAGGCCTTCAAGAAGCCGAGCTCGAGCGCCGATCCGGACGTGTACCTGGTGAAGTGAGGCGAGGGCGCTAGCGCGTCCGCGGCGTATCGAGCAGTTGGCCGGCCAGCGCGGTGCCGACCACAGCGATCGCAGCCATTATCAGCGCCCACGGGACGAACAGCCGATGACCGATCAGCGCGCCGCTCAGGAGCGGTGCGCTGATATTTGCGCCCGACATCAGGGACTGGTTGAGGCCCATGATCATGCCCTGGCGGTTGATCGCGGTCGAGCGCGACAGCTCGGCCGTCAACGTGCTTCGCGCGAACATGGTGCCGACGATGATCAGCGACAGGTTGACCGCGAGCAGGCCGACATTGTCGCCGGCTGCGAGCCCGGCAAAGCCGAGGCCCATGCAGGCGAAGGCCGTCATCACGATGCTGCGGTCGGAGGCGATCAGGCTGACGCGCGTGATCAGGAAGCCCTGAACCACCATGTTGATGAAGCCGGCATAGGCGAACATCCAGCCGAGCTCGCGCGCGCCGAAGGGATGTCCGTCCCAGGAGAACCGCGCCGACAGGAACAGGCCGATCTGCGACAGGAACATCGAGTTGACGAAGAAGAACACGATGAGCAGGCCGAGCAGCCGCCAGGCATAGCGCATGTCGAGCAGGCTGCGGGTCAGCGTCGGCTCGGGCACACGATGCTGGTAGAGCGGCTCGGACGCCGGGTGATCAGGCGGGAGCAGGGCGATCGTCGCAACGATGCTGATCAGCGAGAGCGCGGCCGCGGCCCACACCGGCGCGGTCGGGCCGTAGTGCACGAGGAAGCTCGAGAGAGCAGGGCCGAGCAGCAGCCCGGTTCCGATCGCACCGCTGGTCATGCCGAGTGCCTGCTTGCGCGTTGCCGGCGCGCTGTGCTCGGCGGCATAGGCGTGAGCGACCGAGATGTTGCCTGAGGTCAGGCCGTCGATGATGCGCGCCAGGAACACCAGCGTCAGGTTGCCCGCTAACGCGAGCAGGATGAAGCCGATGAAAGTGCCGATCTGGCTGACGACCAGAACCTTCCGCCGGCCGTACCGATCCGAGAGCATGCCGACCACGGGGCCGGCGACGAGCTGGCAGACGGCATAGGTCGAGATCAGTGCGCCGAGCAGGAACGGCGTTGCGCCGAGCCGCTGCGAGTAGAACGGCAATAGCGGCAGGATGATTCCCATGCCCGTCGCGTCCACGGCGACGACCACGAAGGTCGGGACCAGCGTCAGCGCGCTCTCGCCCGCTATCGTCTCCCTTGCCTCGGTCGCGGAACCCGGTCCCATCCAGCGCTGTCCTCGTTCGCATTTGCGTGATCGATTGGGATACCCCGGATTATATAGTTGCAGGCTAATAGTTCGTGTCCTATCTAATTTGCATGGCTCCCTCGCAGGCTCATATCCACGGCGAGATCGGTCGGCTGATCGCCCGCCTGGCCCGCATCTGGCGCCGCGAGTCGGATCAGGCACTGTCCGATCACGGCCTGTCCTATGCGACCGCGATTCCGCTGCTGGTGCTGTCGCGTCAGGGCGAGAACGTCCGCCAGGGCGTGCTCGCCGACGAGCTCGGCATCGAGGGGCCGTCGCTGGTCCGGTTGATCGATCTGCTCGAGGCCGAGGGGCTGGTTGAACGTCGCGAGGATCGGAGCGACCGCCGTGCCAAAACGCTACATCTGACCAAAGCGGGCGGGGCGAAGGTCGAAGAGACCAACCGGGTGCTGCGGCGGGTACGGGCGAGCCTGCTCAAGGATATCGGCGCGGACGAACTTGCGATAACCTTCGAAACTCTTCAGCGCATCGAACAGCGGGCCAGTCGCCTGCAGGACACCAAGCCCGGTCCAGAGACGAAATAGCATGCGCGCAGACGAGCCGTTCCTGGTCCGCCACGCGGACGTCATTTTTGCGTTGAAGACGTTTGCCGCGTCGATGCTGGCGCTCGTCGTCGCATTCGCCATGGACCTGCCGCGGCCCTATTGGGCGATGGCGACCGTCTACATCACCTCGCAGCCGCTGGCGGGCGCGACCAGCTCAAAAGCGTTCTTCCGCGTCATGGGCACGCTGGTCGGCGCCACCATGACGGTGGTGCTGGTGCCGAACCTGATCGATGCGCCGGAACTGCTTTGCCTCGCGATCGCGCTCTGGGTCGGGCTCTGCCTCTATCTGTCGCTGCTGGATGGCACGCCGCGCAGCTACGTCTTCATGCTGGCGGGATACACGGTCGCGTTGATCGGGTTTCCCTCGGTCTCGGAGCCCGGCGCCATCTTCGATACCGCCATTGCGCGGGTGGAGGAGATTTCCCTCGGCATCATCTGCGCGAGCCTCGTCTCCACCATCGTCTTTCCCCGCAGCGTCGCGCCAGCCGTTGCCAATCGCGTCGACGCCTGGCTGTCGGATGCGCAGCGCCTGAGCCAGGCGGTGCTGCTTCGTCAGGGAACGAGTGAAACGCGCCGCGGCAAGCGACTCAAGCTTGCGACCGACATCGTCGAGATCGACACGCTTTCCACCCATCTTGCGTATGACCGGCTGACCGATCGCAATGTGGTGACCGGCCTCGGCGAGATCCGGCTGCGCATGCTGATGCTGTTGCCGGTGATCGCCTCGTTGGAGGATCGGCTGGCAGCGCTGGGGGAGGAGGCGCTGCGTCGGCAGCCCGAGCTGAAGCGGCTGCTGGAGGATCTTGCGCAATGGATTGGCAGCGATGTCGGCGCGCGGCAACCGGCCGAGCCGATCCGCGCCGCGATCACAGAGCGACAGGCGGTGCTCGATGACAGCGCCTCATGGGAGCGGATCATCACCACGAGCCTGCTGTTGCGGCTGCGCGAGCTGGTCGACCTCTCGCGCGACTGCCGCGCGCTCAGCGAGGCCATCGCCGAGAGCCGCAATGTTTCGACGCTCGATCTGGCCTTCCATTCCGAGGCCGGCGCCGCGCCGGTGCGCCATCGCGACCGCGGCCTTGCCTTGTGGTCGGCGGCCGGCGCGGCCACCGCCATCCTGATCTGCTGCGCGTTCTGGATCGGGACCGGCTGGCCCGACGGCGCGTCGGCGCCGATGATGGCGGCGGTCGCGTGCTCCTTCTTTGCCGCGCAGGACGAGCCCGCACGTTTCATCCGCAGTTTCGGCCTGTGGTCGCTGGTCGCCATCGTGGTCGTCGCGATCTATCTGTTCGCGCTGGTGCCCGCGATCTCCCATATCGAGGTTCTGATCGTCGCGCTGGCGCCGACCTTCCTGCTCTACGGCTTCCTGATCGGACGGCCGGCAACGGCGGGAACAGGCATGGCGCTCGCGGCCAACACCGCAACGCTATTGGCGCTGCAATCGACCTACAGCGCGGAATTCGCATCCTATGCCAATTCCGCGGTCGCCTTCTTCGTCGGCGTCGTCATCGCCGAGCTCGTGACGCGGATCGCGCGCGGCGTGGGCGCGGAGTGGATCGCCCATCGCCTGGTGCTGTCGAGCTGGAAGACGCTCGCGGTCGCTGCCGAGCGCCGCGGCAAACATGATCGGGCAGAGTTTGCAGGCCTCATGCTGCACCGTCTGGGCCTTCTGGTGCAGCGGATCGCCTTCCTCTCCGAGAGCGATCGCCGCGATGCCGACAGCCTCGTGCAGCTTCGAATCGGGATCAATATCATCGACCTGCGCCGCGCCCGTTATGGGCTTGCCGCAACCACGATTGCCGTCATCGACGACATGCTTGATCAGCTCGCCATCGCTTGCCGCAGCTATGCCGGTGGGGGAATGCCGACCGAGCTGTTGACCAGCGTCGATCGGGCGCTGGCCAAGGCGGTGGCGGATTCCAATGACAGCGCGCGCGAAGACGCCCTGATCGGCCTCGTCGGCATCAGGCGCGGCCTGTTTCCGGACGCACCGGCCTATCGACCGCGTGCAGGCAAGAGTGTTGCGGCATGAGGTACCAGATCGACATCTATGGCGTGCTCGTGCCGGCGTTGCTGGCGTGGATCATCGTCGCCTACGTCCTGAGCGCGATCCTGCGCCGGCTCATGCAGCGCTTCGACCTCTACCGGCTGGTCTGGCACCGTGCGCTGTTCGATTTCGCGATTTTCGTCTGTCTTCTCGGCGGCGTCGTCTATCTCTCGGAGTTTTTGCCATGAAGGGGAATTTCGCCTGGTTTGGCCGCCTTGCGCTGACCGTTCTCGCCGTCGTCGCCGCGCTCGCGGTCGGCCGTGAGCTTTGGGTCTATTACATGGAGCAGCCCTGGACCCGCGACGGCCGCGTCCGTGCCGACGTGGTTCAGGTCGCGCCTGACGTCTCCGGGTTCGTCACGGAGGTACTGGTCAAGGACAACCAGAAAGTCCATCGCGGCGATGTGCTGTTCCGGATTGATCGCGAACGTTTCGCGCTGGCCTTGCGGCAAGCCGATGCATCGGTGGCGGGTCATCAGGCCACGCTCGACCAGGCCAATTCCGATTTGAAGCGCTACAGCGCGCTGACGACCGATGCGGTATCGCAGCAGAAGCAGGAGCAGGTGTTGGCGACCCAGCTCCAGGCCAAGGCGGCGTTCGATCAGGCCGTCGCCGACCGCGCGGTCGCCCAGCTCAACCTCGATCGCAGCGAGGTCCACGCCTCCGTGAACGGTGTCATCACCAACATGGATCTGCGTCCCGGCGCCTACGTCACGGCTGGCAAGGGCGTGATGGCGCTGGTCGACACCGACACGTTGCATGTGGAGGGCTATTTCGAAGAGACAAAGCTCGCGCGCATCCGCACCGGCGACAAGGTGCGGGTTCGCCTGATGGGCGAGACGGTCACGCTGTCGGGCCATGTCGAGAGCATCGCCGCCGGCATCGAGGACCGCGACCGCGCCGAGGGCGCGAACCTGCTTGCCAATGTCAACCCGACCTTCAGCTGGGTGCGGCTCGCCCAGCGCGTCCCCGTGCGCATCGCGCTGGACAATGTCCCCGACACCATATCGCTCGTCGCCGGCCGCTCTGCGACGGTAGAGGTATTGGACTAACGCAACGAGCCCATGGATCGCGCCTGGCTTGGGGAAAACCGCCAACAGGCGTTTCAATGCCAGATCGCAGGGCTAATCCTGACTCGCTTGTGTGAGTCGGGGGACTTATGGGCGTTTGGTTTTTAGTCCTGGCAGCCTGCGTCGTAGGCGCGTTGCTCCTTTTGGCATTCTGCCGATAGAGCCGACAGCGGACGCAAATGTTGCAGCGAAGCATCAGCCAGCCGTTGAATAGCGGTTCCAGACCGATGGGTTTTGACTGTGCATGGATGAGCGCGTTCACTTCCGGGATCGGAGGCGGACATGAGCTGGTTCTTTGTGTTTCTCATTGCCGCGAGCGCAGTCGTTCTGATCGCCCATGCGATTGACGCGATGCGTTCCTGAAACTGCCTGCGACTCGGTTTCTTCGGTAGCTAGGTAAGCCACGAAAATGTTCCGAGGCGGGCGAGTGTCAATTTGAGGAACCTGGTCCTGCAGGCCAAGGTTGTCACAGCAGGAGGAATACGGTCATGCTTGCGTTCTATCTGCCGATCATCATTTTCGGAGCTATGCTCGAAGCGATTTCGAAGCAAAATGTGTCTGCATCCATCCCGGAGCCGCAAAGCGTCGATTAGACTCCGATGCTCAGGCGCCCGGCTCTGGACTGACGAACTAACATCGACTCAGGCATTCGAGTATTTCTTCAGCTCGAACCGCGCGATCTGGTTCCTGTGGACTTCATCCGGCCCATCAGCGAGCCGCAACAGGCGCGCGGTCGCGTAAGCCTGGGTCAAGCCAAAATCGTTCGAGGTGCCGCCGCCGCCATGGGCCTGGATGGCCCAGTCGATGATCTGGCAGGCCATGTTGGGCACGGCGACCTTGATCATCGCGATCTCGGCCTTCGCGACCTTGTTGCCGACCGTGTCCATCGCATAGGCGGCGTTGAGCGTCAGCAGCCGGGCCTGCTCGATCATGATGCGGGCTTCCGCGATGCGCTCCTGCGTCACGGTCTGCTCTGAGACCGGCTTGCCGAAGGCGACGCGGCTGCGCACGCGGCGACACATCTTTTCCAGCGTGCGTTCGGCTAGTCCAATCAGCCGCATGCAGTGATGGATGCGGCCGGGGCCGAGGCGGCCTTGTGCGATCTCGAAGCCGCGGCCTTCGCCCAGCAGCATGTTCTCCTTGGGCACGCGCACATTGGTGAAGACGACCTCGGAAGCGCGGTCGGGCACGCCGTAGAAGCCGAACACGGGCAGCGGACGTTTCACCTCGATGCCCGGCGTGTCCATCGGCACAAGGATCATGGATTGCTGCTTGTGGCGGTCGGGATTGTCCGGATCGGTCTTGCCCATGAAGATGCAGATCTTGCAGCGCGGGTCGGTCGCGTTGGTCGTGTACCATTTGCGCCCATTGATGACGTAATGGTCGCCGTCGCGCACGATCGAGCTTTCGATGTTCGTCGCATCGGATGATGCGACCGCGGGCTCGGTCATGGCGAAGCAGGAGCGGATTTCGCCTGATAGCAGCGGCTTCAGCCAGCGCTCCTTGTCCTTCTCCGTGCCATAGCGTTCCAGCACCTCCATGTTGCCGGTGTCGGGCGCCGAGCAGTTGAACACTTCGGGCGCCAGATGCGTGCGCCCCATCACCTCGCAGAGCGGGGCATATTCGAGATTGGTGAGACCCGCGCCGTGGCCGGACTCCGGCAGGAACAGATTCCAGAGACCCTCGGCGCGCGCCAGCGGCTTCAGCTCCTCGACGACGGGATAGACCTTCCACGGCCCGAGCTCCTCCGCTTCGCGATAGAAGCGCTCCTCGTTCGGATAGATGTGCCGGTCCATGAAACTTTCGAGCTTGCGCTTGAGCTCGACGACTTTGGGCGACATCGGGTAGAGCATCTGGACCTCCTGTAGATCAAGCAGCGCCTGCACGCGGGGCCGGCCTGCATCAGAATCGAGTCGGCGATAGCGGCGCTTGCCTCATCGCATTTTCATCGGCGCGGCTCTGCGCAAATCGCGTCAGAGCTCACCTGTTGCGTAGCGATATTAACGTCCATTCATGCGTTGTCTTGCGTTTGTGCACCGAATGAGAAGCGCGTGGGAAACAATCAGCAACTGTGACTTTGACGCGACTGGCAATCCGAAAGGTCGTGCCTAAGATCGGCCTCAATCAAAAGTGGGGGCAGCAGTCATGACAACACAAGGGGACTACGGAAGCACATCCTTACGGATCGCGCGCCCCTAGTTCGCCAGTCGATAGGACGCGGAGCGCATTGCTCTAGACTGCGCGCGGGTTCTTCCAACAACCGATAGTTCGTCCCGTCGATCCGCAAGCTGCGCGGTCGCCGGTTTCGTTCGTTCAAAAGCAAGCAAGGGCTTGATCCAAACGTTGCATCTCAAGGCACAATCTAAAATAGAGAAATATAATAGCGGCAATCTTGAATTCGAAAAGGAAATGGACATCGACATGCACACGCAATCAGGACGTTCCGTAACTCACCGCATCAGACTCGCCGCCGCCGTTGCAGCGGTGAGCGCGATTATTACTTCACCTGCTTTCGCCGGCGGTCCGTTGCCTGCACCCGTCGTCTCCTGGTCTGGATTCTACGCCGGTGTCCATGGCGGCTGGGGATGGGGGAAGTCGGAGTTTCGCGATCCCCTCAACAGCCCCGCCAACAATCCGTTCTTTGCCTACTACAACGGACCGCTCGCGGGCGGGCAGCTCGGCTACAATTGGCAGCTGGGCAACTATGTCCTTGGTGCCGAGGTCGACGGCTCCTGGTCCTTCGTGAAGGGCAACACCAGCACCTCGCCCCTTCTCACGTCGAGCACCACCAACGGGGTCGGCTACACCGCCCTCGCGACCGCGACGGGCCGTGTCGGCTACGCATCGGGCCAATGGCTCGCCTATGCCAAGGGCGGTGGCGCCTATGCCCGCATGGAGCTCTCGTCGCGGTTCACCCCGGAGATCACCAACTACAACCGCGAGCTGTTCGGTGCCGTCGGCGGCGTCGGCCTGGAAGTGGCCTTCCTGCGCAACGTCTCCGCCAAGGTCGAATACAACGCGATCTTTCTCCCCACCGAAACGCTCCACTGGGTGAGCGCGGACACGACGTCCGAGATCAAGCATTTCGTCCAGGTGGTGAAGGCCGGCATCAACATCCGCTTCAACGGCGACGGCGGCCTCCCGCGTTAATTCCCCGGCACATCGAAACAGCATTCAACAGAAATCCTCGGAGACAACATCATGTTCACCATGTCCAAGATCGCTGCAGTCGTCACCGCCGGCCTCGGCGCCATGATCGCCGCACCAGGCCACGCCGCTCCGGTCGAGTACGTCAAGGTCTGCTCCTTGTACGGCGCCGGCTTCTTCTACATTCCGGGCACCGACACCTGCACCAACGCCAACCAGATCGCGACGAACCAGTTCGATCTCGCGCGTGCGCAGACCCGCGCTTCGACCGGCACCGCGATGGCTGCGTCGCTCGTCGCGCCGTGGCTTCCGACCGGCACCAACTACGCCGTCTCGACCCACTGGGCGACCTATGACGGCCAGCACGCAGCGGGCTTCTCAGGGCTCGTGCGGGTCTCCGGCAACTTCGTGTTCTCGGGCGGCTTCTCGCTCGGCCTCGACAAGGGAAGCCTCACGTCCCTCACCAACCGGACGCAGACGGAATTCGGCACGGCGATCCCGGCGCAATCGTGGAGTGACGTCCGTGGCCTCGGCCGCGCGGGCTTCATGTACGCCTGGTGAAGCACGCGACGCTCGCTCCGAAAATTCATTCTGACATTTTGAAAGATCATCCCATGACAATCTCTCTCTCGCGATCGGCGCGCCGCTTCCTCTCCTGCGTTGCTGCCGCCACGCCGCTTCTCGCGGCCATGCCGCTCACTGCCACATCTGCGAACGCGGCCGACATGACAGTGAAGGCTCCGGTCGTCGCTCCGGTGCCGCTCTGGAACGGCTTCTACATTGGTGCTCATGGCGGTTATGGCATGGGCAGCAGCCGGCTCGTAGACCCGAGCTTCGCATTCGCGCAAGACCGCTTCACGATGGACACAAAGGGCGCGCTCGCAGGTGCGCAGGTTGGCGGCAACTGGCAGTTCGACAACATCGTGGTCGGTGCCGAGCTCGATCTCTCCTGGGCGTCGATCAAGGGCAATCGGCCGTTCGATCCCGCGAACCCCATCTTGTCCGGGCTTTCAGTGTCGTACCAAGCACTGGCGACGGGTACCGGTCGCATCGGCTACGCGTTTGATAATGTGCTGGCTTACGCCAAAGGCGGCGTTGCATGGGCCAACGTCGCCTACCAGGCCTATGTCGGCACGTTTGCTCCGCTCGACGTGAACCACCAGCGGACCGGTTTGACCGGCGGCGTTGGCCTTGAATACGCGTTGACGAGCAATCTCTCGGCGCGACTGGAGTACGACTATCTGTACTTCGGTCCGGCCGCGATCGCGCTGAGCACACGGATCAGTACCCAAAACGTCGACCATGACCTGCACCTCGTGAAGCTCGGCGTGAACTACCGCTTCAACGGCGATGCCATCGTTGCTCGTTACTGAGCCGCGTCAACGTCACTGATTGGAGACAAACATGTGGAAGCAAATCAACGCGGCACGAGACGTCTTCCGATGTCACCTGCGCGCTATCCTTGCGACTGCCGCTGTGGTTCTGGCGATCCCGACGCCCGGCCATGCTGCGGTCGAGTACGAAAAGATCTGCTCGATCTACGGTGCCAACTTCTTCTACATACCGGGTACCGACACCTGCGTGAACGCGGGGCAGACGGTGCAGAGCCAGTTCGATCTCGCGCGCCAGATTACCCGTGCAGCGACGGGAACGGCCATGGCGACTTCGCTCGTCAATCCGTTCCTGCCCGACGGGACCAACTATGCGATCTCGACGCACTGGGCCGTCTTTGACGGGCAGCATGCCGCCGGTGTGGTCGGAATGATCAGGATCCAGGGAAACCTGTCACTGACCATGGGCATCGCGTTCGGTCTCGATCGCGGCAGCTTGACGTCCACGTCCAACCGGACCGCGACGGAGTTTGGCGTGGCGCTTCCGGCGCAGTCGTGGAGCGACGTGCGCGCCCTTGGACGCGTGGGGCTCCAGTATTCCTGGTAGCCGGCGCCGAACACGAAGGCGCCGCCCGGACGATCTTCACGACGTCCGGGCGGCGCAAATGCTGTGAGCGCAGGGAAGGGCGGCTAGCCGATTTCGAGATAATCCGGGCCGGGCAATGTCGGGAAGGGCGGGGTCGGCAGCGTCTGGTACCAGAACGCGACCGAGGCGATGTCGTCCTGCAATGGAAGATACTTCGCCTCCTTGACGCCCGGCAGCCAGCCCAGCGCCTGGATCGTCACGCGCAGATCGGAGCGGAAGCGCACGGGATCGGGGATGTGCCAGCGGTACAGGCCGAAGCGTTGCTGCGATTTGTAGACGCCATCGGGACGGATCACCTGCGGCAGGCCGGCATAGGGCGTGGTGAATTCCTGGTAGCGTGATTGCCCCTGGCCGGAATGCGCGACATGGGGATCGAAATTGTAGGCGCCGCAGAAATAATCCTCGGTGCCGGTGCCGCAGATGGTCGGGAATGCACCGTCGCCGTCGATGAAGAACTTGATCTCGCCTTCGCCCCACCAGCCGTTGTTGTTGACGCCCCAGGCCATATAGGTGCCGACATAATGGCCCGCACCGCTGACGCCATCGAGGATGGTGTAGACCCCCTTGTAGGGTAGCGGATTGGTGCGCCGGAACTGCGCATGGAAATAGGCGCAGTCCTCGGGCACCTCGGTGAGCGCATAATTGATCTGGTAGTAAACGGTGAGCTGCTCCTCGCTGCGGTTCTCCAGCGTGAAGCGCGCGCGCTTGCGGAACGGCATCTCCCAGTAGCAGTTGAAGGCGCGGCCGGGATTGACGCAGACCGCGAGCGAGGACACCTGCGCGAATTCCTCCCATCCGCAGGCAAAGAAATCGCCGGCCGGGCACTCGACGCTCGGTTGCTCCTGGTCGTCCCAACAGATCCGGAGGATCGAGTGACGCAGCCGCCCGCGCGCCAGCGTCATCCAGATCTGCTGGATCGCGCCCTGGCCCTGAATGTCGGCGAGCGTAAAGGTCGCGCCGGGTTCGATGACGACATAGGGCGAGATCTTCCAGCCCTGGCCGAGATCGCGGGCCTGGCGTGCGGCGGGTCCGTCGACGGACATGCCGCCCTTGCCCTTCTCGCCGGTGAAATTCTCGGGGCTGATCGAGCGCGTCTGCGCATTCGACAGGCGCGACAGATTGCCGAGATGCAGGCCCAATCCGGAAAACGCCATGCTGTCCTCGATCCCTGGAGTTAGCGACATCTCGATATATCGCCGTCGAATCTACCAAAAGATGAAGACCGCGCACGGCAGGGTGCGCGTACCTCAGGCGACGCGGTACTCCCTGAACTTCTCGCGCAGCGCGGATTTGAGCACCTTGCCGGTGCCGGTCATCGGAAACTCGTCGAGGAATTCGACGGCGTCGGGCATCCACCAGCTCGCGATCTTCGGGCGCATGTGGTCGAGCAGGGTCTTGCCGTCGACGGTCGCGCCTTTCTTGCGGACGACGAGGAGCAGGGGACGCTCCTGCCATTTCTCGTGGTTGATCGCGACCACCGCGGCCTGAAGCACGTCGGGGTGGGACAAGGCGACGTCCTCGAGCTGGATCGAGGAGATCCATTCGCCGCCGGACTTGATCACATCCTTGGAGCGATCGGTCAGCGTGACGTGGCCTTGGCTGTCGATCACCGCCATGTCGCCGGTGATCAGCCAGCCATCACGGTCGAGGCCTTCGTCGAGCTTCATATAGCCGGAAGCGACCCATGGGCCGCGGGCGCGCAAATGGCCGACGGTCTTGCCGTCGCGCGGCAGCTCGTTGCCGCCGTCGTCGACGATGCGCAAGGAGGTGCCGAAGCAGGCGCGGCCCGACACCTGGCGCCGGTCGAATTTCTCCTTGTCGCCGAGATGCTCGGAGCCGGGCCGCAAGCCCGGCATCGAGCAGCCCAGGGCCTCGGTCATGCCCCAGGCCTGGACGTAGTCGACGTCATAGTCGCGCTTGAGCTTCTCGACCATCGCGCGCGGCGGCGCCGAGCCGGACGACAGCGTCGCGCGCAGCGTCGAGAATTTGTTGCCGGTGCGCCCCAGCCAATCGAGCAGGATCAGCCAGAAGCTCGGCACGCCGGCGGAGAGCGTCACCTTCTCGCCTTCGAGCAGCTCATAGAGCTTGTCGGGCTCATAGTTACGGCCGGGCAGCACCAGCTTTGATCCCGTGTAAGGCGCAGTGAACGGCATGTTCCAGCCGTTGCCGTGGAAGAGCGGCGCCATCGGCATCATGACTTCGCGCACGCCTTCGAGATGTCCCGGCAGGAAGTCGAAATTGCAGCAAGTCATGGTCTGCAGGATGGCGGCGCGGTGCGAGTAGATCACGCCCTTGGGGTTGCCCGTCGTGCCCGACGTGTAGCAGATGGTGGATGCGGATTTTTCGTCGAACTCCGGCCAGGCGAAACCGGCGTCGTTCTCGCTGGCGAGGAGATCCTCGTAGCAATGCACGTTCGCAAGCTTGGTCTCCGGCATCCGCTCGCGCGAAGACATCACGACGAAGGCCTCGATCGTCTTCAGCTGCGGCGCGATCGCCTCGACCAGCGGCAGCGTGGCGCGGTCGATGAACAGCAGCCGGTCTTCGGCGTGGTTGATGATGTAGACGAGCTGCTCGGGGAATAGCCGCGGATTGATGGTGTGCAGCACGTAGCCCATGCCCGGCGCGGCATAGAACATCTCGAAATGGCGGTGCGTATTCCAGGCCAGGGTGCCGACGCGGTCGCCTTGCTTCATGCCGAGCCGCTTCAGCGCCAGCGCCATGCGCTTGATGCGTGGATGGGCGTCGGCATAGGTGTAGCGATGGATGTCGCCCTCGATCTCGCGCGCGACGATCTCGGCTTCGCCGTGGTAGTCTGCGGCATACTGGATCAGGCCGCTGATCAAAAGCGGCATGTCCATCATCAATCCCTGCATGGTCTCCTCCGGGCTGCCACGTCGTTGCGTGGCGTATGCTTGTGATTTACGTGCGAGGTTAGCGGAACGTCACGGGACGTTCACGCAAAAAGCGAGCGACGCGATTGCATGCGTCACTTTTTCGGGGCTAACTGATCCGAAGCAGCGTCCGCCGCGGAGGAAATCGATGTCAGCGGAAAGACACAAGACCGGCGCAGCCGGCGAATCTACGGTCGATATTTCCGCACTCCGTGCGCGCTATCGCGACGAGCGCGACCGGCGTTTGCGCGCCGAGGGCAAGGCGCAATATGTCGAGGTCACAGGCGATTTCGGCCGCTACCTCGACGATCCCTGGGCCGATCCCGGGTTTGCGCGCGCTTCGGTCAGGGAAGAAACCGAAGTTCTCATCGTTGGCGGCGGCTTCGGCGGCCTGCTCTGCGGCGCCCGCCTGCGCGAGGCCGGCATCGAGGATTTTCGTCTCGTGGAAAAGGCCGCCGATTTCGGCGGCACCTGGTACTGGAATCGTTATCCCGGGGCGGCCTGCGATACCGAGAGCTACATCTATCTGCCGCTGCTGGAAGAGACCGGCTACATGCCGGTGCGCAAATATGCGCGCGCGCCCGAGATCTACGAACACTCCCGCCGCATCGGCCGTCACTTCGGCCTCTACGAGCGCGCGCTGTTTCAGACCATCGTCTCGCGGATGGAATGGCAGGAGCAGGAGGGACGCTGGTTGGTCGAGACCGACCGCGGCGATCGCATCTGCGCGCGCTTCGTCATTCTCGCCGGGGGCCCGCTGAGCCGTCCGAAGCTGCCGGGCATTCCCGGCATCGAGACCTTCAGGGGACACAGCTTCCACACCAGCCGCTGGGACTATGGCTACACCGGCGGCACGGCCGAAGGCGGTCTCACAGGTCTCGCCGACAAGCGCGTCGGCATCATTGGCACTGGCGCGACCGCCGTGCAATGCGTGCCGCATCTCGGCCGCTCGGCGAAAGAGCTCTACGTCTTCCAGCGCACGCCATCGGCGATCGGTGTGCGCGACGACCGTCCGACGGACGCAGACTGGGCGCAGAGCCTCAAGCCCGGCTGGCAGCGCGAGCGCATGGACAATTTCACCGCGGTGATCTCGGGCGAGCCGTTCGAACGGGACCTGGTCCAGGACGGCTGGACCGGCCTGCTTGGCGAGATCCTGCTCGCGCCGCGCCGCCAGCCGCAGCCGGTGACCTCGCTCGAAGAGGCGTTGAAGGTCATCGAGCAGGCCGACTACCGCAAGATGGAAGAGATCCGCGCGCGCGTCGATACCGTGGTGAAGGACGAAGCCGCCGCGGCGGCGCTCAAGCCCTGGTACAAGGCGTTCTGCAAGCGCCCATGCTTCCACGACGAATATCTCGACACCTTCAATCGTCCCAACGTGCATCTGGTCGACACCAGGGGCGAGGGCGTCGAGCGCATCACCGAGAACGCCGTCGTGGTTGACGGCAAGGCCCATGAGCTCGACTGCCTGATCTATGCCAGCGGCTTCGAGGTCGGCACTGACTATGCCCGCCGCATGGGCTTCGAGGTTTACGGCCGCGACGGTGTGAGCCTGTCCGAGCGATGGCGCGATGGCGTCAAGACGCTGCATGGCTTCTACAGTCGCGGCTTCCCGAATTGCTTCCTGATCGTCACGGTGCAGGCCGGCCAGAGCGCCAATTTTCCGCACATCATCGACGAGCAGTCGCAGCACATCGCCTATGTGATCGCGGAGGCGCGCAAGCGCAAAGCGCGGACGCTGGAGCCGACGCTCGCCGCCGAGAACGCCTGGGTCGACGAAGTCGTCAAGGCCGCGCTCGGCCGCCAGACCTATCTGGCCGAGTGCACGCCGGGCTATTACAACAACGAGGGCGTGTTCGATCCGATCGCGGCAAGAAACAGCCAGTACTGGCGCGGGCCGGTGGCGTTCCTGCGGCTGCTCGACAAATGGCGCAAGGAAGGCAATCTGGATGGGCTGGAATTGACTGAGGGGACCGAGGCGGGCGGCTCTCAGGTTCCGGCCTCAACGGTATGATCCCGGCCCCATCAGGCGCGACGCGGCTCTACGTCATCGTCGGCGATCCCATCGCACAGGTGCGCTCGCCGGCAGGCGTAACAGCCGCCTTCGCCGCGCGCGGCCATGACGGCATTCTCGTGCCGGTCCAGGTTTCGGCTGCTGACCTCGCTGATTTCCTTTCGCTGGCGACGCGGCTGAAGAACCTCGACGGCATCGTCGTGACCATCCCGCACAAATTCGCCTGCTACCAGGCCTGCGTCAGTGCGACCGAGCGCGCACATTTCCTGCGCACGGCGAACCTGATGCGCCGGCGCGGCGACCGCTCCTGGCATGGCGACATGGTGGACGGCCTCGGTTTCGTCGGTGCGGCGCGGGCGAAGGGGATCGATCCCGGCGGCATGCGGGCACTGCTCGTCGGCGCCGGCGGCGCAGGATCGGCGATCGCGCTTGCGCTGGTCGAAGCCGGTGTGAGCGATCTCGCGATTCACGACAGCGTGCCCGAGCGCCGCGACGCACTGATCGGCCGGCTCAACGGGCTCGGCAGAACGCCCGTGCGGATCGGTACCGGGGATCCCGCGGGCTTCGATTTCGTCGCCAATGCGACACCCGCCGGGATGAAGGAGGGCGATCCGCTGCCGGTCGATGTCGCGCGGCTGGCGCCGACTGCCTATTGCGGCTGCGTCATCACAAAGCCCGAAGTCTCGCCCTTCATCGCTGCCGCCCGCAGGATCGGCTGCGTGACCGGGACCGGTACGGACATGTATGAGCAGCACCAGGGCATCATGGTGGATTTCCTGCTCGGCCGCGACGGGGAAAGGTAGGCCGTCATCCCGGTGTCAAGGCACAGGTTGCGCCGGATGGGGCTTGAGCGATCAGGGCCGACGTAGGATCATGGGCCCGCGCGAGCCGGTCGCGCACGTTTATGTGAGAGGACCAGGGAATGACCAAGGGCAGGACCGTTGCGACGGCCATGATCGGCGCTGCAGCGCTGCTTCTCGCGCTGGCGCCCATGTCCCTGATATCCATGGCCCACGCCGCCACATGCGGCCGCTCCCCGGCGGGCTTTGAGGCCTGGAAGCGCGAGTTCAGCGCGGAGGCGCAGGGCAAGGGCGTCGGCCAGACCGCGCTCGCGGCGCTGATGCAGACCAATTACGCCGGTGCCACGATCGCAGCCGACCGCGGCCAGCGCAGTTTTTCCCTGACGCTCGACCAGTTCCTCGCCAAGCGCGGCGCCACCACCATCGTCGCCAAGGGGCGGCAGCTCAAGCAGTCGCAGGCCGCCTTGTTCGCCTCGATCCAGCAGCGCTACGGCGTCCCGCCCGGGCCGTTGATCGCGATCTGGGGCATGGAGACCGGTTTCGGCAGCCAGCGCGGCAACCAGAACATGTTGTCGTCGATCGCGACCCTTGCCTATGACTGCCGCCGTCCCGAATTCTTCACCGACCAGCTCTATGCCGCCCTCAAGCTGATTGACCGCGGCACGCTGTCGGGGGCGACCCGCGGCTCCATGCACGGCGAGGTCGGCCAGACCCAGTTCATGCCCAAGAACATCCTGGCCTATGGCACCGGCAATCTCGAGGTTGCCGCCAATGCGCTGAACTCGACGGCGAATTTCCTGAAAGCTCATGGCTGGCGCGCAGGAGCCGGTTACCAGCCGGGCGAACCGAATTTTGCCGCTATCGAGGCTTGGAATGCTGCCGGCGTCTATCAGAAGGCAATCGCCTTGATGGGACGGCAGATCGACGAAGGAGGGGCGGCCGCGTCGCGTTGAGGCCGCATGAAGGCTCGGCCGCGCAGGAGAAAGTTCTTGCGTTGAGGAACTGACGGCACGAGGTTTGCTTTGATCGGGGGCGGGGCTGGCATGAGGAGACTCAATATGGCTACCCAGATCGTGATGGACCAGACTGGTGACACGCGCCACGAGTTTGATCCTGACAATGCCGAAGCGCTGGCGCGAGCCGAACGGCGCTTTCGTGAGCTGACCGGAGCGGGCTTCACCGCCGCCTATCGAACCGGACCCGGTGAAGTCACCCGTATCAAGTCATTCGATCCGACCGCGCAGGAAACGCTGTTCTATCCCCGCCTGGTCGGCGGTTGATCTGAGCTGCTCATGATCGCGGCAGTTTGGCTCCGCGCGCCGGCGCGTGCGCGTCTGCATGCGCTGCGCGAGCTCTATCGGCGGTTCTTCGGCGAGAACACGCCGGATGCCCGCGGCCGCCGGCTTTTGGCCGAATGGCTGTCGCCGGCACAGCATGCGCAATTCGAGCAGCATCGGTATTTCGATGTCATCGGCTGTGATACCGGCAAGCGGTATCGCATCCACTACGGCACGGCCGCCAATGTCCATGAGATCGACGACGAGGGGCGTGCGGCGATGGGATGGTGCTTCGTCCCGTCAGGCTTTCTCGTGCCCGGCGACGTGATGCTGGCGCAGAAGGTCGCGCTCGAGACCGACGAGAGCGCGGCAATCGCGCTCGCCAACCGGTTTCCGCCGGCCACGCATTCGGAGCACTTCTACCGGCGCCCGTTCTAGCGGCCGGAGGGCGTACCGATCAGGAGTGCGTGGTACGGTAGGCATCCAACGCATGCGCCGCGAAGACAGCGACGCTGCAAAGGGCGAGCACGGCTGAGATCAGCTCGATCATAGCTTATCCTCCCGCAGCGGCTGGGAGACGAGATTTTGGCAACAGGCATAATCCAGGATCAGGTCGAGGAAGAATTGCATGGTGGCCGTCCCTGTATGATTTTGACAACCAGATAACCGGCCATCTGTTTCAGGCGTGTTTCGTCGTTTTGGGAAACGGGTTTCGCGGGGAACCCGGGGCTGGTTTGTGCACCGCAGACCCGCTACATCCCGCGCTGCTCGGTCCTTCAGCCGGGCCTTTCGGGCGGGCGGCCAATCATATTGCGAGGCAAAATCATGGCGCAGGTCGAGTGGTTCGACGATCTCACCATCGGAATGCGGTTCAAATCCCCCGAGGTCCAAGTCACCGAAGCCGACATCAAGCGCTTTGCAGCCGAGTTCGATCCGCAGCCGATGCATCTCGACCACGAGGCCGCCAAGCAGACCTTGTTCAACGGCCTGGCTGCATCAGGATGGCACACCGCCGCGATCGCCATGAACCTCGCGATCCAGGCCCGCCCGTTCGGCCCGCATCCGCTGATCGGCGCGGGCGTCGATGGCCTGCGCTGGACCATCCCGGTACGGCCCAATGACCGCCTGCATCTCGTCGGCGAGGTCATGAGCCTGACGCCGTCGAAGTCGAAGCCGCAGGGCATGGCGCTGGTGAAATGGACCATGTTCAACCAGAACGGCGAGGAGGTTTACACCTTCACTCCGATCGCCATCATCCCCCGGCGGGTGTAGGGCCGGCGACGTTCCAGCATCGGCCCGGATCAGCCTCCTCGAGCCCTTGCGGGCTGCAGGCTGAGGTGGTCATCTCCGCGTGGGGAACGCTGGAGGCTGACATGAGACGATTCCTTCTTGCCGCTTTGCTGACCGCGGGCGCCCTGGGCGCGGCCGTCTCGAGCACAGGGTCGGCGCTCGCGCAGCAATCCAGGGTCGGCGACTGGACCATCGAGAAGCGCACGCAGGACACGCATTGCAATGCGAGCCGCGGCTACAAGGACAAGGAGGACGAGAACCGCGACTACGTCATCGTCATCACCTATTCCGAGAAGGCCATCGTGATCGTGATGATCTATGACGGTTGGGAGTGGGACAAGGTCGGCGAGATCCTCCGAGCCGACCTCGGCACCGATGACGCCGATATCATGAAGAAGGCGAAGTGGGAGGTCATGGACAAGACCACCGTGCGCGGCATCTTCGAATACGACCAGTCGATCATGGACCGGCTGTCGAAGGCCAGGCGTCTCTCGCTCGATTTCGAGGACGATGACGAGGATAGCATCGAGATGCAGATCCCGCGCGCCGGCGAGGCGCTCGCCGCGCTGAAGTTCTGCGAGGAAAATCGGAAATAGAGTGCTCCGCCGCGCACAGTGCGCGCGATCGAGCAAGCAGCGCGAGGGCGCGTGACCCACAGCACACAGCCCGCGCGCTGTTCGCTTTTATCCTAGTCTTTGGCGAAAACGTCCAAGCCGCACCCTGCGGTTGACGTTACGCAAGGACGATGTCCGATATTTTAGCATCTCGCTGCACTGCCTTTTCCACGCCGAAGGCGACGATTGACCGCTCCGTCGCCTCTGCCAATTTCCAATGCGCAAGCTCCCTTCGTCACCGGGACGGCACGCCGATCGCATCGTCCTTCCGATGACGATCCTCCAGGCAAACCGGTTCTCGTCTCTCGTCGGCGAGATCTACGATGCGGCGGTCGATCCTGCGCTGCGCAGCGGCGCGCTGGAACAGGTTTCCCATTTCGTCGGCGGGTGTGCCGCGACCATCCTGTCCCGTGATGCGGCAAGGCTCTCGATCGAGATTCACCAGCATTTTGGCACCGAATCCCGCTTCCGTCAGCTCTATCGCGACAGATATGTCGAGCAGGATCCTCTGCTCGATCGTCATCTCGCTTTTGCGGCCGGGCAGGCCATCGGCGTGACCGATATCATGCCGCATGCGGATTTCGTGGCCACGAGCTTCTATCGCGAGTGGGTCGAGCCGCAGGGCGCGATCGATCTCGCGACCGTCGCGCTCGAGAGATCGGACGCGCGTACCACGGTGTTGCAGGTGTTGCGCCACCGATCCCGCGGAACCGTCGACGAGGCGATGCGCGAACGCATGCGGCTGCTCGCACCCCATATCCAGCGTTCCAGGATCATGGGCCGACAGATCAGGGCGCGCTCGCACACGGTGGACGACCTTGCCGATGTCCTCGACGGCCTCAGCACGGCGATCTGCCTGCTCGATGCGGATGGCCGGGTCGTCCACGCCAATGCGGCGTGCCGGCAGCTGTTCGTCGATGCAAACCTGCTCGCGATGGTCGGCGACCGGATCGTGGTCCGCAACACCCAGGCCGACAAATCATTCCGCGGCCTGTTTGAAGTCGCCGCAGATGGCGAAGCTCATCCGGCTGGTCGCCGCCGCATCGAGCTCGCGACGTCGGCGGATGGTCAGCACTATCTCGTCCATGCCCTCCGATTGAAGCGGGAGCGCAGCCTGCCGCGAGACGTCGCGGCTACGGTGCTTCTCGTACAGAAGGCGGTGATGGTGCCATCACTCGTGCCCGACGCCATTGCTGCTGCCTTCAGGCTGACGCCGTCCGAGTTGCGCGTGCTGATGGCCATCGTCGAGGTCGGCGGCGTTCCCGATATCGCGGCAAAGCTCGGCATTGCCGAGACGACGGTGAAGACGCATCTCGGTCGCCTGTTCGAGAAGACCGGTGCCGGCAGGCAGGCCGACCTCGTGAAGATCGCGGCCGGCTTCGCTGCACCGTTTGCACAGCGAACGAGCCGCGACGACGACACCGTGTGATTCATTTCACAGCGCGGGCCGCGCGGCGATGCAATCTCAATCCATTGTGATGAGCAGGATCGTCAGGTCCTCCGAACGTACGACGCGCGTCATTTGATACTTTCGTATATGGCGCCACTTGAACGAGAACGGCAGCGTGCGCCACCGGACGCGGGTGCGGGAGAGGACAGCGCGTGGCCGGGCCTGCCCAGTTGGTTGGAGAAATTGCAGTGAGCGGCAAGGACGAATTTTCCATTCTCGAAGTTTCAACGGACCACATTCCCGAAGACGAGCGCGTGCCGCTGCTGCGCGAATTCTACTGCCGTGGCGTGCTCAAGGCCGAGGTCGAGCCGACGGACGAAAAGCCGTTTGCGGCGAGCCTCACATCCCACGCCCTGCCGGACGTCCAGCTGGTGATCGGCGGGCTGGTCGGAGCGCGGGTCATCCGTACCAAGCAACTGGTCGTCGACGGCAACGACAGCCTCGGCCTGATGATCAACCGATCCGGCATCGTCGAAGTATCCGCGCGAGGACGAGATCTGCGGCTTCATCCCGGTGACGCGGTTCTGACGAGCGCGGAGGATGCGACGATCTACGAACGCCTCTCGCTTGGAAATTGCCTGTCGTTGCGCGTGCCGCGGCGGGTGCTGGCGCCCATGATCGTGGACATCGACGACACGGTGATGCGGATCATTCCGGAGCGCGCCGCCGGACTTCGACTGCTGGTCGACTACGCGACCTCGCTGGTGCGCGAGCGCGCGCTCGCGGTGCCCGCATTGCGCCAGCTCGCGGTTGCGCATCTCCATGATCTGATGGCGCGTGTTCTTGGCGCGACGGATGAGGTTCACGAGCTGGCCGGACGCCGAGGCGTCAGGGCCGCGCGGCTACGGAAGATGAAGTCCTTCATCGCCAACAATTGCTGGCATCAGGACCTCTCGGTCGCGACCGTGGCGCAGGAATTCGGCGTCACCACACGTTATCTCCAGCGGCTGTTCGAAGCCGACGGCAAGACGTTCTCGTCCTTCCTGACCGAGCAGCGCCTCAAACGCGCGCATCGCATGCTGCGCGAGCCTGACTTCGCCGGGCGGCCGGTGAGCTCGATCGCCTACGACGTGGGCTTCGGCGATCTCTCTTATTTCAATCGTTGTTTCCGGCGGGCCTATGGCGCGACGCCCAGCGGCGTCAGGAGCGGCGAAGTGCTGTGACCGCGCGGTGCGCTGTTCGTGCGACCAGACAGGTGCCTATCGCAGTGCGCCGCATTCGGCCGACTACGTCTTCTAAGCGCGAGGAGTAGAACGATGACGCTGTGTTTCGGACGACGCCTGTAGTTGGAGTTGTGAATGCGCCGCTTCTTCTTTGATCTCCTGGTCGACAATGTCGTGAAGATCGATCCGGGCGGCATGGTCTTCGAGCAGGCCAGGGCCACGTTCGTCGTGGCCGACGAGATGGCGAGACATCTGTTCGTTTGGCGCGACGATCTGCGTGATCGCGACGCCTGGATCCGCGTCAGGGATGCGGGCGGGCGAGAGGTCTATCGCGCGGCGGTCTGGTCGGAAAATTCCGAGAAGGTCGGCTGGGACCAGGCATGACCGTTCCGGCTTCACCTTCCGGGGCGGCGCCTCCTCCGATCGGAGGACGCCGCATGCTGTGGTTGTGGTATGCTTGGTGATATTGATCACTCAGGCCATTTCACGCCATGCACGGACCACGGAAGCTGCCCGAACTGGTCGAGTCCATCTATGACGCGGGGCTCGATCCCTGGCTGTGGAACAACGCCGTCGCCGGCATCCGCGATTTCGTCGGCGGACAGGCCTGCGGGCTGTTTTCCAAGGATTCGATCAGCAAATTCGGCGTGACCCATTATTATTGCGGGGCCGACCCGCACTATATCCGGCTCTATTCAGAAACCCATTCGAAGTTCGATCCGCTGACGGTGCTGCCGCCGCATGGCGAGATCGTCAGCATCCCCGATCTCGTCAATTTCGATGAATACCGGAGAGGGCGCTTTTACCAGGAGTGGATGCAGCCGCAGGGTTGCAGCGACGCGGCCAACGTTGTGCTCGAGAAATCGAGCTGTCCCGTGATGATGACGGTGCTGTCGGGCCGGCGCATGGTGGACCCGGCGATGAAGCATCGGCTCTCGCTGATTGTGCCGCACGCGAGCCGCGCGCTGCTGATCAACCGCGCCATCACCTCGCAACTGACACTGGCGACGGCGCTGGCGGATGTTCTGGACAATCTGGCGTCCGGCATCTTCCTGCTCGATGCCTTTTGCCGGGTGGTGCATGCGAATTCGGCCGGCCACGCCTTGCTTGCCGCCGACGATGTGGTTCGGTCCGTTGCCGGGCAGCTCGTAGCCAGCAGTGCGGAGGCCAATCAGACCCTGCGCGAGGCGCTTGCGACCGGCAGCGAAATTGTCCTGCTTGCCGCGAAGGACCGTGCGATTCCGCTGTTGTCACCCAGCGGCGAGCGTTATGTCGCGCATATCCTGCCGCTGTCGTCCGTGCTGCGCGATGGCGGCGAGCGGGTGGTCGATGCGGTCGGTGCGCTGCTCCTGCGCAGGGTGTCGCTTGGCGGACAGTCCTATGGCGAGCTGATCGCACGGACCTTCGATCTCACGCCGGCCGAGCTGCGCGTGTTCCTGTCGATCGTCGAGGTCGGTGGTGTCCCGGAAACGGCGGCAGCGCTCGGTATCGCAGAAACCACGGCGAAGACGCATCTGCATCGGGTGTTTGCCAAGACCGGCGTTTCGCGTCAGGCCGATCTCGTCAAGCTCGCGGCCGGATTCTCCAACCCGCTCGTCAACTGATCGGTCAATCGCGGTCGGGGTTGAACCTTTTGCTCCCGCGATAGACTCAATTGTGCCGCCGGGCATGACGAACATTTCGCTATCTCCAAGTCACCATTGGCTGTTCTGATGTCCCGACCTCCCAAACAGTCCGAGTTGATCGAGAACATATATGACGCGGGTCTCCACCCTGAGTTGTGGAGCGACGTCGTCGTCAAGCTCAATGCGTTCATCGGCAGCCAGGCGTGCGGGCTGATTTCGAAGGATCCGGTCAGCAAGTCCGGCGCGACGCATTATTACTGCGGTGTCGATCCGCACTACATCCAGCTCTATGCCGAGACCTATGCCCAGTACGACCCGCTGGCGCGGCTGCCTCGCTATGGCGAGGTTCGTAACATCCCCGATCTCGTGAATTTCGACGAATATCGCCGCGGGCGGTTCTATCAGGAATGGCTGCGGCCTCAGGGCTGCGTCGATGTCGCCAGCGTGGTTCTGGAACAGTCGAAGTCGCCGTGTCCGATGCTGATCACCGTGATCCCCGGCAAGCGGATGCTCGATGCGGAGCAGCGGGCGCGGATGCAATTCCTGGTTCCGCATGCGAGCCGGGCGCTGCTGATCAACCGGGCGATCGAGCGGAAGCAGCAGCGGGCGATCGCGCTCGCCGATGTCGTGGACCGGCTGAATGCCGGCGTCATCCTGCTCGATACGGCCTGCAACATCGTCCACAGCAATCCCGCCGCGGACACGTTGCTCGCCGCCGATGATGTCCTGCGGTCCGTCGCGGGCCGGCTGGCGGCACGATCTTCCGCGGCAAATTCGGCGCTGCGCGATATCTTTCGTGACGCAGGCGAGGTCGCCGTCGCGGCGGCCGCCGGGCGAAAGATTCCGCTGATGTCGCATGACGGCTCCTACTACGTCGCGCACGTCATCGCACTGCCGTCGTTGTTGCGTGAAGGTGCCGCGGAGCGCACGTCGGCGGTCGGCGCCTTGTTCATCTGGAAGGCGGAACTCGACGGCCGCTCATGTGCCGGCCTCATCGACCGCGCGTTCGAGTTGACCCCTGCGGAGCTGAGGGTCCTGCAATCGATCGTCGAGGTCGGCGGCGTGCCGGAGACAGCCGTGGCGCTCGGCATCGCGGAGACGACGGTGAAGACGCATCTGCATCGGGTGTTCGCGAAGACCGGCGTCTCGCGTCAGGCCGATCTCGTCAAGCTCGCGGCTGGATTCTCCAATCCGGTTCTGCACTGACGCGCTTTCCGAAGGCGCAGGCGAGTCGCTCCGTCTCGCGATAGGTTCAAACAGCAGCATCATTAGAAAGTTATCGCGGGTCGTTCGATCGAATGACGCGATTCTCCGCGCTCTCTTCTACGAGAACTCACACGTTGTCTTGTTCGACGCGTTCGATTGTCGTGTGAAGCAACTCACAGCAAGCGGAAGTGAACCTCATCAATCTCTCGCGCAAGTTGAGAGGAGATTGTCATGCGAAAGGCGTCACCAGCTCCGGCCGGCAAGTTTCGCGACATCGTCGCCCGCATCGGAGCGGCATTCCGCGCGCAGCGCGAGATCGACGCGAAGCGCGCGCTACGGCGCTACGGCCATTTGCTGGAGCAGCCGCATGAAACGTCGCGTTTGAATGAAATTATTCCCGTCTGCAATGAAGAGGATACTTTTGAAAATGCCAACAGAGTTGATCCGCGCGAGCGCGCGGCCGGCCGCACCACGTTCGAACGGGCGTAACGTCAATATTGTCGCCGCCGCGCTGACGGCGGCGCTCGTCACGCTTCAACTGGTCGGGCTGGCAATGCTGGCGCGTTCGCACGCGCAGCCGGTCGCTCGGCCTCTCCTGAATTCGCACGATGCGGAGCTCTGCACCGGGACTGCCGATGTCCCTGCGACGCAGACACCCTACGACTGAGCCGGAGAACGCATCGTGCCTGATATCACGACCAGCCTTCTCGTGAGTGTCGCCGTGTTCGCCGGCGCCTTCGTCTCGGGGCTCTCGGGCTTCGCGTTCTCGGCCGTGGCGGGCGCGATTCTGCTTCGCGTGTTTCAGCCGCTGGAGGCCGTGCCGCTGATGATGGCGTGCAGCATCGGCGTGCAGGCCACCAATCTGTGGGCGCTTCGGCGCAGCATCCGGTGGGAGGGCAGTCTGCTGCTGATCGTCGGCGGATTGATCGGCGTTCCCATCGCGGTGTCGCTGTTGCAATCCACGGACACGCATCTGCTGCGGCGCGGCTTCGGCATCATCGTCGCGCTCTATGCGGCCTACATGTTGCTGCGACCGACGTTGGTCACGGCCGGCGAAGCCGTCGGCCGGCACTGGGTCGCACTGATCGGATTCGGGGGAGGGCTGATCGGCGGCCTGACCGCGATGCCCGGCGCAATCCCCACAATCTGGTGCGACATGCGCGGCATGCCTAAGAGCGAGCAGCGCGGCCTGGTGCAGCCCTTCATCGCCGCGATGCAGGTCTTTGCGATCGCGTTGCTGGTCGGGCACCAGGACCTGTCGTCCAAGGTGTTCGTCGACCTCGCGATCAGCCTGCCGGCACTGTTCGCCGGCTCAGGGCTGGGTGTGATCGCCTTTCACCGGGTCAACGAGACGGTCTTTCGCAAGACCGTGCTCGTTCTGTTGTTGCTTTCAGGGATTTCCCTGATCTAGTGCCCTTGGACTTCGTGAAGGCCCTGGACCGGCGCGGCGCTGGTGTCGCTGCTGTGATGCACCAGCGGTTTGTTGCCGGTGATGGTTCTGAGCAGCACATAGAACACCGGTGTCAGGAACAGGCCGAACACGGTGACGCCGATCATGCCGGAGAACACCGCGACGCCCATCGCGCGTCGCATCTCCGAGCCCGCGCCGGTCGAGAGCACGAGCGGCAAGACGCCCATGATGAACGCCATCGACGTCATCAGGATCGGACGCAGCCGTAAGCGGCTCGCCTCGATCGCGGCCCGGATCGGCGTGCGTCCCGCGAATTCGAGCTCACGCGCGAATTCGACGATCAGGATGGCGTTCTTGGCGGAGAGGCCGACCAGCACGATCAATCCGATCTGGGTAAAGACGTTGTTGTCGCCCTTCGAGATCCAGACGCCGAACATCGCCGCCAATAGGCCCATCGGCACGATCATGATGATCGAGAGCGGCAGGGTCAGGCTCTCGTAGAGCGCGGCCAGCACTAGGAACACCAGCAGGATCGCCAGCGGGAACACCCAGAGGCCGGAATTGCCGGCGATGAACTCCTGATAGGTCAGGTCGGTCCATTCGAAGGCGAAGCCGGGCGGCAATGTCTCCGCCGCGATCCGCGTCGCGACCTCCTGGGCCTGCCCCGACGAAAAGCCGGGCGCAGCGGCCGCGTTGATGTCGGAGGACAGGAAGCCGTTGTAGCGGATCGCGCGCTCAGGTCCGGCGCTCTGGCGGATCGTCAGCAGCGCCGACAGCGGCACCATGTCGCCGGAGGACGAGCGGACCTTCAACTGCCTGATGTCGTCGGCGCGGGCGCGGAACGGCGCGTCGGCCTGGACGTAGACGGAATAGGTGCGGCCAAACTTGTTGAAGTCGTTGACGTAGTAGGAACCGAGGTAAATCTGGAGCGTGTTGAACACCTCGGTCACGGGCACGCCCAACTGGAGCGCCTTGGTGCGGTCGATGTCGGCAAAGAGCTGGGGCACGTTGACCTGGAAACTCGAGAACACGCCGGCGATCTCCGGCGCCTTCTGCATCGCCGTCATGAACGCCTTGGTCGCCTCGTTCAGCGCTTCATAGCCGAGACCGGCACGGTCCTCGATCTGGAGCTTGAAGCCGCCGATGGTGCCGAGGCCGTTGACCGGCGGCGGCGGGAACATGGCGATGAAGGCTTCCTGGATGCCGGAATATTTTTTGTTGAGGTCGGCCGCGATGGCATTCCCACTCAGGGCCGGCCCCTTGCGCTCGTCGAACGGTTTCAGCGTCGAGAACACGATGCCGGCATTGGACGAGTTGGTGAAGCCGGAGATCGACAGGCCGGGAAACGCGACAGAACTCTCGACGCCGGGCTGGGTCAGCGCGATGTCGCTCATCTTGCGGATCACCTCCTCGGTACGGTCGAGCGTGGCGCCATCGGGCAGCCGCGAGAAGCCGACCAGGTACTGCTTGTCCTGGCCGGGGACGAAGCCGCTCGGCACCTGCTGGAACAGCAAGGCGGTGAGGCCGACCAGCACCACATAGAGGCCCATCACCGCGGCCTTGCCCGAGACCACCTTGGTGACGGTGCCGCTGTAATTGTCCGACGAACGTGTGAAGGCCTTGTTGAAGCCGCGGAAGAACCAGCCGAGGCTCTTTTCCATGATGATCGTCAGCCGGTCCTTCGGCTCGTTGTGGCCCTTGAGCAGCAGCGCCGACAGGGCCGGCGAGAGCGTCAGCGAGTTGACGGCGGAGATCACGGTCGAGATCGCGATGGTCAGCGCGAACTGCTTGTAGAACTGCCCGGTCAGGCCGGAGATGAAGGCGAGCGGCACGAACACCGCGATCAGCACCATCGCGATCGCGATGATCGGACCGGAGACCTCGCGCATCGCCTGGTAGGTGGCGTCGCGCGGCGACAGTCCACCCTCGATGTTGCGCTCGACGTTCTCGACCACGACGATGGCGTCGTCGACGACGATGCCGATGGCGAGCACCAGGCCGAACAGGCTGAGCGCGTTGATGGAGAAGCCGAACACGTGCATCACGGCGAAGGTGCCGACGATCGACACGGGCACCGCCAGCAGCGGAATGATCGAGGCGCGCCAGGTCTGGAGGAACAGGATCACGACCAGCACCACCAGCGCGATCGCCTCCAGCAGCGTATGGATCACGGCCTCGATCGAGGAGCGCACGAACTGGGTGGGATCGTAGACGATCTGGTAGGACACGCCCTCCGGCATGTTCTTCTTGATCTCGGCCATGGTGGCGCGGACGTGGTCGGAGATCTCGAGCGCGTTGGAGCCCGGCGCCTGGAAGATCGGGATCGCCACCGCCTGCTTGTTGTCGAGCAGCGAACGCAGGCCGTATTCGGAGGCGCCAAGCTCGATGCGGGCGACGTCGCGTAAGCGAACCACTTCGCCGCGCGTGCCGGTCTTGACCACGATGTCGCCGAACTGCTCCTCGTTGGCGAGCCGTCCTTCCGCATTGACGGAGAGTTGCAGGTCGATGCCCTTGACGTTGGGGGAGGAGCCGACGACGCCGGCGGCGGCTTCGACGTTCTGCGCCTGGATCGACTTGACGATGTCGCTCGCGGTCAGGCCATGCTCGGCCGCCTTCTGCGGATCGACCCAGACCCGCATCGAATAATCGCCGGCGCCGTAGAGCTGGACGTCGCCGACGCCGTCGATGCGCGCCAGCCGGTCCTTGACGTTGAGGACGGCATAGTTGCGCAAATACGTCATGTCGTAGCGGTTGTTCGGCGACAGCAAATGCACGACCATGGTGAGGTCGGGGGACGATTTCTTGGTGATGATGCCGAGCTGACGCACCACGGCCGGCAGGCGCGGCTCGGCCTGCTGCACGCGGTTCTGCACCAGCTGCGTCGCCTTGTCAGGATCGGTGCCGAGCCGGAACGTCACCGTCAGCGTCATGGCGCCGTCGGTGGTCGCCTGGCTCGACATGTAGAGCATGCCTTCGACGCCGTTGATCTGCTCCTCGATCGGGGTTGCCACCGTCTCGGCGATCACCTTGGGATTGGCGCCGGGATAGGTCGCGCGCACCAGCACCGAGGGCGGCACCACGTCCGGATATTCCGAGATCGGCATCGCGAACAGCGAGATCAGGCCTGCGAGGAAGATCAGGACGGACAGCACGCCGGCGAAGATCGGACGGTCGATAAAGAACTTTGAGAGATTCATGGCTTTGCCCCTACGCGAGCGACAGCTCTCCCGTTACTCCGGGACGTAGGCGACGCCCACGAACCCGGAATCGAGATGCGATGTCTTGGTCGTTATGTCTTGGTCGTTATGACTTGGTCATTCCGGGCGCGCGGCCCGGAATGATGTAGCTAGCGTTGCACCACATCCTGGTTGCTGTGGTTGGAGGCCTGCTGCGGTCCACGCGCACCCATCGCCGCGACCTCCGTCTTGAGCAGCGCACCCGGACGCACGCGCTGGAGACCGTTGACGATGATGCGATCGCCGGGCTTCAGCCCCGCCGTCACGATGCGAAGGCCGTCGACCGAGCCGCCGAGCGTGATCGGCCGGTAGACCGCACGGCTGTCGTCGCCGACCCCCATCACGAACTTCTTGTCCTGGTCGGTGCCGATCGCGCGCTCGTCGATCATCACCAGCGTCTGCTGCTTCGGCTGGCCCATGCGCACGCGGGCGAACTGGCCGGGGATGAGACGCCCGTCCTCGTTCCGAAACACCGCGCGGACCCGGATGGTGCCGCTCTGGCCGTTGACCTGGTTGTCGATGAGCTGGATGTGACCCTTCGCCGAGAGACCGCCGGATGTCGTCATTTCCACCGGGATCTGGTCGAGCTTGCCGCGTTGGCCGGAGGTATCCGCGATCGAGTTCAGCGCGCGCAGCACGACCTCTTCATCCGCATCGAACGAGGCGTAGATCGGATTGACCGACACCAGCGAGGTCAGCACCGGGGAGGCGGTGCCGGCGGCGACGAGATTGCCGACGGTGATCTCGAACTTGCCCACGCGGCCGTCTACGGGCGCACGCACCTCGGTGTAGTCGAGATTGAGCTTTGCGGTCTGGAGCGTCGCTTCGGCGGCCTTCACGTTGGCGATGGCTTCACGATTGGCGTTGTCGCGCTGGTCGTAGTCGCGCCGCGTGACCACGGCATTGCCGACCAGCTGCGCGCCGCGCTCGAGCTCGCTCTGGGTGAACACGACGCGCGCCTTGGCAGCCTCGAGCTGGGCGTTGGCCTTGTCGACCTCCGCGGCGTAAGGTGCCGGATCGATCTTGAACAGCACATCGCCGGCCTTCACCAGCGCGCCTTCGGTGAAGTTGGTCGCAAGGATCGCACCGGCCACGCGGGGACGAAGCTCGACACGGTTGATGGCCTCGAGCCGGCCGGAGAAATCGTCCCACAGCACGGTCTGCTTGGGTTCGATCATCGCGACGGTGACCGAGACGGCCTGCTCGGCAGCGGCAGCCGTTGCCGTGGCTTGGGCGGCACGGAAGTAGTGGCCGGTTGCGATCGCGCCGGCCACGGCGAGGGCGCCCACGATGGCGACGCCGCCGAGGAGGCGGCGGAAACGGCCGGTGCGGGGGGAGTTTTGCGAGGGATGCATTTGCGCGCTCCAGATATGTAGTGTTCACTACAGATGTGGAGCTGGATGCCGCAGTGCAAGATACTTATGTATCATTCACTAAGAAAATTGTAGCGGCATACCGCAAGAATTGGAAGACTGCAGAAAATAAAGCTAGAACAAATAGATAGGATTGGGCGTTAAGCCTCAGGCAGAACCTGAATTCCGAGGAGACAGGCACATGGGCATGGGACGCCCCCGCGAATTCGACGCCGAAACGGCGTTGGACCAGGCGATGGAAGTGTTTTGGCGCCACGGCTATGAGGGCGCCACCATTGCCCAGCTCACCGAGGCCATGGGCATCAATCCCCCGAGCCTTTACGCCTGCTTCGGCAACAAGGAAGGCCTGCTCAAGGCCGCGCTCGACCGTTACACCAAATTGCGCGGCGTCTGGATGGACGAGGTGGTCGCCGCACCGACCGCCCGCGACGTCGCCGAGCGGATGCTGATGGGCATCGCCGAAAAGCAGACCGACCCCGCCAATCCGCCCGGCTGCCTGCTCGTGCAGGGCGGCATTGCCTGCGGTAGCGGCTCCGAAAACGTCCCGTTCGAGCTTGCCGCCCGCCGCGCCGAGAACGAAGACCAGCTCCGCGAGCGCTTTGTTCGCGCCAAGGCCGAAGGCGATCTCAAGCCGAGTTCTGATCCCGCCGCGCTCGCGCGCTACGTCTCGGCCGTCTCGGTCGGCATGGGCGTGATGGCGTCCTCAGGCTCCGACCGCGAGGCGCTGCGTCAGGTCGCGAGCGTTGCCGTGCAGGCGGTCGAGGCGCAGTCGTCCGACAGAAGGTGACGGCCGCCGGCCGTTGTCATTTTGAGGATTGCAGCGCCGGCGGCGGGACGAAGCCACCGAACTCGCGTTCAATCAACCCGGCGAGCGCAATCGTCGTACGGTCCTCGAGGTACGGCCCGATGATCTGAACGCCGACCGGCAAGCCCGACGTCGTTCGCTCGATCGGAACGGCGGTTGCCGGCAGTCCGCAGGTCGAGGCGGGGTCTGCCCAGATGAAGCACGCATCGGAATAGGGATGGAGCTTGCCGTCGATGTCCAGTTGCCGGGCGTCGAACGGCTCGGAGTGATCATGCGGAAAGGCCGGCACGGCGGCGGCTGGGTAGATCACCGCGTCAAACTCGCGGAACAGCTGATACCATTTCTGCTGCAACTGCAGGCGCGCCGCGTCGGTCGCCAGCCAATCGCGATGGATCATGCCCCAGCCGCGCGCGCGCTCGGCCTGCAGGCTGCGGTCGTCGGGCGCGAGTGCCGCGGCAACTCCTTGCGCCTCTGCGAGAGCGGCCGGCGTCAGCCGCGGGCTTCGCGCTGCGTTCAACAGCTTCATGTAGAGCCGCGCGGAGTCGGCGAGGTCGGGCAGCGAGGTGCTCGCGCGCGCGACCCGCGCGCCTGACTTGCCGAGCCGGTCGGCCAATCGCCCGATGGCTGAGCGCACTGCGTCTCCGGTCGCCATTAGCGGATGCGTATTGATCACGAGGATACTGAAACCCTTGAGATGGTCATGCCGCGGGGCCGGCAGTGCAAGGCGATAGCCGATCCCGTCGCGCGTCGCGTCGGGGCCGGCAATCACGTCGAGCGCCAGCGCGAGGTCCGAGGCACTGCGCGCCATCGGCCCGACGACAGCGAGATCGCCCTGGCCGGGGACGGGCAGTGCCGGCGGCAGGCTGTAGCCGCGCAGCGGCACCAGGCCGAGGCTCGGCTTGTGTCCGAACACACCGCAGAAATGCGCGGGCACCCGGATCGAGCCGCCGATGTCCGAGCCGATCGAGAGGGGACCGAAACCCGCGGCCAGCGCCGCGCCCGATCCGCCTGAGGAGCCGCCGGGTGACCGGCCGAGGTCCCACGGGTTGTTGGTCGTCCCGTGGATGTCGTTGTAGCTCTGGAAGTCCCGCAAGCCGATCGGGATATTGGTCTTGCCGATGATGATGGCGCCTGCCGCCTTCAGCCGCGAGACGACAAGGGCATCGTCCGCAGGCATGAAATCCCTGAAATGCGGGAAGCCCCATGTCGTCGGCAGACCGGCGACGTTGAACGGTTCCTTGAGGGTCACGGGGATGCCGAGCAAAGGCAGTCGTTCGCCGCGGCCAAGCGCGGCATCGGCGGCGCGTGCGGCCTCTCTCGCGCGATCGAAATCGCGAACGATGATGGCATTGATCCGGCCGTCCAGCGCCTCGATGCGCGCGATCGTATGCGCGAGCAACTCGGACGCAGACACTTTGCGCGCGTGCAGGGCGCTCAGAAGTGCGCCGATCGAGCCGTAGTCCAGGTCAGCGGCATCTGCGGTCATCACGAGCTCCATTGTATCCCGGCTGAGACCTTGTAGCCCGGATGGAGCGCAGCGCAATCCGGGAGATATCCCGACGCGGATGCATGACCCGGATTACGCTATCGCTTCATCCGGGCTACGACGCTATCGCATCTGGTCGTCATGCCCGGGCTTGTCCCGGGCATCCACGTTCTCAGTGCGGCGTCACAAGGCGTGGATGGCCGGGACAAGCCCGGCCATGACGCGGTGGAGAGCCTCAGGAAGCTTCCTTCAGCACCGGCGAAGCAGATTCCTCCGCCTTGAGTTCCTCGAGGCTGCGATGCCGCGGCTCGATGCCGAGCGCCCAGACCGTGATGATCTGCACCACCAGCAGTCCGATCATCAAGGCCATGACGCCGGCCACGCCGCGCGTCTTGAACAGCGACACGACGAGGAACGGTGTGACGATGGTGGCGCCGCGCCCCAGCGTGTTGACGATGCCGGAGGCGCGCAGGCGGACCTCGGTTGGAAACAGCTCCGGGATATAGATGCCGAACAGAAGGGCGACCAGGACGTAGATCGGCACCGTCAGCGCGAAGCCCACGGCGGGCAGCAGGATCGGATCGGAGATCATGGGGTAGAGGATTCCAAGCATCACCGTGATCAGGGATGCGCCGATGATGGTCGGCTTGCGGCCCCAGCGGTCGGCGGTCAGCGCGCCGATGGCCGAGCCGACGGGCGCGCCGAGCGCCATCAGCAGCGAATAGCCGAACGAGGTCGCGATCGAGAGGCCCTGCTTGACGAAGAACACGGGCAGCCAGGTCACGAAGCCATAGAGCAGGGTGTTGATGGTGATCAGGCAGACGGCGCCGACGATCATCCGCGACAGCAAGGGCGCGGTGAACAGCGTGCCGAGATCGGCAGATGCCGGGACCGGCGTCGTGGCCGCGGGAGGAGGCAGGGGCTGGCCTTGCGCGGCTTCCTTCTCGATGGTCTGCATCAGCGCTTCCGCCTCGTCGGTGCGTCCCACCGCTTCCAGCCAGCGCGGCGATTCCGGCAGCGACTTGCGCATGTACCACACCACGAGCGCGCCGACGCCGCCGAGCACGAACATGGAGCGCCAGCCGAATTGCGGCACCACCACGGACGCGACCAATAGCGCCACGGGCAGGCCGGTGACGACGCACACGGTGGTGAAGCCAAGCCATTTGCCGCGGGTGCGCGCGGGCACGAATTCCGTCATCGTCGAATAGCCGACGACATTCTCCGCACCTAACCCAACGCCCATCACGAAGCGGCAGGCGATCAGGAAGGCCATGTTCGGCGAGAAAGCCGCGGCCAGGGAGGCAACGCCGAAAAGGAGCAAATTGAATTGATAGGTGAAGCGGCGTCCGTAGCGGTCGCCGAGGAAGCCGGTGCCGAATGATCCCAGCATCATGCCGACGAAGGTCGCGGAGATGAAAACCGCGTTCTGGGCGAGGGTCGAAAAGCCGGTCTTCAGCGTGACGCTGAGCACGGTTCCGGCGATATAGATGTCGAAACCGTCGAAAAACATTCCGATGCCGATCAGCAGCATGATGCGGCGATGGAATGGCCCGATCGGCAGCCGATCCAGACGGCTGCCGGCGTTCACCGATGTCGACATATACGCTCTCCCTTGACTGTTGATCTGGTCGATGCGGCCCGCCTTCTATGGACGGTCGGCCGCTTGTCGTTTTTTTGCTAGTTCAGGCGCTTTTGGTTGGCCGTGTCGCGATACCAGTCGAACGGCTGCTCGTGGGTGGCGACCATCACGCTCTTGGTGTTGAAGTGGTCGTTGAAGCTCTCGGTGCCGCATTCGCGGCCGATGCCGGAATCGTCGACGCCACCCCAGGGCGAAGCCGGGTCGAGCCGATGGTGATCGTTGATCCAGACGATGCCGGCCTTGACGGAAGCGGCAACGCGGTGGGCGCGGGCGACGTCGCGGGTGCGGATGGCCGCAGCGAGGCCGAACGGCGAGTCATTGGCGAGCCGAAGCGCGTCGGCCTCGTCCTTGAACGGCGTCACCGAGGTGAAGGGACCGAACACTTCCTCCTGGAAGATGCGCATGTCGGATGTGACGTCGGCGAACACGGTCGGCTCGACGAAATAGCCGTTGTCGTGACCTGCCACCTTCGCGGCAACACCGCCGGTGACGAGACGCGCGCCATCCTCGTGGCCGTAGCCTGCGTAGGTGAGAACGCGGTCGCGCTGCCGGGCGGAGATCACGGGGCCCATCTGGGTGCTCGCGTCGAAGGGATCGCCGACGCGGATCGTGCGGGTCTTGGCCTGCAGTTTCTCGACGAATTCGTCATAGATCGAAGCCTGGACGATGTGGCGCGAGGCGCAGACGCAGGTCTGTCCGGCGCCGATGAAAGCGCCGAACGCGGCGTAGTTGACGGCGCGGTCGACATCGAAATCGTCGAACACCATCACCGGCGTCTTGCCGCCGAGTTCCATGGTTTGATGCGCGAACACCTTTGCGGCCGCGCTGCCGGCTATGCGGCCGGCCTCGGTACCGCCGGTCAGGACCAGCTTGTTGATGTCGCCATGCTCGGCCAGCATCTTGCCGGCGCTCTGGCCGAGGCCGAGAACGATGTTGAAGACGCCCGGCGGGAGGCCCGCTTCGGTGAAGATCTGCGCAAGCTTCAACGTCGTCAGCGGCGTGTATTCGGACGGCTTGACCACGGTGACGCATCCGGTCGCCAGCACCACGGCCAGCGACTTGCACAGGATCATCAAGGGATGATTGAACGGCGTGCAATTGGCGACGATGCCGATCGGGGTGCGAAGCGTATAATTCAGATAGGCGCCTTCGACGGGGATGACGGAGTCGCGGCGCGCCAGCGCAACGCCGGCAAAGTAGCGGAAGAAATCGGGCAGGCGGGAGAGCTGGGCGCGGGTCTCGTTGATCGGCCGGCCGTTGTTGAGGGTTTCCAGCCGGTACAGGCTGTCGAGATTGGCCTCGAAGGCATCGGCGAGCTTGTTGACCAGTCTGGCACGCGCGCGCGTGTCGATGCCGCCCCAGGCTTTGCCTTCGAACGCCGCGCGCGCGCTCTTCATCGCGCGGTCGATGTCCTCGGCGGTCGAATTGGGAATGCGGGCGATGACGTCGCCGGTCGCGGGATTGCGGACGTCGAGCATCACGCCGTTGCCGGCTTCGACTTCACGCCCGTCGATGAAATTGCCATGGATTTCGACGTCGATCGACGCAGGTTTCGACGGAATGTTCATGATGACCTCTCCTCGACGATGACGGCATTGCGCTTGAGCGCCGGCAGAACGCGTTTTTCGGTGGCCCCGATATGGGCCTTGATGATGCGCGCGGCGGTTCGCGTTTCGCGGCTCTGCATGGCGTCGATCAGGGCAACGTGCTCGGCGACGAGCTTTGCCGGGTCGTGACCCCTAAGATTGGACACGCTGACGCGGACCAGCCGGTCGGCCTGGCCGATCAGGTCGCACAGCGCCGTCGCCATGCGGCGATTGCCGGACGCATGAGCCAGCGCGGAGTGGAAGCCGCGGTTGTAGGCGATGAAGTCCTCGTGGTCGCCGGAGAAGCGGCGAAATTCATCGAGCGATTTCAGGACGCTGTCGGGAGCGCTCTCGATCGCCTCGGCGACGCAGGCCGGCTCCAGCGCAAGACGGAAGCGGAGGAGGTCGCGGGCGTCCGACAGCGAGATCGGGGTGACCCGGTAGCCCTGGCGCGGCTGCACCGTCACCAGGTGCTCGCGCTGCAGCCTCAAAAGCGCATCCCGAACCGGTTGGCGGCTCACCGAATAGCGTTCGGCCAGATCCTGCTCCCGCATTTCATCGCCTGGAGCAAAGCGACAAGCTAAAATATCAGATCTGAGAAGATCGTAGATGTTTTCGCGTAAAAGCATGATCGTTAGGGACCTCGTTGGCGATAATCTGGCAAGTCTGATATTTCACGTCAAGCGCCAAATGCTTGAATTCCCTGACAGTTGATTTATCAATCGGGGGCCTCCACGGCACGCGAACGGGTGTGATCCCGCCGACGAAGTTAAGGAAAGACCGGACATGGACAGGCTTCTTGCCAACGGGACCGTCAACGCCGCGCAATCGGGCGAAGGGCCGCCGCTGTTTCTCTTCCACTCGCTGTTGTCGGACCGTGCGAGCTTCGATGCGATCGTGCCCGAGCTTGAGGGATCGTTTCGCACCATCGTGCCGGAGTTGCCGGGGTTCGGTCGCTCACGCGCGGTCGGGGGCGGGCTCGTCGTTGTCGCGGACAGGATGGCGGAGGCCGTGAAGGAGGCTGCGGGCGGTGCGCCGGCGATCGTGCTCGGCAACGGCTATGGCGGCTTCGTCGCCTTGCAGATGGCGATCCGGCACCCGGAGATCGCCAGCAAGCTCGTCCTCGCCGATTGCGGCGCGGCGTTCTCGGAGCCCGGCCGCGAGGCGTTTCGCAACATGGCGATGGTCTCGCGGGAGAAGGGCCTCGAGGCGATCACTGACGTTGCGATGCGGCGTCTGTTTGCGCCCGAGTTTCAGGAGCAGCATCCCGAACTGATGCGGGATCGTCGCGAAGCTTTTCTGCGGACGGATCCCGATGTGTTTCGCAGCGCATGCGACGCGTTGGCAAGCCTCGATCTCCGCGCCGAACTTGCCGCGGTGAAAGTTCCTGCCCTCGTTCTGGTCGGTGAGCACGACGAGGCGACGCCTCCGCCAATGTCGCATGAGCTGGCCGCCGGTTTGCCGTGCGCCGAACTCAAGGTCATTCCAGGCTGCGCGCACGTGCCGCAGCTTCAGTCGCCGCGGCAGTTTCTCGGAGCTCTCAAGGGTTTCTTGCTTTGATCTGCACCCGGCTGATGCCGAACCTGCGTTCGAAACGGCGATGCCTTCCGAACGGTTAATGGCTTCTGTGCGACGGCGAATTCACAGGCGGGGATGGTGCAGTCCTGCGCCTGTTTTGCCCGACGTGTCAAACGTCCTCGGGGCTAGGCTCGCGTCATGCCGAAGCGAAATTCTTCAATGATTTGTACTGTGCATGGGGTTGTTTTCGCATTTTTTGTTGGAGCATCCCGGGACAGCGAGGACCAGAGCCTCGGCCGCCCGCATTGAGGCGGACCCCCTAAGAGTTTTTACACACAGTTCTGGCACGCTCCGCGCGTCAATCCGCAACCTGCATCGTCGCCTCTCACTGCGCGCACGAAAAGACAGGACCCGCGGGCATCGAGGGGGCGTGAGCCATGACTGCAGTTGCTTCGGACGCTGGTCGCGCGAAGGGCGGGATCGTGCCGATCCTGCTGTGCGTCGTGCCGTTCAGCCAGATTCCGCTCGATGCCTATACGCCGGGCCTGCCGCAGATGGTGGTTGATCTCGCCACCGATTCCGCGTCGATGCAGAACACCGTCACCGCCTACATGCTCGGCATGAGTCTGGCGCTGGTGCCTGTCGGCATCGCCTCCGACACGCTTGGCCGCCGTAACGTCCTGCTCGCGGGGCTATCGGTTCTCATCGCGATGAGCATCGCCTGTGCGCTCGCCACCAGCGCATCGCTGCTGCTCGCGCTACGCTTCCTGCAGGGCGTCGGTGGCTGCACCTGCCTCGTCGTCGCCTATGCGGTTGCGGCCGACTGCTTTCGCGGCCGCGAGCTCACGGCGATCTCCGGCCTGCTTGGCGCCGCCTGGGGGCTTGCACCCGTGCTCGCACCGGCGGCCGGCGGCTTCATCGTCGAGCTGACGTCCTGGCGCGGGGTCTTCGTCATCATTGCCATCGCCGCGGCCATCGTCGCTGCGATCGTCGTGCTGCTTCTGCCCGAGACGCTGCCGGCCGAGCGGCGCGCGCCGTTCGATCCGCGCCGCACGGCGAGCATTCTCCGCGAGGCGCTCGTCCGTCCGGGCTTCCTGGCCTTCGTGCTGGTGTTCGCCGCCGCGGCCAGCGCGCAACTGGCGTTCGGCGTCGTCGCGCCGTTCTTCTACCAGACCGGCCTCGGTTATTCCGCGGCCATCTACGGCCTCGTCGCGCTCGGCCTTGGCGGCGTCAATCTCGCTGGCGAGCTCGGCTGTGCGCACTTCGCGAGCTGGATGCCGGCCCGCGTGATGGCTTTTGGTGCCTTCGCGCTGTTTCTCGCCGGCGCTGTGGTCTTGACCGCAACTGGCATGACCCTCGGCCTTGATTTTGCGTCGATCACGATCGGCGGTGCACTGGTGCTCGGCGGCTGCGGCGTGCTGTGCCCGATGATGTACGGCATGGCGCTCGGCCTGTTCGAGCGCGACCACGGCCTGATCGGCGGCCTCATCAGCGCGCTCTGCTATCTCGCGGTCAGCGGCGCCATGGCGATCGCAGCGGTGTTGCCCGAAGCGACGCAGGCGCCGATCGGCTGGCTTTATCTCGGCCTCTGCGCCGTCGCAGGCACGCTGCTTGCGATCTCGCTGCCTGCAGCGCGCCACGCCACACAGACTTAAGGAAGGAACCTCTCATGACCACCGTTGGTATTCGCGGCACATTCTTCGACTTCGTCGACGATCCCTGGAAGCACATCGGCAACGAGCAGGCTGCCGCGCGCTTTCACCAGGACGGCCTCATGGTCGTCACGGATGGGGTCATCAAGGCGTTCGGTCCGTATGAGAAGATCGCCGCCGCGCACCCGGGCGTCGAGATCACCCATATCAAGGACCGCATCATCGTCCCCGGCTTCATCGACGGCCACATCCATCTGCCGCAGACCCGCGTGCTCGGCGCCTATGGCGAACAGCTGCTGCCGTGGCTCCAGAAGTCGATCTACCCCGAGGAGATCAAGTACAAGGATCGCAACTACGCGCGCGAGGGCGTGAAGCGTTTTCTCGACGCACTGCTCGCCGCCGGCACCACCACCTGCCAGGCCTTCACCAGCTCCTCGCCGGTCTCGACCGAAGAGCTGTTCGAGGAAGCCGCCCGCCGCAACATGCGCGTGATCGCGGGCCTCACCGGGATCGACCGCAACGCGCCGGCCGAGTTCATCGACACGCCCGAGAACTTCTATCGCGACAGCAAGCGTCTGATCGCGCAGTACCACAACAAGGGCCGCAACCTCTACGCCATCACGCCGCGCTTCGCCTTCGGCGCTTCGCCGGAGCTGCTCAAGGCGTGTCAGCGCCTCAAGCACGAGCATCCGGACTGCTGGGTCAACACCCACATCTCCGAGAACCCGGCCGAGTGCAGCGGCGTGCTGGTCGAGCATCCGGACTGCCAGGACTATCTCGGTGTCTACGAGAAGTTCGACCTGGTCGGGCCAAAATTCTCCGGCGGCCATGGTGTCTATCTCTCGAACAACGAGTTCCGCCGCATGTCCAAGAAGGGCGCCGCGGTGGTGTTCTGCCCGTGCTCGAACCTGTTCCTCGGCAGCGGCCTGTTCCGCCTCGGCCGCGCCACCGATCCCGAGCATCGGGTGAAGATGTCGTTCGGCACCGACGTCGGCGGCGGCAACCGCTTCTCGATGATTTCCGTGCTCGATGACGCCTACAAGGTCGGCATGTGCAACAACACGTTGCTCGACGGCAGCATCGACCCGGCGCGCAAGGATCTTGCGGAAGCCGAGCGCAACAAGCTCTCGCCCTATCGCGGCTTCTGGTCGGTCACGCTCGGCGGCGCCGAAGGCCTCTACATCGACGACAAGCTCGGCAATTTCGAGCCCGGCAAGGAGGCCGATTTCGTCGCGCTCGATCCGAATGGTGGCCAGCTGGCGCAACCCTGGCACCAGTCGCTGATCGCCGACGGTGCTGGTCCGCGCACGGTTGATGAGGTCGCGAATATGCTGTTCGCCGTCATGATGGTCGGCGACGACCGCTGCGTCGACGAGACCTGGGTGATGGGCAAGCGCCTCTACAAGCAGAGCTGAAGCGGACGGTCGCGATGAGCGCATCTCCGGATCCAGCGGCCCAGGCGGTCGCCCTCGTCATCCAGCGCCGCATCGCCGACGACGGCTTTGCCGCGTTCGCGCGCTGGAACGGCGAGGTCGGCGAGGTGCTGAAGGCGTGGCCTGGCTTCCTCAGCCAGGAGGTCGTGCCGCCGCAGCCGCCGGCGCATGTGGACTGGGTGACGATCGTACGTTTCGCGAATCCGGCCGCTGCCCGCGCTTGGCTTCAGAGCGAGGTACGGGCGCGGCTGATCGCGGACGTGCAGCGCTTCTTCGTCGGGTCGGAGGACGTCCATATCCTTCCCGACACCGGCGTTCAGCGCGACAGCGCGGTCTCCGCCGTCATCTCCTTCAAGGTGCCGGATGGACTCGAGGATGCGTTCCTCAAATGGCAACAGCGCATCCAGGCCGCGGAGGCCGAGTTCAGGGGGTTCCTGCGCCACAAGATCGAGCGGCCTATCTCGGGCCTGCACGACGAGTGGATCGTCATCCTGTCGTTCGACAGCGATGCCAACCTCAATGCATGGCTCGACTCGCCCTTGCGGCAGACGCTGCTTGAGGAAGGCGCGCGCTTCAACGCCGGCATGAACGTGAAGCGGGCAAGCTACGGCTTCAATTTCTGGTTCCCAACGGGGAAGGCCCAGGCGCCGGAGCAGAGTGCGGGTCTGATCTGGAAGAGCAACCTCATCGTGCTCCTGGTGCTCTATCCCGTGGTCTATCTCTGGGGCTATTTCGTCAGCGCGCCGCTGATCGATAGCCACGGCGTGCCCGTCTGGCTGTCGCTGTTCGTCGGCAATCTCGTGAGTACCCAGCTGCTCGGCTGGTTTCTCGTGCCGGCCGCCTTCAGGGCGCTCGACTGGTGGATCAAGCCGAAGGCAGCGCTCGGCCGCCAGATCGCCGGATATGCATTGCTTGCCGCGCTCTATGCGGGCTCGATGGGCCTGTACGCGCTGCTGCTCGCATGGCATTGGGGACGGTGAGGCCATCCACCGTGCGGACCGTTGAAGGGCTGCCGGGGAGAGGTCGGTCTCTGGACGCTGACGACCATGTTCGCCCTGACATTTCTCGGCACCTCGGCAAGCGTTCCCTCAGTGGAGCGCAACCATCCGGCCCTCCTGGTGGAGGTCGCGGGCAAGCGCATTCTGGTTGATTGCGGCGAGGGCACGCAGCGCCAGTTGCTGCGCAGTGGCGCCGGCTTTCGCCGGCTCGACCGCATCCTGCTGACGCACGGGCATCTCGATCACGTGCTCGGCATCCCCGGTCTCTTCTCGACGCTGGGGTTGCGGCAGACCTCCGACGTGATGACCGTTCATGCCGGCCCGGGCACGCTCGACATCGTCGTTCGCATGCTTGCAGGTCTGTGGGGCGCGGGCAGGGCGCCGATCCCTGTGGCATTCGCGCCGCTGACCGAGGGGCAAGTCATCGATGCCGGCGACTTCACTATCGACTGCTTTCCGGTCCGCCACCGCGACACCGACAGCTTTGGCTTCTCTTTCCAAAGTCCCGCACGCCGCCACCTTCTGCCCGAGCGCCTCGCGTTGCTCAGCGTCCCGGACGGGCCGATGCGCGGAGAGCTGGCCGCTGGACGACCGGTCGTGATCGCCGGTCGAACCATCGATCCGGAAGACGTCCTGGGCCCGCCGGGCGGCGGCAGGAAGCTCGTCGTGGTCGGCGACACCGAAACCACCGATGGTCTATCTCGACATGTCGCCGACGCCGACTTGCTGGTGATCGAGGCGACGTTCCTCGATCGTGACGCCGCGACCGCGCGGGACTACGGCCATCTCACGGCAACCGAAGCCGCTTCGTTTGCCGCTGCCAACAACGTCAAGCAGCTCGTGCTGGTCCACATGTCGGGACGATACGAGGATGAAGAGATCTTGACGGAGGCGACAAAGATGTTTCCGAATACGCGGATCGCTGCCGACTTCGATCACATCGTGATCTGATCGCCGTCACCACCCTCAGCTCGTCAATCCCGATTTGATCGCGAGATCCTGGACTTGGGCGGTCGCCTGCATCAGCCGCGGCAACGCCTGGTCGCGGAAGGCCGCCATGTCCATGCGCATCGCATCGACCGTGACGCTCAAGCCGCCGATCACAAAACCCTGAGCGTCGAAGATCGGCGTTGCCAGCGTGCGCAGGCCATAGGCATTCTCGCCGTCGGAGACGGCATGGCCTTTTTTCTTCACCTGATCGAGCCGGGCGAGCAGTGCGTCGAGATCGGTCAGCGTTCGCTCCGACAGTTTGACGCGAGGACGCAACTCGAGCCGCTCGATCTGCTGGTCGCGTGGCAGATGCGCCAGCATGACATGGCCGAGCGCGGCACTGTAGGCGGGAATGCGCGTGCCCGGCCGGCGGTCCATCTTGTGACGGTCGAGGCCGGCACCGACGCGCGCGAGATAGACTACGTCGCCGCCATCGAGAATGCCGAGCGAGGCCGCATCGCCCACCGCCGGGACGAGGTCGCGCAGCAGCGGCTCGACGATCGGCCGCAGCGAGCCGTGCGACAGCACGGTGTAGCCGAGGTCGAGACAGGCGACGCCGAGACGGAACCGGCGGCTTTGCGGAACGGCCTGGAGATAGCCGAGCTCGGTCAGTGTTTGGATCAGGCGGAACGCCGTCCCGCGATCGAGCTCGGCCCGTGCGGCAATCTCACTCAGGGTCAGCTCGAAGGCCTCGCTGCTGAAACTCTTGAGCACCGCGAAGGCCTTCCCAACGGAAGCGACGTGGTTCTTAGGGTTTTTCCGCGACGATTCCGTTATGCGCTTTGCAGCCTTGGCCATGCTCGAATGCCCCGCCATGACAGCCATGCCCTTGACGTCGGGCCGAGCTGATTTTACGACTGCATCAGCAAATAACAAATGTTCGCATTCCGAACAATATCGTTCTGACGATCGGAGGAAGTTTTGTCGACATCATCGCTGCACCCTCATGGCGTGTTCTCCGCCGCGTTGACGCCGCTCGACGCCGAGCTTGCTCCCGATCATGCGCGCTTCGTGGACCATTGTCGCTATCTGCTCGACGAAGGCTGCGACGGCATCGCGATGCTGGGCACGACGGGTGAGGCGAACTCCTTTTCGGTGGCCGAACGCTCGGCGCTGCTCGAGGCGGTGGTGGCCGCCGGCATCGCGCCGCGGCGGCTTTTGCCCGGCACCGGCGTTGCCGCGCTCAGCGATACCACCGCGCTGACGCGCCACGCGCTCTCGGTCGGCGTCGACACCGTGGTGATGCTGCCGCCGTTCTACTACAAGAACGTCACCGATGACGGCATCTTCGCCTCCTACAGCGAGGTGGTTCAGCGTATCGGTGATGCGCGCCTGAAAGTCGTCCTCTATCACTACCCGCAGATGTCGGCGCAACCGATCTCGCATGCACTGATCGAGCGGCTGCGCAAGGTCTATCCGGCGACGTTCACCGGCATCAAGGATTCGTCCGGCGACTTCGCCAACATGACGGCGATGGTCGAGCGGTTTCCGGGCTTCGCTGTCCTGGGCGGCGCCGATCCATTGATGCTGCCGCTGCTGCGCAAGGGCGGCGCGGGCTGCATAACCGCGACCTCCAATGTCGTCGCGCGCAGTCTTGCCTATGTCTTCAAGCACTTTGGCAACAGCGACGACGATCCGGCGCTCAAGGCGGCGCAGGCGCGCATCGTGAAGGCGCGCGAGCTGGTCTCGCAATTTCCGCAGATGGCCTCGCTGAAGGCGCTTGCGGCCGATCGCACCAAGCATGCCGGTTGGCAGCGCCTGCGGCCGCCGCTGGAGTCCCTGCTGCCGGACCAGCTGAAAGAGCTGCTTGCGAATGCTGCGGCATTCGCAGCCTCCGCCTAAGCTCGGTACGGACGACGAGGCGATCTGATGTCCGACTCATTCCAGGATCCATTGGCCGGGCTCGCCGCGATCGTCGGCGACAAGCACGTCATCGCGTCCGGAGTCGACCAGGAGCCCTATGTGGTGGACTGGCGCGGGCGCTATCGCGGCCGCGCTGTCGCGGTGGTGAAGCCCGTCTCGACTGCCGAGGTCGCCTCCGTCGTCAAATACTGTGTCGACAGGCGCCTTGCGATCGTGCCGCAAGGCGGCAACACCGGCATGTGCGGAGCCGCGACTCCGGACGATCACGCTGGCAATGTCGTGATCCGGCTCGACCGCATGCGAGCGGTGCGCGACGTCAGTCCGCTCGCCAGTACGATCACGGTCGAGGCCGGCTGCATTCTCGCCGAGGTCCAGAATGCGGCGCGTAGCGTCGATCGCTATTTTCCCCTAAGCCTGGGTGCCGAAGGTTCCTGCCAGATCGGCGGCAATATCTCGACCAATGCCGGCGGCACGGCCGTGCTGCGCTACGGCCCGACGCGCGATCTCGTGCTCGGGCTCGAAGCCGTGCTGCCCGACGGGCGTATCTTCAACGGCCTGCGCGCGCTACGCAAGGACAACACGGGTTACGCGCTCAAGCAGCTCTTCATCGGCGCGGAAGGGACGCTCGGCATCGTCACCGCGGCGGTGCTGAAACTGTTTTCGCCGCCGCGCAGCTCGGCGCTGGCGCTGGTGAAATTGCGGGGTGTCGCGCAGGCACTCGAGATCATGCAGCGCCTGCGCGGTGTGGTCGGCGACCGGCTCGGCAGCCTCGAAATCATGTCGCGCTCGCAGATCGAGGCGATCGCGGAGACCGTGCCGCATGTCACGATCCCGTTCGCGCTGACGACGCCGTGGTACCTGATCGTCGAGTTGACGGACACGCTTGCGGGCGTCGATCTCGACGAGCCGCTCGCCACGGCTCTGGCGGATGCGATGGAGGCCGGTATCGCCGAAGACGTCATCCTGACCTCCAACCTCGCGCAGGCGAAAGCGATCTGGGCGGTCAGGCACAGCGTGTCCGAAGGCAACAAGCGCAGCGGCTATGTCGTCTCGCACGACAGCGTTGTGCCGCTGGAGCGCCAGGCGGACTTCGTCACCAATGTCGAGGCGCGGATCATGGCCGCGGTACCGCATGCCCGCGTGGTGATGCATGGCCATATCGGCGACGGCAACATCCACGTGATCGCCCTGATCGACCGTGCGCATTGTCAGGAGCCGGCGACGACGGCCGCCCTGGTGGCGCAAATCAATGAGATCGTCGACGACGAGACCGCAGCGCAGTGCGGGGCGATCAGTGCCGAGCACGGCATCGGGATCACCAATCGCGTCCGGCTGGCCCGTGTCGCCGATCCGCTCGATATCGAGCTGATGCGTGGCATCAAACGCTTGCTCGATCCGAATGGCCTGATGAACCCCGGCAAGATCTTTGGCGCGGGAGCAGCATGACAATGACGGTCGTGCGCCTGCTTGCCGACGATCTCACCGGCGCACTCGACACCGCGGCGGAGTTCGTCGGCCTGTGCGGACCATTCGACGTCACCTGGGCGGATTCGCCCGCGACTCCGGGCACGCAAAGCCTCGCGATCGACAGCGGCACCCGCGAGCGGTCGAAAGCCGACAGCGTCGAGATCGTCGGACGGCTGGCGCCGCAGCTTCAGGGTGGGACCATCGCCTACAAGAAGGTCGACAGCCTGCTCCGCGGTGCCTGGGCGGCCGAGCTCGGCGCCTGCCTGCGCAGCGGCCCTTGGGCGTCATGCGTGGTCGCACCAGCCTTCGACTATCAGGGACGCCGCACCGTGGGCGGCCAGCAATTTGCGCGTACGGTCCAGGGCGACTGGCATCGCGTCGGTGACAATCTGCTGGCTCAACTGCAGCTCGAGGGCATCGAAGCACGGCAGGGCCGGGCCGATACGCTGTCGCAAGGCGGTGTTCAGGTCTTCGATGCCGAGAACGACGTCGAGCTCGATCGCATCGTCGAGATGGCGCGGCAGATGCCGGGGCCGGTGCTGTGGTGCGGAAGCGGCGGGCTCGCCGGTGCACTCGCCCGCAGCGATCGCGCCGATGCGCCGAGCCGGCTGAAGCGGCCGGTGCTGGGGCTGTTCGGTTCCGACCAGGCCACCACCGCCTCCCAGCTCGCAGCATGTGGCGAAGCCACCATCGCGTTGGCCGAAGGTGAGGGGGGCGCAGGCGTTCAACGCAAGCTGGCTGACGATGGCGTGGCGCTGGTGAAATTCGCGCTCGCGGATGGCCTTTCGCGCGTCGAGGCCGCGCAGCGGATCGCGCGCGAGCTGACGACGCTGATTTCGGCGCTCGATCCGCCCGGAACCTTGATCGTTGCTGGCGGCGAGACCTTGAAGGCCGTATGCGTTGCGCTCGGCGCGCATGCGCTCCAGGTGAGGGGGCGTATCGTACCGGGGCTGCCGCGCTCGGTACTGCAAGGCGGTCGCTGGGCCGGCGTCGACATCATCTCGAAGTCCGGCGCGTTCGGCCCCAGCGAGCTGTGGCGCGATCTGCTCCGGGACAATCATTTGCTCAATACTGGGAGCCCGACATGACCTCTCGTCATCTTGCCATCACCATGGGCGATCCGGCCGGGATCGGCCCGGAGATCATCGTCAAGGCCTGCGTCGGGCTGAAGGACCGGATCGCGAAAGGCGATCTGCGGATCCTGATCATCGGCAGCGGCGCGGCGCTCGATGGTGCCAAGGCCGCGCTCGGCGCTGCCGTTGCGATTCCGGAGGTGCGTGCTGACGATGCTGACTGGCCGAACCTCTGTTTCCTCCAGGCGGATGTCGAGGGCACCCCGATCAAGCCCGGCGTCTTGAGCGCCGATGGCGGCCGCTTTGCCTACAAGGCGATCGAGCAGGGCGTGCGCCTGACCCAGGCCGGGCGGACCTCCGCGATTGTCACCGCGCCGCTCAACAAGGAAGCACTCAACAAGGCCGGCTATCATTTCCCTGGCCATACCGAGATGCTGGCGCACCTCACCGGCGTGCGCGGCTCGGTGATGCTGCTCGCCCACGGCAACATGCGCGTCAGCCATGTCTCGACCCACGTGGCGCTTGAAGACGTGCCGAAGCGCCTGACGCCGGAGCGTCTGCGCATGGTGATCGATCTCACCAACGAGGCCTTGCTGCGGCTCGGTATCGCCAAACCGAAGATTGCGATCGCCGCGCTCAATCCGCATGCCGGCGAGGGCGGTCTGTTCGGCCGGCAGGATATCGACGTTTCGGCACCGACGATTGCCAAGGCCGTCGCCGATGGCCTCGACGTCGTCGGCCCGGTGCCCGGCGACACCATCTTCGTCAAGCTGCGCGCCGGCCAGTACGATGCTGCGGTCGCGATGTATCACGACCAGGGGCACATCCCGGTCAAACTGCTGGGCTTCCAGGTTGATCCCGCGACCGGCCGCTGGCAGGAGCTCTCCGGCGTCAACATCACGCTGGGCCTGCCGATCATCCGCACCTCCGTCGATCACGGCACCGCCTTCGACATTGCCGGCAAGGGCATTGCCAACGAGCACAGCCTGATCGAGGCCATCGACTATGCCGAGCGGCTCTCCGCTGGCGCCTCCGCCTCCAAATCATGAGATCTAGCGCACGATGACCAACGCCTTCACGCCCATCGAAATCCAGCGTCCCACCATCCTGGAATTCGGCAACGGCACGATCACCGCCGCGGCGCGCTTCGCCGAGCGGATCGGCGCCAGGCGGCCGCTGGTGATTTCCGATCTGTTCAATGCGCGCCGCGTCGATGCGCTGGCGCTGCCGGGCGCAGTGAAGGTGTTCGGCGACGTGAAGCCCGAGCCGGACCTGCCCAATCTCGAGAAGGCCGTCGCGATGGCACGCGACGCCAAGCCCGATCTCGTGGTCGGCTTCGGCGGCGGCAGCGCGATGGATCTTGCCAAGCTGGTTGCGGTGCTCTGCACCAGCGACGTGGCCTTTGCCGATATCGTTGGGCCGGAAAAAGTCGCTGGCCGCAGCGTCGCGCTGATGCAGATACCGACCACATCGGGCACCGGCAGCGAGGCGGGCACCCGTGCGCTCGTCACCGATCCCGTCAGCCAGAACAAGCAGGCAGTGCAGAGCCGCTTCATGCTCGCCGATATCGCCATCGTCGACCCCGATCTCACGATGACGGTGCCGAAGCAGGTCACTGCGGCCACCGGCGTCGATGCGCTGGCGCATTGCGTCGAGGCCTATACCAGCCGCAAGGCGCATCCGATGATCGACCTTTATGCGCTCGAGGGCGCGCGGCTGGTCGGGCAATATCTCAAGCGGGCGGTCGCCGACGGCGGCGATCGCGAGGCACGCGCGGGTCTCTCCCTAGCCTCGCTCTATGGCGGCTATTGCCTCGGGCCGGTGAACACCACTGCCGGGCATGCCGTCGCTTATCCGCTGGGCACGCGCCATCATGTCGCGCATGGGCTCGCCTGCGCCGTGATCTTCCCGCACACGCTGGCCTTCAACATGCCGGCAGTCGAGGCGAAGACGGTCGCGGTGCTGGCGGCGCTCGGCCTGCCGGCGCAGAACGACCCGATTCTTGCATTCGAGGCCACTTACGAGTTCTGCAAGAACCTCGGCATCGAGATGCGTCTGTCCGCGCTCGGCGTGCCCAAGGGCGATCTCGGCGTCATGGCCGACGAGGCGCACGCCATTCGCCGCCTGCTCGACAACAATCCGCGAGACCTCGGCCGGGATGCGATCCTGAACATGTACGAGGTCGCGTTCTAGTCACCTCCGCCGCCCGCGGGACCCAATCAACAAAACAGTAATAGTAGAGGAAACCTCGATGAGATCGATGTGGCTTGGTCTTGTGTCAGCCGTGCTGCTGGCGACGTCGCCGGCAAAGGCGCAGGACGGCTATCCGTCCAAGCAGGTGACGGTGATCGTGCCTTTCGCCGCCGGCGGCACCGCCGACATCTTCGCGCGCATGGTGTCGAACCATCTGCAAGTGAAGCTGGGCAAGCCGTTCGTGGTAGAGAATGTCGGCGGCGCGGGTTCGATCCTCGGCGTGACGCGGCTGGCGAAATCGGCGCCTGACGGCATCACGCTCGGCCTTGCCAGCACCTCCGCGCTCGCGATCAACCCCACGCTCTACGGGCCGAAGCTCAGCTACCAGCCGGACAGGGACCTGGTGGCGGTCGCCCAGATCAGCGTCGTGCCGAACGTGCTCGTGGTGAATCCCAACAAGATCAAGGCGCGCACCGTGCCGGAGCTGATCGCCTATCTGAAGGCGAACCCGGACAAGGTCTCGTTCGGCTCGGCCGGCGTCGGCACCTCGCAGCATCTTGCCGCCGAACTGTTTCAACAGATGACCGGCACCAAGATGGTGCATGTGCCCTACAAGGGCTCCAGCCAGATGCTGACGGATCTGTTGAGCGGCCAGATCGATCTTGCCTTCGACAACGTGCCGCTGCTGCTGCCGCAGGTGAAGACCGGCCAGCTCGCGATGCTCGCCACTGCAACGCCCAAGCGCGCCGCCTTCGATCCGGAAGTCCCGGCCGTCGCCGAATTCCTGCCGGGCTTCGAGGCCGTGGCCTGGCACGGCTTCTTCGTCCCCGCGGCAACGCCGAAGCCCATCGTCGACAAGCTGTCGGGCGAGATCCGCGCCTTCATGCAGCAGCCGGAGACGGTGCAGAAGATGGCCGAGCTCGGCGCGGCCGCGGTTGCGGTGGATTCCGAACCTTTCAAGGCCTACATCGCCTCCGAGACCGAGCGGTGGAAGAAGGTGATCGAGGCGGCGAATATCAAGCTGGAGTAGGCGACGGTCGCTTCTCTGGAAATGACGGATGGGTCGCTGTCGGCTCGGCTTCCTCGCGAGCCCCTGCTGAGCGCGGGGCTCGCCCCTCATTCGAAGAACTCGCCGACCCAGTTGTGCCTGACGGCCTCGACGTGCCAGCCCATTGCGCGTTGCGCGTTCGGCAGGGGATCCGGCATGTCGCTGCGGACGTGGCTGTCGAGGCCTCGAGCACGGTGCGCGTGGCGTCCTTCGCTGCGCAGGCGAAACCTGCCCTGTGACTCGAAAATCCGGCTGTAGCCGTCGGTCGGGAAGAATGTTCCTGCGATTGGAAAATGGGTCGGCTGCTGCCGAAGCATCAGGAACGTGATGTCTTCCGCGGTTTCCGACAGGAGAATTCCAACGGCCGTGTTGACCGGCGCGAGGCCGATCGGAGCTTCGGTCTCCGGTTCTACCTTGCCTGCTGCGCTCGCAATGGTGATGAACTCCGAGTTCGGACCGCAGCGGGACACGATGATCCATCGCCGGACCTTGCGTCGGATCGAAATCGGTCGATGATAGGCCGCGAACGAAAATTCCGCTGCCATTGCAACGACAAAGCCATTTTTCCACATACCGGCCATCTAACCCGTTACGGTCGAGGGCCGATCATCATGTGCGGGCGTGAAGCCAGCGTGAATTCGCACGGTCGCGGCGTGATCGCACGAATTACTTGACCTTCCGCAGGGGCCTTGATGGCATGCTGTCGATCGAAACTGTACCCTGCCGGGTAGCGGAACCGACCGATGGAAGCATCGAAGGCAACCAATCTGTTCGAGCGGTTGGCCGCATACCTGGCGGGCCCGCCAGCGCACGGCCGTGATCGCGAGCTGGAATCCATCCTCGAGAAACTCGAATACCTCCCGTCGGGCGGGACGGCGCCGTCGGAGACGCGCAATCGCATTGCACTGCTCGAAGCGGCGGCCAGATTTTCCGACGTCTTCCAGCTGGTCTCCCGTGATGCGCCGGGCGTCACGTTCTTCGGCGCGGACATCCGTGCGACCGGCGTCGATTCCACCTTCTCGCATCAGGCGCGCTCGAGCGCATCCGGCGCCGGTCTCTCGCTTCGTCAGGCTTTCGAATCATGCATCGGAGAAGGGGTCGAATACCTCTCCCAGTTCGAGACCGTACTGGATCGTCTTCACCAGGGCCCGATCGCAGATGGACTTGCCGCCTTCGATCCCGCATCCCGGTCTGTCCTCTCCGAGTTCATGCGCCTGTCGGTGCGCAACAACGTCGATTGGATCGAAGCAACGCAGCTATCGAGCGGCCGGTCGATGCCGTTTCCGGCGGACCTGTGCCTGCGCCGCACGCCCGAGCGAAGCGCGCTCACGCCGCCATTCAGCCTGAGCTCGGGCTGTGCGGCCGGCACCTCGTTCGAGACGGCTGCGTTGCACGGGATGCTGGAGCTGGTCGAGAGGGATGCGGCAAGCCTGTGGTGGCGCGGCGGCCTTCGCGGGCGGCAGGTTGCGCTGGAGGGGCACGCCGCGGCAACGGCCGCAGCCTGGGTTGCGCAGGCGCGCGGCGGCGTCACGACGAGGCGAACCTGGCTGCTCGAGATCACCACCGATATGGAGGTGCCTTGCATCGTCGCGATCTCCTGCTGCGCCGATGGCAGCGGCTTCGCCTGCGGACTGGCTGCACGTTTGAGTGTCGAGAATGCGGTCCGCTCGGCGCTGACGGAGATGTGCCAGATGGAATTGGCCTATGCCGTCGTCGAGCAGAAGCGCCGGGAAGGAGGCGACGCGAGGCTGAACGAACATGATCATCGTCACGTCGCTCGCAGCACGCTGATCGATGCTGCGAGTTGCACGCTGCTGCATCCGATCGCGCCCCGTCACGCGACCGTCGAGTTCAGCCCGGACACGCCCGCGCGGCAGCTTGCGGCATTGATCGAGAGACTGTCAGCCAGAGGCGTCGAGACGTTTGCCATCGATCTGACCCGTCCCATGTTCGGGGTTGTCGTCGCTCGGATCGTCGCGCCGGCACTCCAGATGGAGCCGTCCGAAGTCGCGACCGAACGTCTGGTGTCCGCTCGGCGCAGGACCGGAGGAGGCGATGCCTATACACATGGAATTAGTTTGTTATAGTTGCTGTTATTCCCAAATGCGGTTTATCGGGGCGGATCCAAAGTGAGCGCTCGTGCATCTCTCTCAAAGTCCATTGCAAGGGACGGCGGAATTCCCAAGCCGAGCGAAAACCTGTCGATTTCCGTTTTGGGCGGCCTGTCCGTCGCATTCGCGGGGCGGGAAATTCGGGTCAAGAGCCGAAAGTCGCGGGCGGTTCTCGGCTACCTGGCATTGACGGATCGCCACCAGGAAACACGTGAGCGTCTGGTCGGGCTGCTGTGGAGCGAGTCTGACGAATACAAGGCGCGAGCCTCGCTTCGTCAGGTCCTCCATGAGTTGCGGGAAACGTTCCTGGAGGCCGGATACGACGGGTTGCAGATCGAGAAAATGCTCGTCGAAATGGGCCGCGATCGGCTGCGTGTCGATCTCCTCGACACCTTGCGAGAGGCCGAAGCGCAACAGGCGCATCCGCTGCTGATGAGCGCGCCAGGTGTCATGGAAACTCTTCTCGCGGGCCTCGACGATATCGACCCGTCGTTCCGTGTCTGGCTTCTCGCCAAGCGGCAGACCTTCCATGATCGCATCTCGCGTGCACTCGAGGCCGGCCTCAGGAACGTCGGACTTGCCGTGGCGAGCAGGCGCGCGCTGGCCGAGGCAATCCTGAATCTCGACCCGACCCACGAGGAGGCGTGCCGCTTCGCGATGCAGACGCGCGCGGAAGAAGGCGACCTGTCAGGGGCGCTCCGAGTTTACAAGACCTTGTGGAACATCCTCGATGATGAATATGGGATGGAGCCTTCGGCCAAGACCCAGCAATTGATCGCCGACATCAAGAACGGTCAATTCGAGGGAGAGGCCGCATCCGTTGCGGGCGATCAGATGCAGCGCGACGGCGCAAAGGGTCCGACGGCCGATGAGGCGCCGAGACAATCGCCGGCCTCGTCCCGGGCGGCGGCCAAGATCGCGATCCTGGTCGATCCGTTCAGCATGAATGGCGTAAGCGCGGACCGCGTCCACCTCGTGACGGGATTTCGACATCATCTCATCGCCTGCCTGACCAAGTTCCGCGAGTGGTATGTCGGAGACGGCACGGCGCAACAACCCGTGGCGCCGGGAGAGCGTGCGGCAGCGTCCCGCTACAGCGTGGCGGCGACTGCCTATCAGGCGGGTGACACGATCAGCATGGTGCTGACGCTGCGAGAGACGAACACCGGCGTCTATATCTGGAGTGACACGTTCGAGCTGAAGCTCGAGAACTGGTTCCAGGTGCAACAAAGGATCGTGCAACGCACGGCGCTCTCGGTGAACGTCTATCTGTCGACCGAGCGGCTGACGCGCGTGGCCGTCGCCCCGGACGTGTCCCTGGACATCTACGACCGCTGGCTTCGCGCACAGGCAAGCTTCGGAAGCTTCAGCGCCGAACATTGGCGCGCTTCGACCGCGCTCCTGACCGAGGCGATCGCCGTCGCTCCGAACTTTTCGCCGAGCTACAGCGCGCTGGTTCAAATGAACAATACCGAGCATCTCGTCTTTCCCGGCCTGTTCCGCGATCTGACGAAGGCGAGGTCCACGCTCGAGCTTGCGAGAACGGCGGTGCAGCTCGACCCCGTCGATTCCAGGGCCCAGCTCTGCCTCGGCTGGTCGCAGGCGATGCTGATGCAATATTCGGAAGCCAGTGCCCACATCGATCTCGCATGCGAGCTCAACGGCAACGATCCCTGGACGTTGCTGTCGGCAGCGTCCTGCCAGGGGTTTTGCGGCAATTTCGAGCGTGGCAACGATCTCGTGGCAGAAGCTCTCAAGGTGTTCTGGTCGCCGCCGCCACTGCACTGGCCCTATCGCGCCGTGCTTCAGTTCATGCGAGGCAATTACCTGGAGGCGATCGAGGGGATCGATCGCGCCAACAACGTGGCGAAGACGCTCCCGGGCTGGAAGGCGGCCGCACTGTATCATCTCGGCAGGACGGAAGAGGCCCGCCTCGAGGGCAGGAAATTCCTCGATGGAATCCGCGCGATATGGTTCGGCAAGCCGCCCGCCGACCAGGACATCGCGCTCTGGCTCCTCCATGCGCATCCAATTGCCCGTCGCGAGGATTGGGAGCGCCTGCGCGATGGCATAGGCGGCGCAGGCGTCCCGGTCGTCGGCTTCAGGCATCACGCATGGTGAGCGGGTGCCTGCTCACCCGCAGAACTTGATCGTGTACTCGCCGACACGCCTCGAATGGAACAGCAGCCTGCCGCTGGGGGTATCGTTCTTCAGGCTGCTGTCCTTCATGTCGCTCGCGTAGAACGGCGGCATTGGGTAAGGGGAGGTGCCTTGCACCTCCTTTTCGGCCTCATTGAGCAGCTCGGCCGGCGGCAGCTTGATCAGCAGCTTGCCGTCATCGTAGCCCGCCTCGATGAAGACAAGCTCCGTGAATTTCTGGGGATATTTCGCCATCACGTCGGCCTTCAGGAGCTGGTCCTGGAATTCGGCGACGGTGGTCGGGCGCGACGACCGATCGCGAGCCCATTTTTTCACGAGCTCGCCCCACTTGTCATAGTTTTCGACGTCGAACATCTCGAATTTCATTGCGGTCTCCCTTGGCTTTCCGCCGGCGGCATTGCCGGCCGTTCGAAAAAAGGTCAGATCGGCTTCCTTCAGGTCGTCGAAATTGGCGGCGAACGGAGCGGTCCCGGCCGGCTCTGTAGCGGTGGACCGTGCCGGCCGATCGTAGACGTCCCAAAGTCGACGGTGATCCTAGTTTGGCAACGTGATTTGAACGTGAATCGCCCTTCGCGGGCAGGGAGACCGGCTGCATCGGCGCTCGAGGGGGAAGCACCGATCCGCTTGACCCGTTGAGACGCCTCTCGACCGCCGAATTCACGCGCCTTTCACGATCAGCTTCGCCTTGCAAGCCTATGCTTCCTCCGCCGCCAAAGCACGGTCGGCCGTAAACCGATCGGCCCGTTCTCAGTCGCAAGAGACAACCGCGGGAGAGGAGCATGACACACACGACGAGCGCCGAATGGATCTACTATTTGCTGCTCTGTGGCCTGCTGGGGATGGCCGGCCAATGCGTTCGCGCCATCGGCGGGGCGAAGAAGGTGCACGATCAGGCGCGAGGCCTGAGCGCGGGCTTCAAGGACGTGTTCGACGGGTCGGCGTTTCTGGTGTCGATAGTGATCGGCTGCGTGGCGGGGATTTCCGCGGGGCTGATGGTCGAGCCGAAGGAAATCGGCCGGCAATTTCTCCTGAGCGTCATGGCGGCCGGGTACGCTGGCGCTGACTTCATCGACGCGTTCGTGAAGAAGAGCGTCCCCGACATCAACAAGGTCGCGGAAGCCTCCAAAGCCGTCGGCGGGCCGGAAAACTTGCCGGCCGTGAAGGCGCTTGGCGGTGAGGCTCCGGCCCTCGCTAGCGCGATCCGCGCCAAGGCGGCAGCCGGGACTTGAAAGCCCGGTTGGAGGGGGAGGCGGTGATCGGGGGGGCCCCGGTATCTGTCCGTCCGGCTGCGACGATTTTACAGGCGAAGGGTCGGCGCCACTCGTCGGGACGAGGGGCGGACAATTCGCAGCTTGGCCAAGGAGAGACGTGTTATGACTGTCCTGCTGAGAAACACCTTCAAGGCCTGGATCGACCGGGCGCCGGGGGCGCCGCCCAAGCTGGTCATGGTTGGCGACGTGAGGGTACCGACCGATGGCTGGCAGGCCCGGCTGACCAGGCGCTCGCCGCAGGGGATCAATCCGAAGATCCTGATCCTCGACGTGAACACGCAGCAGCCGGGCGGCGAACCGCAGGAAGCGATCACCACGATCCCGCTCCGCTACGAGGAGAGCCCGCCGCAGGACGAATACGGCCAGGTGATGATCGCGAACGGCAAGGCTGAGATCGTGGTCCGCGTCTGCGGCTCGAACTAGCCTTTCGATTGTTTGCCCGCGGAACCTGTGATCTTCTGTGCCGCGTTGCATAACGAGGGTTGCGTTCGGGGCTGTTCGCTCTCACGTTGCTGCCGCTTTGCTCTGTTGATTTGGGGGATTTCCAGTGCGCCTCGGAAGCCGCATGCCGGACGTGATGCCTATCGTAGCCGCTTCTGTCGCTCTCTTTATCCTGCTCTGGCTCGCGTCCATCGCGCTCTATGCGATGCCCGAATCTGACGATTATTGCGTGACGAACCGCGTCAACAGCATGGGTCTCGTCGGAATGGTCAAATCCTATTATTTGCACCAGATGGGCCGACTGACCTCGCTTGTAGCAATCGCGGCCCCCGCGGTTGTCAGCAAGGTGACAGGCGCCGATTATGTGGTCGTCTATCCGGTCATACTCATTTGCGGGATGGCCATCTTCTTTGCAGTCAGCGTTTTTTGGGCTGGTCGATTGTGGACCGGCCTGTCGTGGCCAGAGAGATTTTCGGCGGGGGCAATGCTCAGCGCGGCGTCGTTCGTTCTGGCGATCAGTCTGCGGGAGATGCTTTACTGGATCTCGGGCAGTGCGTCCTACATGGTTCCCGCCCTCTTCGTGATCATCATCCTCGTCGAGCTGGTGCGGTCCGCAGCGAACGAAACCGTGCTCTCGACGGGCCAAGTCGTCGTTCTTTCCGCAATCGGCTTCCTGGGTGCTCTTGCCAACGAGTTCACGCCGTTTTGGATCGCGGCCCTCGTCGCCGGTTCCGCCCTTTATCGCGCGTTCTACCATCCTCGCCCGCAACTGGCGGGCCATGCAGCGATGCTGACGGCGACCTTCATCGGACTTGCGATCCTGCTTTTGTCACCCGGGAATGCGGTCCGGATGGCGGCATATCCGGAGGGGGGGAAGATCGCCGCTTCTTTCTCGATGGGGTTGTACTATCTGTGGCTCGAGCTCGTTCGGCACTACACCGAATCTGCGACGTGGGCCTGGCTCGGTTTCGTGGCGTTGTTTTCGGTGTTCGTGGTGCCTTCGCAACCGAGGCCGGCGGCGCGGCTGCTGGTCTTGATCGTTGGGCTCATGGCGGCGGTGCTCGCTGGTCTCTACACCGCTTATGTCATCGCCTATTTTGCGACGGCCGAGGATCTCGCGACGCGAGGGCGGAACGAGGTGGTGGTTTTTCTTCTTGCCGGAGGGGGCTGCGTCGTCGCCCTGGCTGCCCGCTTCCTTCCCTCCCTGGGCCATCATGCCCATGTTCGCATGACGGCCCTGGTGGCTTGCGGGCTCCTTTCTTTTTTGCTCCTCGATACCGTCGCGCTGGGATACGTCCGCGCCGAGGAGTCGCAATTCGCGACCTTCTGGAGCGAGAGTGTCCAGAGGCATCAATTTCTTCGGACGACCAAGGACCTGGATGTTGTCGTCCCCAAGAGATCGGTCCAGCCGTCCATGCTGATGGATGCCGAGCTGACCAAAAATCCGGGCCAGCTGCCGAATGATTGCGTCGGTGAATTCTATGGCAAGCGATCCGTGGTCTTGGGCGATTAGGTCAGCGGATCAGCCTGTAAACCTCCCGCGCTTCGTGCGGGCGATCGCCGGCTGCGGCCTGCCGGCGTTGAGTGCGCGCATCATGGGTCTCCTGGTGCTGATTGCCGGAGCGGCGGCGCGTGAGGGCGGACGTGGCCACGTTTCCATGGTGCGAACGCAGAGAGAACAAGCTGCGATGCTCACAGAGGGGCTAGACCGCGAACGCCGGCGCGGCTATATGAGCGCCAGCGCGGCCGCTGATTTGCAAAACTCTTTCTGCGGCTTGCAAAACGTCCGAAGATAGTCTTGTGATATCAAGCACTTCGGTGGGGAATGGTGTAACGGTAGCACAACAGACTCTGACTCTGTTTGTCTTGGTTCGAATCCAGGTTCCCCAGCCAGTTCCGGGCGATTAATCGAGATCTCAACCTGCTTGAATCGGGCCCGTGCCGTCGGCAGTCCGCGCCTTTGGCCGGGCCGGGCCGGGCCGGTCTCGGCGCGTTGGCCGGACTCATGGCGCCCGCGATGCACTGTGCGGCGATGCAAGGCGAAATGATTAGCGGCGCTTCTTCCGGCCTGTCTTGGCGGCACGCTTTTTCGGCGCCCGCCGCTGGCCGCGACCTGCATCTGCCGCGCCCCATGGAATTTTCGCGCTGACGCGCTTCTTGGCGCCGACCAGATTGGGCGTCTGGTTATATTTGAGGCGACGGAGTTTGGCCGTGACGCCGTCACGATATTCATAGGACGGCTCCTGCTCCTGGCAGGCCTCGAGGAGGATCGGCAGATAAGGACCGTGATGCCCGAGCTCGGCCCGCGTCTTGTTGTATTCCTTGTCGGGCTGGGTGCGGAGCGCCATGCTGCGCCCGAGCCGCTGCGTGGCGCCGTTGTCGCCGAGATAGTCGGCGCCGTTCTTGCTCTTGCTCAGACTCTCGTTGAGGGGAGGGAGCTCGCGTGGCGCCCACATGCCTTCGCTTGCCTCCCACCGCAGCGCCCGGTGGCGGATATCGTCGGGCGGCGTCAGGCCGCGGATGCGTGGACCGCCGTCACGTGTCATGCCGCCGGAAGGGCAGCAGTCGAGCATGGCGACGAAATAGCAGTCGTACGGAAGCTGTGAGTAGAGCTGGCTGAACTGGCGGTCGAGGATCGCGTGCTCGGGCGCCGATGTGCGAGCGCAAACGTCCGGGATGATGTCACGGCGCCGCGAGCTTCAAATGTGAAGTACCGCACGAAATCCTCGCGACAGTTTGCCTCACCTTGCGGGAGGCATGACGTGTCGGATCGTCCCGTGCCGCTTCGTCCTTGGAGCAGGCAACCCATGGAGATCCGTGATGCCCTATGTCGATGGTTTCGTGCTGGCCGTGCCGAAGGACAAGATCGAGGCCTACAAGGCGCTGGCGCGAAACGCCTGCACCATATGGATGGAACACGGCGCGCTCGATTACGTCGAGTGCATCGGCGACGACGTGCCCCATGGCGAATTGACCTCGTTTCCGCGCGCGGTGATCGCGAAGGAGGACGAGGTCGTGGTGTTCTCCTGGATCGTCTACCGTGATCGGGAGACCCGCGATGCCGTCAACAAGAAGGTGATGGCCGATGAGCGGCTCAAGGGCGCCGACATGCCCTTCGACGGCAAGCGCATGATCTATGGCGGCTTCACGACGCTGCTGCGGGCGAGCGACGTCGTCGGCTGACGGCGCTTCGCAGGGTGGGTTGGCGACAGCGTCACCCACCGCCTCTGCGTTCGCGGAAACACACGGGGGCCGGGTTACGCCAGCGGACCGCGCTTGGCGCAGTCGCAGTGTTAACCCACCCCTGCAGATCGCAATGACATCCGCCGTTCGGGTTACCGCGTTCGCGCCGGACGACGCCGGATTTGAACGCCGCCCGCGCCGGCGCGTTCGCTGCCTCCCATGCAGCATTGCGCAAGTCCGTTTCACCTTGCCGGTGTCCGGCTGGCATGCCATCCTAGATCCACCAGGCATAAACAAACGGAAGCGGGCGCTTAGCCTGCAGCTTCTAAAATAGCTTGGTCGGGGAAACCCTTTGGGAGGTCTGATTTGATGAATTTCAAGCACGTCACCAGGCTGTTTTGCGCAGCCGCGATGTTTCTTGCGCTGGGCTCCGGCGCACAGGCCCAGGACAAGGTCATCAAGATCGGCGTCATCATGCCGATGTCCGGCGGCACGGCCTCGATCGGTGCGCACGCCAAGGCGGCGCTCGAAGTCGCCATGGACATCATAAACAACGCCCATCCTGAGCTTGGCAATCTGCCGCTGGCGAAGAACGCCGGCCTTGCCGGCCTCGGCGGCGCCAAGATCGAAGCTGTATTCGCCGACAACCAGGGTAACCCGGCGACGGGCCAGAACCAGGCGCTGCGCCTGATCACGGAAGAGAAGGTGGCGGCCGTGTTCGGCTCCTACCAGTCCGGCGTCACGCTGACTTCGAGCGCGATCGCCGAGAAATACGGCGTTCCCTTCCTGAACTCGGAATCGGTCGCCGCCAATCTCACCGAGCGCGGCTTCAAATGGTTCTTCCGCACCACGCCGATCGCGACCGATTTCGCCAAGATCTATGTCGACTTCCTCGCCGACATCAAGGCGCAGGGTGCCAAGACCGACAGCGTCGCGGTGGTCCATGACAATACCGAATACGGCACCTCGGTCGCCAATACGATCGCCGGCGCCTTCAAGGAAAAGGGCCGGCCGATCGCGCTCGATATCGCCTATCCCGTCAATGCGACCGACTTGCAGGGCCAGGTGCTGCAGCTCAAGGACAAGAAGCCCGACGTCGTCATCATGATCAGCTACACGTCGGACGCGATCTTGTTCGCCAAGACCATGCAGTCGCTCGACTACAAGCCGCCCGTGCTGCTGGCCGACGATGCCGGCTACTCCGATCCGTCCTTCACCAAGGCGGTCGGCAAGATCTCGCAAGGCGCCTTCAACCGCTCGTCCTGGGTCGTGGGACCGCCGGGCTCGGCGTCCGCCATCATCGCCGACATGTACAAGAAGAAGAGCGGCGAGGAGATGGACGACACGGTCGCCCGGCAGATGCAGGGCTTCTTCGTGCTGGCCGATGCCATCGACCGCGCCGGTTCGACCGAGCCTGCAAAGATCCAGGCCGCGCTGAAGGCGACGGACCTGAAGCCCGAGCAGCTCATGATCGGCTACAAGGGCGTGAAGTTCGACGACAAGGGCCAGAATGTCCTCGCGTCCGGCGCCATCATCCAGCTTCAGGATGGCGAGAACTATGTCTCGGTGTGGCCGAAGGCCAATGCCGAGAAGGCGCCGATGCTGCCCTACAAGGGCTGGTGAGATTGACGGCGGGACCGCGCGTCCCGCCTTTCCCAAAATGATCTGATCAGAGCAACGCAGCTCATGTCCTTTGTTCTCGTGCAGGTGATTGCCGGCGGGCTTCTGCTCGGTGCCGTCTACGCCCTGTTTTCCTCTGGCCTCACGCTGGTGTGGGGCATGATGAACATCGTCAATTTCGCGCATGGCGACTTCGTCATGCTCGGCATGTACGTCGCCTATGTCGTCTACACGCTGATGGGGGGAGGGCCCATCCTCGGCGCGCCGCTGGCGACACTGGTGCTCGCGACCGTCGGGGTCGTCGTCTATTTCGCCCTGATCCGCGACATCATGAAGGGGCCGATGCTGGCGCAGATCCTCGGCACGTTCGGGCTCGCGCTGCTGCTGCGCTATTCCGTGTTCTGGTGGTTCGGCGCCAACTTCCTGTCGATGCCGTCGAATATCGTCGGCGGCACCTATGCGTTTGCGGGCCTGCGCCTCGAAGCCTCGCGGCTGCTTGCCGGTGTCGTCGCGCTGCTGGTGACATTCGGTCTCCACCTGCTCCTGACGCGCACATCGCTTGGTTCAAAAATGCTGGCGGTGGCGGAGGATCAGACCGCGGCTCAGCTCATGGGCATCAGGCCCGATACCATGCAGGCGATCGCCTGGGCCATCGCGGCCGGCGCCACCGGCCTCGCCGGCGCGCTGATCGCGAACTTCTTCTACATCGTGCCGACGGTCGGCGAGACGCTCGGCATCGTCGCCTTCGTCACGGTGTCCCTCGGCGGTTTCGGCAGCGTGCCCGGCGCGCTCGTCGCTGGCCTGTTGATCGGCGTGATCGAGTCGCTATCGGGCTATCTGATCGGCGCGGTCTACAAGGACATCGTCGTCTATGTCCTGTTCCTGTCCTTCCTCTGGTTCCGGCCGCAAGGCCTGATGGGGAAGATGTGATGCGGCGTCTGATCTGGCTCTCGGTCGTCGCAGCCATTGCGATCGCCTATCCGCTGCTGCTGTCCTCGCCGTTCCAGCAGCGCTTGGGCGCGCTGGTGCTGCTCTATGCCATCGCCGCGTCGGCCTGGAACATAGTCGGCGGCTATGCCGGCCAGGTCTCGGTCGGCCATGTCGTGTTCTTCGGCTGCGGCGCCTATGCCGCGATGGGCTCCTACGCAAAATTCGGCCTGTCGCCGCTGCTCGGAATCCCCGGCGGCATCGTGCTGGCGGTGGGACTCGCTGCGATCATCGGTGTGCCGACGCTGCGCTTGTCCGGCCATTATTTCAGCATGGCAACGATCGCAGTGGCTGAGACGGTACGGCTGATCGTGACCAATACCGAATGGCTTGGCGCTGCCGTCGGTCTTTCCGGCCCGACGGTCCCGCGCAACGTCTTCGATCTCTCGTTCCTGTCGTCGCTGCCGTATTACTATCTCTTTCTGGTCGTCCTCGTGATCACGCTCCTGATCACCTGGTGGATGACCAACAGCCGGATGGGATTTTACCTGCGCGCGATCAAGGATTCCGAACGGGCCGCGCGCTCGCTCGGCGCGCCGGCGAGCCGCACCAAGCTCTATGCCTACATGCTGAGCGCGGCGCTGACGAGCGTTGCTGGCGCGCTCTATGCGATGATGTTCGGCTTCGTCGATCCCGAGTCCGGGCTCGGCATCCTGATCTCGGTCAAGATCCTGATCATGGCGGCGCTGGGCGGGGCAGGGTTGCTGTTCGGGCCGCTGGTCGGTGCCGCAATCCTCGTGCCGCTGGAGGAGATCTCCAACAGCTGGCTTGGCGGCAAGGGGGCGGGCCTCACCTTCGTGGTGTATGGCGCGATCATCGTGCTGATCGCGCGCTTCCAGCCCGGCGGCCTGCTCAGCCTGTTCACGGGACGACGCAAGCCCGGCGCAGACAAGGGAGCCGGCCATGCTCCTTGAGGCGCGCGGGATCACAAAGGCGTTCGGCAGCTTCAAGGCGGTGGACGATGCGTCCGTGACGCTGGAGCAGGGCGATATTCTCGGCCTGATCGGCCCCAACGGCGCCGGCAAATCCACCTTCTTCAATTGCCTCACCGGCGACCTCAAGACCACGTCGGGCCGCGTGCTGTTCGAGGGGACCGACATCACCGACTTCGCGCCGGAGCAGCGCGCCGGGCTCGGGCTTGCGCGCACCTTCCAGGTGCCGCAGACCTTTGAAGGCATGACGGTGCTAGAGAATGTCATGATCGGCGCCTTCCTGCGCACCTCGCATCGCCACGAGGCCGAGACCCGGGCGCGCGCGGTGCTGGAGCGCGTCGGCATGAGCAGGCTTGCGGATGCGCCGGCGCGCTCGCTCGGCACGCCCGGCCGCAAGCGGCTGGAGATCGCCCGCGCACTTGCGACCGAGCCAAAGGTGCTGCTGCTCGACGAGGCCATGGCCGGGCTCAACGCCCACGAAGTGAGGCTCGCCATCGATCTCGTGCGCGACATCCACCGCTCCGGCATCACGCTCGTCATCGTCGAGCACATCATGGAAGTGATCATGTCGCTTGCGAGCCGCGTGATGGTGTTTCACCAGGGCAAGGAGATCGCCCGCGGCTCGCCGCGCGAGGTCACCTCGAACCCGGCGGTGATCGAAGCCTATCTCGGCAAACGCGCGGCGAAGGCCGCGGCCGGCCATACGCCGGTCGAGCTGATGGGCGGGCGGGACCTATGAGCGGCGCGCTTCTTCGGATCGAGCACCTCGAGGTGCGCTACGGCGACCTCATCGGTGTCTCCGACGTCTCGCTGGAGGTGCCGGAGGGCAGCGTCGTCGCGCTGCTCGGCTCCAATGGCGGCGGCAAGACCACGACGCTGAATGCAATCGCGGGTCTCATTCCCGTGCATTCCGGATCGATCAGCTTTCGCGGCGAGGACATCGCCGGCCAGAAGGCCTTTGCGATCGTGCGCAAGGGGCTTGCGCTGTCGCCGGAAGGCTGGCGGCTGTTCGTGCAGCAGAGCGTCGAGAACAACCTCATGCTCGGCGCGACGCCGCTGCACGACAAGTCACGCCAGGCCAATTTGCTTGAGCGCGTCTACGAGATCTTCCCGCGCCTGAAGGAGCGCCGCAACCAGCGCGCCGGCACCATGTCCGGCGGCGAGCGGCAGATGCTCGCGGTCGGCCGCGCGCTGATGAGCGATCCGAAGCTGCTGATGCTGGACGAACCGTCGCTCGGCCTCGCGCCGGCGGTGGTTGAATCCATGTACGAGACCTTCGGCCGCCTGCATCGCGAGGGCCTGACCATCCTGCTCGCCGAGCAATCGATCGAGCTCGCGCTGGAAGTCTCGGACTTCGCCACCGTGCTCCAGGTCGGCAAGAGCGTGCTATCCGGCACGGCCGCGGCGCTCGCACAGGACCCGCAGGTGCAGAAGGCCTATCTCGGCGTCGACTGATTGATCTCCGCCTGGAGCAACAGCAACAGGCAACCGGCGAGCCGCGTCTCCATCTCTTTTGATCTAAGCGACAGCGGCCCGGGATCGTTGAGGATCGCGTTCACCAGCGTGCCCAGAACGACCTGAAAGCCGAAGGCGATGGTCCGGGTCTTTGCGGCCTTGCGTCCCTTGCCCATGGCCGGGAGCAGGAGAGGGGTGGCGCGCTCGGTCGTTGCCTTCGCGAGGGCCTTGAACGGCGTCCATTTGTCCGGGCGGGTGTCGTCGTGCTGAAGCGCGGCGTGCAGCACGCCCTCGTGGTTGCGCATCCAGGTGATGATGCCGCTGACGATGACGTGGCAGAGCTTGTCGAGGTCCGTATCCGGTGACGGTCGCCTGATTTCGCCGAGCCGCTGCTCGCCGTCGCGCGCAGCCAGCGCCATCAGTGCGTTGAAATAGGCCTCCTTGCTCTCGAAGCGGCTGTAGAAGGCGCCGACGGTGGCGCCGACCTCGGTGCAGAGCGTCTCGATCGACAGCTCGGCAAGGCTGCGCGTCCGCAGCATGTCGGCGCCGGCGCGCAGCAGCGCCAGCGTCGTCTCGCGGCTGCGCTTCTGGCGCGACGGGGCAACGCCGGGCAGGTCGAAATCGGGGTCGTCCGAGCTTGGCCGCATCCGCGCTTGCATCCGGCAAAAATCATAATCATAATTCGGATTATAATCTAGACGTGGGTGGGCCGCGGGTCAACCGTGCCGTTCCCGCAGCGAGCAGGGAGGAACAGATGAGCGCAGGCAGCGGCACGCCGTTCCGCGGCACCGTCGGCAAGACGGTCGCGGAGTCAAAACCCTGGTGGCCGGATGCGCCGAAGCCGCCCGAGGGCGCGCCGAACATCCTGGTCGTGCTGTTCGACGACGTCGGCTTCTCCGATTTCGGCTGCTACGGTTCGGCAATCAAAACGCCGACCATCGACCGGCTCGCGGCCGAAGGGCTGCGTTACTCAGGATTCCACACCACGGCGATGTGCTCGACGACGCGCGCCGCGCTGCTGACAGGACGCAATCATCACTCGGTCGGCGTCGGCTGCCTTGCCAATTTCGATTCCGGCTATCCCGGCTACCGCGGCAAGATCGCGCGCGAGGCGGGGACGCTGGCCGAGATGCTGCGCATCCATGGCTACCGCAACTACATGGTCGGCAAATGGCACGTCACGCCGCTGACCGAAAGCGGCGCCACCGGTCCGTTCGACGGCTGGCCCCTGGGACGCGGCTTTGATCGCTTCTACGGCTTCCTCGATGCCGAGACCGACCAGTACGCGCCGGAGCTCGTCTCCGACAACACGCATATTGATCCTCCCGGCACCTACGCCGACGGCTATCACCTGACCGAGGACCTGATTGACCAGTCGATCCGATTCATCGGCGACCATGTCGCCGACCGTCCTGACGTTCCCTGGCTCACCTGGGTCGCACTTGGCGCCTGTCATGCGCCGCATCAGGCGCCGGGCGATATCATCAGGAGCTATGATGCCGAATTCGCGCACGGCTGGGACGTCGAGCGCGAACGGCGTCTGGCACGCCAGAAGGCGATGGGGCTGGTGCCTGAGGCAACCCGGATGCCGGCGCGCAACGATGGCGTGAAGCCGTGGGAGGAGCACACAGCCGATGAGCGCCGTGTCTTCACCCGCCTGCAGGCGGCCTTCGCCGGCATGCTCGACCATTCCGACCGCCATCTTGCACGGCTTGTCGCGTTCCTGGAGACGGCCGGCATTCGCGACAACACCGTGATCATCGTGATGTCCGACAATGGCGCGAGCCAGGAAGGCGGGCCGCTCGGCTTCGTCAACGCGATGGGGCCGTTCAACTTCAAGCCGGAGCCGATCGCGGAGAAGCTCGCGCGTCTCGACGATATCGGCGGGCCCGACACCCACAGCAATTTCCCGCATGGCTGGGCGATGGCGTCGAACACGCCGCTGCGGCGCTACAAGCAGAACACCCATGGCGGCGGCATCCGCGATCCCTTCGTCATCAACTGGCCGAAGAAGATCGCAGGCAAAGGCGAGCTGCGGCACCACTTCGTCCACGCCTGCGACCTCACGCCGACGCTGCTCGAGCTGATCGGCATCGAGGCGCCCAGCACGATCGCCGGCTGCCCGCAGATGCCGCTGGAAGGCGAGAGCTTTGCGCGCTCGATCAGGGATGCGTCCGCGCCCTCAAAGAGCTCGCCGCAATATTTCGAGATGTTCGGCCATCGCGGCCTCTGGCAGGGCGGCTGGAAGGCGGTCGCCTTCCATCCCTCGGGGACGCCATTCGAGAACGACAAATGGGAGCTGTTTCATCTCGACGAGGATTTCTCCGAGACCGACGATCTCGCCGCAAAGCAGCCGGAGCGTCTGGCAGCAATGATCGCGACCTGGTGGGCGGAGGCCGAGAAGCACAAGGTGCTGCCGCTCGACGACCGCTTCGGTCCGCGCTTCGCCGAGAACGCCGCACGCTTCCATGGTGCGCGCCACCATTTCGTCTTTCACGCCGGCATGGGCCACGTGCCGACCGATGTCGCACCTGATGTGCGCAGCCGCAGCTACACGATCGAGGCCCATGTCGAGATCGACGAGGCGGGTGCAAACGGCGTGCTGATCTCGCATGGCGACGCGACGTCGGGCTACAGCCTCTACATCAGAGATGGCCACCTCGTGCACGACCTCAACATCGGCGGCAGCCACCAGATCGTGCGGTCGGACCGGAAAGTGTCGTCAGGCGCGCGGCGGCTCGGGGTGCACGTCGAACGCCTCGTCCGCAAGGAGGCGCCGGCCAAGGGTTCGCGCACCGGCGTCACCGAATACACGCTGCTGATCGACGGCGAGCCGGCGGGGGCGCTCCAGACCCAGCTCGGCTTCCACACGCTGATCTCGTGGTCCGGTCTCGACATCGGCCGCGACCGTGGCAGCCCCGTGTCACATTACGAGGCGCCGTTCGAATTCGCTGGAAGGCTACTGCGCGTCACCGTCACCATGCACGACGACCAGAAGCTCGACGGCGATGCCGTCGGCAATGCGCAGATGGCGCGGCAGTGAGAGGGAAGAGGCGGCGCTGCATCCGCGCCGTCATTGCGAGCGCAGCGAAGCAATCCAGACTGCCTCCGCGGAAAGATTGCTGGATTGCTTCGCTACGCTCGCAATCACGAGGTGAGAGAGCGTCCACTCCAACGGGAAACGGGAACGGTCCTTACTTGATCTTGTCGTAGGCCGCCGCGAAATCGCCCAGCGGCATCGGGATCGCGATCGCCTCCTTGGCCATGTTCTGGAAGGAGACTTTCAGCTGCTTGCCCGACCGCAAGGCCGCGAGCAGGTCCGCCGCGATCGGCGTCGAGGCGTAGCAGCCGCGGTTCTCGCAGGTCTGGATCTGGAGGTCGAATGTCTTGCCCTCGTCGACCTGGAGCTTGGCCCCGACGGGCAGGTTGAGGCCGAGCGGCAATTGCAGCAGCGCCACCGGCGTGCGGGTGTCCGGCGCGATGCGGATGTTGATCAGGACGATGGTCTGGCCGGTCTTGGTCAGCACCGCGTTCTGCTCCATCGCGCATTCGAGCGGCGCGTCGCGGCTGACGCTGGTGCAGCGCACGACCCATCCGGCTTGCTGTGCACCGTCAGCCTGCGGCTGCGTCGGAGCTGGCGCGGGCTGTGCGGCCGGTGCAGGGGAAGCGGCGTTCTTTTTGGCGCTCTGCTGGGCAGACGCGCCGGCTGTCGACAGCAGAAGGGCGGCGGCGAGGGCGACAAGTCTGGATTGCATGGACATGGCGAAACCGCGTTGGCGTGAACCGAGGGCCTCGCTGTAGCGTCGCGGGAGCCGCGGCGCAAGTTTACTCGGCGGCTTGCTTAACGGTGCCGTGCTCGGCGACCTCGTGGCCGTCGCCGTCACCCGAACGGCCCCAGCCCGAGAACCAGTTGTTGAGCTCGTCGAGATAGAGATAGACCACCGGGGTGGTGAACAGCGTCAGCGCCTGGCTGACGATCAGGCCGCCGACCATGGCGTAGCCGAGCGGCTGGCGGATCTCGGCGCCGGTGCCGTGGCCGAGCATCAGCGGCACGCCGCCGAGCAGGGCGGCCATCGTCGTCATCATGATCGGCCGGAAGCGCAGCAGCGCGGCCTGACGGATCGATTCCGCCGGCGTCTTGTGCTCGTCGCGCTCGGCCGCGATGGCGAAGTCGACCATCATGATGCCGTTCTTCTTCACGATGCCGATCAGGAGAATGATTCCGATCAGCGCGATCAAGCTGAAGTCGAAGCCGGCCGCCATCAGGATCAGGAGCGCGCCGACGCCGGCCGAGGGCAGGGTCGACAGAATCGTGATCGGATGGATGTAGCTCTCGTACAGGATGCCGAGGATCAGATAGACCACGACGAGGGCTGCGAGGATCAGCAGCGGCACGGTGCCGAGCGACTGCTGGAACGCCTGCGCGGTGCCCTGGAAGCTCGAATTCAGGGTCGGTGGTGCGCCGAGATCGGCCATCGCCTTCTGCACGGCCTCGGTGGCCTGGCCGAGCGCGACGCCTTGGGCGAGGTTGAAGCTGATCGTGATCGCCGGGAACTGGCCCTGGTGGCTGATCGAGAGCGGGCGGACCGGATCGGTGGACCAGGTCGCAAAGGTCGACAGCGGCACCTGCTCGCCGGTCAGCGGCGATTTCAGGTAGAGCTTGTTCAGGCTGTCGAGACTGCCCTGCATCTCCGGCAGGATCTCGAGGATCACCTTGTAGGTGTTGAGCTGGGTGAAATACTGCGTGACCTGCCGCTGTCCGAAGGCGTCATACAGCGTGTCGTCGATCAGCTGCGGCTGGATGCCGTAGCGCGATGCGGTGTCGCGGTTGATCTTGAGCTGGACCGTGGTGCCCTGCGTCTGCTGGTCGGTCGCGACGTCGCGCAATTGCGGCAGCGTCTGCATCTTGGCGAGGATTTTCGGCGCCCAGTCGTTGAGCTCGGTGAGATCGGCATCCTGTAGCGTGAATTCAAACTGCGTGCGCGTCGGCCGGCCGCCGAGCCGGACGTCCTGGGCCGCCTGCATGTAGAGGCGGGCGCCCGACACCTTCTCGAGCTTGGGACGCAGTCGGGCAATGATCTCCTGGGCCGACGCGTTGCGCTCGTTACGCGGTTTCAGCGTGATGAACAAATTGCCGTTGTTGCCGGCGCGGCCGCTGCCGCCGATGTTCATCGCGATCGTGGCGACGTCGGGATCTTCCATCACGATCTTGCCGAGCTCGACCTGGCGGCGCTGCATCTCGGCGAAGGAGATGTCCTGGGACGCTTCCGAGGTCGCCGTGATCAGGCCGACGTCCTGCTGCGGGAAGAAGCCCTTCGGGATCAGGATGAACAAATAGATCGACAGGCCGAGCGTGGCGAAGAAGATCAGGAGCGTGGTGCGGCGCCAGGCCAGGGCATGATCGAGAACGTACTCGTAGCCGCGCAGCATGCCGTCGAAGGCGCGTTCGCTCCACTGGTAGAACTTGCCGTGGGTCACCTCGCCATGGGCGCGCAGGAAGCGCGAGGCCATCATCGGCGTCAGCGTCAGCGACACGAACATCGAGACGAAGATGGTCATCGCCAGCACGACGGCGAACTCGCGGAACAGGCGTCCGATGATGCCGCCCATCAGCAGCAGCGGGATCAGCACCGCGACCAGCGAGATGCTGATCGAGACGATGGTGAAGCCGATTTCCTTGGAGCCCTTAAAGGCGGCCGCCATCGGCGATTCGCCTTCCTCGATGTAGCGCGTGATGTTCTCGAGCATCACGATGGCGTCGTCGACGACGAAGCCGACCGCGATGGTGAGCGCCATCAGCGACAGATTATCCAGCGAATAACCGACCACCCACATCAGGGCGCACGCGCCCAGTAGCGCCAGCGGAACCGTGATGGTGGGAATGACCGTCGCCCAGAAGCTGCGCAGGAAGACGAAGATGACCATGACCACGAGGGCGATGGTCAGGAGCAGCGTGAACTGGACATCCTCGACCGCGGCGCGGATCGTCGTGGTACGGTCGCTGATGAGCTCGATCTTGATCGCGGGCGGGATCGCTGCCACGAGGCGAGGCAGGGTCGCCTTGATCCGGTCGACGGTCTCGATGACGTTGGCGCCCGGCTGCTTAAACACGACCAGGAACACGCCACGCTTGCCGTTGGCCCAGGCTGCCTGCTTGGCGTCCTCGGCGCCGCTCACCGCCTGGCCGATGTCGCGGATTCGAAGCGGACCGCCATTGCGATAGGCGATGATGACGTCGTTCCAGTCCTTCGACTGGGTGAGCTGGTCGTTGGCGTAGATCGTGTAGGCGCGCTTCGGCCCGTCGATATTGCCCTTGGGGCTGTCGACCGTGGTGATCGCGATCTGGCTGCGCACGTCCTCCAGCGACAGGCCCTTGGCGACGAGTTTCGCCGGGTCGATCTGAATGCGGATGGAGGGCTTCTGCTGGCCGCCGATGAAGACCTGCGCCACGCCCGAGAGCTGGCTGATCTGCTGGGCGAGCTGGGCGTCGACGGCGTCGCTGACGGTGGTCAGCGGCAGCGTCTCCGATGTCGCCGAGAGCAGCAGGATCGGCGCGTCGGCCGGGTTGACCTTGCGGTAGGTTGGCGGCGAGGGCAGGTTCTTCGGCAATTGGCCGCTTGCGGCGTTGATGGCGCCCTGCACGTCATTGGCGGCGCCGTCGATGCTGCGGTTGAGGTCGAACTGGATGGTGATCGAGGCGGTGCCCAGATAGCTCGTCGAGGTCATCTGGGCGATGCCGGGGATCTGGGCGAATTGCCGCTCGAGCGGCTGGGCCACCGACGAGGCCATCGTCTCGGGGCTGCCGCCCGGCAAATTGGCCGTGATCTGGATGGTCGGGAAGTCCACCTGCGGCAGCGGTGCGACCGGCAGCAGGGGATAGGCGACGAGACCGACGAAGAGGATGCCGGCCATCAGCAGCGAGGTGCCGATGGGATAACGGATGAAAGGTGCCGAAATCCCGCCTTCGGTCATTCCTGTCGTACCTTGTTCTGGCTCGGATCCGAGCTTGCTACGGCCGTCGAGACGAGGCTTCCGGGCTGGACCTTGAATTGACCGCCGGTGATCACCTGTTGACCCGGGCTCAAGCCTTCGTCGACGACCGAACGGCCGTCGATGGCGTAGCTGACCTTGATCTTGTGCACTTCCGCCTTGTTGTCCTGATTGACGGTATAGGCGTAGAGGCCGTTGGTCGAATGCTGAACCGCGTCATCCGGAACCACGGTCGCGTCCTTCAGGGTGCGTACCAGAAGGCGCGTCGAAACCGACTGGCCCGGCCACAGCGTGTGTTCCTTGTTGTCGAACACCGCCTTGAGCCGAATAGTCCCGCTGGTCGTATCGACCTGATTGTTGATGACCGCGAGCTTGCCCTCGGCCAGCGTCTTCTTGCCGTCGGTGGTGAACGCGATCACCTTGAGCGCACCGGCCTTCTGACCTTCGCTGATATAGGGCAGCTGATCTTCCGGCGCGGTGAAGATCACCGAGATCGGCTCGACCTGCGAGATCGTCACGATTCCCGTCTGCGTGGAGGCGTTGACGATGTTGCCAACGTCGACCAGGCGCAGCCCGGCCACGCCGGTGATCGGCGCCTTGATCTGGGTGTAGTCGAGCTGGGTCTGGGCGTTGGCGATGGCAGCTTCGTCGGCCGCGATCTGGGCGTTGAGCTGGGCCACCGTCGAGCGCTGGGTGTCGACCCGCTGCGCGGTCGCGAATTCGCCGAGCTTCATGGCGCGCTGGAGTTCGAGATTGGCGTTGGCGAGATTGGCCTCGTCCTGCGCCTTCTTGGCCTTGGCCTGGTCGAGCGCGGCTTGATAGGGGCGGGGATCGATCGAGACCAGAAGCTCGTCCTGCTTGACGATCTGGCCTTCGGTGAAGGCGATCTTGTCGATCTGGCCGTCAACCCGGCTTCGGACCTGCACCGTATTGAAGCCCTGAACCGTGCCGAGACCGGTCAGATAAACCGGAAAGTCGGACTTCTGGACCGGCGAAACGCTGACGGGGATGGCGGGCGCGCGCGGCGGACCCTTCTGAGCGGTCTGGGTTTTTCCGGCCTCGGGCGAGCCGAATTTCTGCCAGCCATAGTAACCTGCGGAGGCCACGGCCGCGATGATCAGAATCCAGAGGATCGGCCGTGTTTTTTTCATGTCGGCTCGTTGGTTCGTACGCCCAAAACTACGAATTGTGGAGCAATCATAGGGTTCCAGCGCGCTTGTATAATACACGCCAAGTTCCAGTGTAAACAGCACTATCCGTTCGGAATCCTAAACAATTGGAAAGCTTTGCACGGTCTAGGCAGCTCCGTGACACTACGGTGTGCAGTCCTGCATTTTTCCCGGCGCGAACGATCCGCGCGCAAACTTTAGGCAATGCTCGGAACCGGTGTCGGCGGCCCGCAGAGCCGCAAGACAGCGCCGGCCGCCCTGCGAAGTGAGCCGGAATCAACACCCGTGAGAACGGTTCTAATTCGCGTGCAGGGCGTTTCGGTTGTCAGGAAAATCGGTATCGGTCATATCGGCCCCGCCACAACGGGAGCGCAGGATGGACGAACTGAACGGCAAGCTGATCGCGTGCCAGATTCTGATCACGGGACTGATCGCACGCGTCGCCAACGAGCAGCGCGATCCCTTGCGATTCCTCACCGACTTTCGCGACGAGATCAAAGCCGTCGTCAACGGCGTCAACATCGCCGGCATGGACAACTCCGATCGCGTGCGCGCCGTCGCGCAGAAAACCGTCGACGAATTGTTCTCGCTGATGAAGCCGCCGAGCAGCGATTGAGAGCGGCGCCGCCGCTCGCGCCTGCGCAGCTCTCGCATGCGCCCATGCTTCCAGATTGAAATCTGCACCGAGTCCGATCTGGATGAATTCAAATGTGCAGGCAGATCAATCGCATTGACCAGCTTTTCTCCGACCGATAGCACCGCCCCATCGTTCGCGTCTCTGCATCGACGAAGCGCATCAGCTCGAAGGTTGATGCGGCACGACGAGATTGCAGCGATCAATGTCCAGATTAGAATGGTTCAAGTTTAGAACCATTTAAAACTGCGGCGCACTCAACCGAGTTTAGAATTGCTTTGAAATGGTCGGATTCAAACGGAGTGTGGCCGAGATCGCGTTGACCCCCAATACCACGCTCGATAGCACCAATGCGTCGCGTTGCCGCAACGCGACCAATGGAAGCATAAGCACTGTGGGGCGTGTGATGGGCATGATGAAAACACCGCGATCGTCGCGTTCGGTTGCGGATCGGAAATCCTTCGGCAACAATTTCGACACCGCGACCGGCAAGACTGTATCCACGGTCGCCAGTCTGATCGCGGTCGCGACGGTCTCGACCGGCGCACAGGCGCAGCAGACCAATCTGCCCCCCGTGAACGTCGATGCGCCTCAGCAGCGTCCGCGTCCGACCGCTTCGAAGCCCACCGCCGATCAGATTCGTGCGCGCAACGCCCTGCGGCGCGCGGCGCAGCGGCAGCAGGCCTCACAAGCGCCTGTCGCCAATCCGAGCCCTGGTGCTGCCGATCGTGATCCGTACGCAAATCCCGCCGCGCCTTACATGGCCACTCGAGTGCAAGCGTCAGGTAAATTCCCTGAGCCAATCCTCAACACGCCAAAATCGATCACCGTGCTTACAAAGGATGTGCTCGAGGACAAGAACGCCACGACGCTGAAGCAGGCGATCCTGAGCACGGCAGGCGTGACGCTCGGAACGGGTGAGGGCGGCAATGCCTTCGGTGACCGCTTCTTCATTCGCGGCTTCGATGCCCGCAACGACGTCTTCATCGACGGCGTGCGCGACTCGGGCGTCAGCGTGCGCGAGAATTTCTTTACCGAACAGGTCGAGATTTTGCGTGGTCCGGGCTCGTCCTTCGCTGGTCGCGGTACGGCCGGCGGCGCGATCAACATCGTCACCAAGCAGGCGACGACCGAGAAGAGCTTCTACAACATGGACACCACGTTTGGCACCGACATGACCAAGCGCGTGGTGCTCGACGTCAACCAGGTGATCAACCCGACCTGGTCGGTGCGCGCGGGCGGACTGTTTCAGGACGCCAATGTCGCTGGGCGAGGCTATGTGACGGACAATCGCGACGGCGCATTCGTCGCGACGGTATGGAAGCCTCTGGATGCGGTCAAAATCACTGCCAACTACATCCATACCGAACTGACCGGACTCCCGGACTTCGGCGTGCCTTACTATCGGCCGAGCACGGCAACGACCGCCGGCGGCCCGTTCACCGATTTCGGGGTTAATCGTAAGAATTGGTACGGCTTCCTCAACCGAGACTTCTACCGGACCGGCCAGGACATTGGTTCGCTCAACGCCGAAGTTTACGTCACGCCAGATCTCTTGATCACCAACAGGTTCAGGGATTCTCACTCCACGCAGAACTACATTGGAACGCTGCCTGAAGCGCCGACACTCGCCGCAGGGGCTCCGTTTACGGCCTACACCCTCAGTGCGAATCCGCAGAGCCGCTACCAGGTCACGGACGTCATCGCCAATCAGACCGAGGCGACTTACAAGTTCAGTGATATCGCAGGCTTCAAACACACTGCGCTTGCCGGGTTCGAATACGACCACGAGACGTCGTCTATCAACAGCTATACCGGCCTTGCTTCGGAGGCGCTACCTGGCGGCTTTACCGGCAACTCGCTGACAGGCGTGAGCGTGTTCAGTCCGCAATACACAAACCTTCCCTTCGGGATTCCCGGAGGTTTGACGCAGAAGCCGACCAACATCGCGATCGATACCAAGAGCGTTTACGTGCTGGATACGGCCAACTACAACGACGTCCTGATCCTGAATGGTGGCGTTCGGTATGATGACTATAATGTCAAGGTGAACGGCTGGGGTTCGGTCAACGGGGGAACGCTGAACGCCTTTGGCCAGCAGCAGCAAGACTACGGGATGCCGAATTTCAATCTCGGCCTCACCCTCAAGCCGTTGCCGAACGGAAGCGTTTACGCGGCCTACGCAACCTCGTCGAACCCGGTTGGCGCGGAATTTGACGGAACCAGCGTTCAGTATGGTGGTCTTGCGCCCGTGCTCAACGGCGCCGCTCCTCAGATCTTCGGTCCTGAGAAGAACAAGGCGATCGAGCTTGGGACGAAGTGGGAGCTGTTCGACAGGCACCTGTTGCTGACGGCTGCGCTCTTCCAGACCGAAAAGGAAAATGCGCGAGAATCGCGCAATGTCACTGCTGCAACTGCGACTGCGGCATGTCCCTATACTGCTACGGCGGGGAACGTATCCTGTATCACGGCCGGCGCGGCCTATCGTATTCGCGGTATCGACCTCGGCGTCGGCGGCAAGATCACCGACAAATGGAGCATTTTCGGCGGTCTCGTTCTGATGCAGTCGGAAGTGACGAAGTCGCTGATTCCGCCGGCCAACACGACGCTCTACACCACCAACGTGGGCCTGCCCCTCTCCAACATCGCGCACCAATCCTTCAGCTTGCTCAGCAAATATCAGTTGACGGATGTGTGGGAGCTGGGCGGTCAGGCGGTCTACCGCTCGAAGATTTATGGCGGTACGTTCCTCGCGGCGAACCAGGGCACCTCGATCCCGAGCTACTGGCGGTTCGATGCCTTCGTCGAAGCCAAGCTCAACAAGAACTGGCAGTTGAAGCTGTTCGTGAACAACATCTTCGACAAACGCTACTATGACGCGCTGTACCAGAGCGCCGCGCCCTTCGTGCTGGAAGCACCGGGACGCGCCGCCTATCTGGTGATCTCGGCGCGCTACTGATGGAGTAACGACGAGGTGCCATGCTGACATGCATAGAAGGCGTCCTGAGCAAGGATGATGTGGCGGATTTCCGCCGCATCATGGACGCCAGCGAATGGGAAGACGGACGCTCCACCGCGGGCGCGCAGTCAGCAATGGTCAAGCGCAATGAGCAGTTGCCGCCTGACAGCGAGGTCGCGCGCAAGCTCGGCAACCGCATCATCTCGGCGTTGACGTCGAACCCGCGGTTCCTGGCAGCGGCGATCCCGCTCCATATCTTCCCGCCGCTGTTCAACCGCTATGCGGCGAACAGCGGCCATCATTTCGGGCTGCATGTCGACAACGCGATCCGCGGCGACCGCCTGACCGGCCTTCGCATCCGCACAGACCTGTCGGTCACGCTGTTCCTGGCCGAGCCGGAAGAGTATGACGGTGGCGAACTTGTGATCGAGGACACCTACGGTTCGCACGAAGTGAAGTTGCAAGCCGGGGACTGCGTGCTCTATCCCTCGACCAGCCTCCATCTCGTCACGCCGGTGACGAGGGGGACGCGGGTTGCGTCTTTCTTCTGGCTTCAGAGCATGATACGGGACGATCAAGCCCGGAGCATGATCTTTGACCTCGACACCGCGATACAGGCGCTGGTGGAACGGCTCGGGCGTGACGATCCCGAAACGGTCAAATTGACGGGTATCTATCACAACCTCATTCGCTACTGGGCCGAAGTATGAAGATCATGTCCTTCCAAGCAAGCCTTGCCGCCGCCTTGATGCTGGCGGCCGCCTGGCTCGTATCCCCTGTTTCTGCCCAGACACAGACACAGACCCAGCCGGCGGCACCGGCACAGGCGACGGCTCAGCCGGCCGCGGCCAGCCCGGCTCCAGCTGCCGCTCCGACGGCGGCGGCGCCCGCGGCGAAGCCCGACGCGGCCGCTATCGCGCCGGCCATGAAGGAGCTGTCCCCCTGGGTGATGTTCATGTCGGCGGACGTCATCGTGAAGGCGGTGATGATCGGGCTCGCCTTTGCATCGCTGATGACCTGGACCGTCCTGATCGCCAAGTCGATCGAGCTGTCGGTCGCATCCGGCAAGCTTCGTTCGGCACTGAAGAAGATCTCGGAGGCGCGGTCGCTGGCGGAAGCCCAGATGGCGCTCGGTGCCAAGCAGGGCATTCTGCCGTCCTTCCTGGCGGCAGCGCTGCGCGAGGCGCGGATGTCGGCCGGCCTGTCCAGCGATGCCGGCATCAAGGAGCGTGCGGCCTCGAGCTTCCAGGAGATTGTGCGCGCAGAAGCGCGGCGCATCCGCATCGGCATGGGCGTGCTCGCGACCATCGGCTCGACGTCGCCCTTCGTCGGCCTGTTCGGCACGGTCTGGGGCATCATGAACAGCTTCATCGGCATCTCGAAGTCGCAGACCACGAACCTCGCCGTGGTCGCGCCCGGCATCGCCGAGGCGCTGCTCGCGACCGCGATCGGCCTCGTCGCCGCCATTCCCGCCGTCATCATCTACAACCACTTCTCGCGCGTGACGAAAAGCTATCTCGAGCTCGTCAGCCGTGCCTCGGGCGCGGCGGCGCGGCTGCTCTCGCGCGATCTCGACCGCAGCCACGGCAGCGCGCATTCGCGCGCGGCGGAGTGAACCATGGGCGTTTCGCTCGCAGACAATGATGACGACGACGATTTCGGCGAGACGCATGACATCAACGTCACGCCGTTCATCGACGTCATCCTGGTACTGCTGATCATCTTCATGGTCGCAGCTCCGCTTTCCACGGTCGACCTGCCGATCGATCTGCCGACCTCGAGCGCGACCCCGCAGAAGAAGCCGGACAAGCCGACCTATCTCAGCATCAAGCCCGACCTGACGCTTGCGATCGGCGAAAACCCGGTCCACCGCGCCGAGTTGATCGGGACCCTCGACGGCCTGTCCGACATGAGCAAGGACAAGTATGTCTTCCTGCGCGCCGATCGCTCGGTGCCGTATGGCGAATTGATGAGCGTCATGGAGCTCTTGCGCTCAGGCGGCTATTCCCGGGTGAAGCTGGTCGCGCTGGAGGGCGCTCCCGGAGCGCCTGCGGCAGGCGCCGGTCAGCCTTAGAGGCGCACGATGTCGGACGAAGCCAGACCATCCCGGAAGCTCTGGATTTTGGCGGCGGTGGCGGCGCTCGCGCTCCATCTGGGCGGTGCCGCGCTTGCCCTGGCCCATCTGCGGACCGATGACGACGACGATGGCCTGGGCGCGTCCGGCGCGGAGTTCGCCGTCGAGATGGCCTCGCCCAAGGCGCCCGAGACCGACCTTCCGCCGGGACCGGACAGCGAAGCGATGCAGGAGCAGCAGGCGCTTCCCGAGCAAAAGGCCGAGACCAAGGAAACCGAGCTTCCGAAGGACCAGTCGCAACAGGTCGACGATCCCGATCGGGTCGTCACCGAAAACACCTCGAAGAAGCCGCAGGACGAGGATCCCAAGATCGCGGCGGTCGAGACACCCGCTGCCGAGGCTTCGCCGCAGTCGGTTGCAACGGCGCGGCAGACACTCGACGAGGACGCGCGCGAGGCCGAGAAGGCCCTGGCGCCGGTGCTTGGCCTCGGCAAGGACATCCTCAGGATTACGAGCGACTGGAATCGCAAGATCAGCGCGCACCTCACGGCCCACAAGGTCAACCCCGAGGGCAAGCAGCCCAATAATCAGAAGGTGAAGGTCAGCTTCGCGATCAACCGCAGGGGCAATGTGCTGTCCGTCGACGTCGTGGAGTCGTCAGGGGATGTGGCCTACGATGCGGCCGCGATCTCGATTGTCCGCAAGTCCGATCCCATCCCGCAGCCTCCGGCCGGACTGACCGAAGACCGGTTCGAGCGTACCGTCGACATCATCTTCACGCCGCCGGACGAGAAGAAAAAGAAGAAATCGGCTCAGCGCCAGTAGAGCCGGATCCCGACATAGACCACGACCAGGCAGGCGAAGATCAGCGCCACCGGGAGCGGCCGTTTCTGGGCTCCGCTAAACGCCGCCGTAAAGGAGGCCGTCTTCGTCGGTTTCGGAGGCGGGCGGCGGAAAGCGGTAACATTGTCCGCTGCCGGCTCGGGCGGACGGGTCCGGACGTCGGGCGGAGTTCCCGCGCCGCCCATCTCGGCATAGTAGGCCTTGTAGATCGCGCCGATGGTGGCCTCGGTGGCCTCGCCCTCGCTCATCTGCGCCAGCAGGTTCTTGTAGCTGGCCAGGAACTCTTGCGCCTCGGCAGGCAGCGCGGAGGCCCCGTTGAGCTTGGCCATCATCTTCCAGGTGGCAAAATCGGCGCGGGCGCGGGTGTCCGCGCGTCGCGCGATCAGCATATCGGCAGCTTTGACCAAGTCGGCCTCGAGCCCTTCGGCTTGTGTTCGGGTGTTCTGTTGAACTACGCGTTGCCGGTCAGGAAGAGAACAGCCTGAATCACATAACCGGTCAACGTTCGCAGTATTCCTGAAATAACATCAAGATTTAGACCGAGCTGCGAGCCCGCGAGCGGCAGCAGGATCAACAGGCCGATCAGGATCAGCATCCCGAACGGCTCGAGCCGGGCCAGCGGCATGGCGAGGGCCCGAGGCAACAGCCCGACCGCGACGCGCCCGCCGTCGAGCGGCGGGATCGGCATCATGTTGAACACCGCCAGCACCGCGTTGATCACCAGCGCATTCTTGAGGTTGTCGAAGATCCACTGGGCCGAGGCCGCCGGTGCAAGGGGCAGGGCATGCAGGGCGAGAGCCGCCGCGAGCGCCAGCAGGATGTTGGTGGCGGGCCCGGCAAGGGCCACCCAGACCATGTCGAGCCTGGGATGGTTGAGCTTGCGGAAATTGACGGGAACCGGCTTGGCATAGCCGAACAGGAACGGTGAGTGCGCGAACAGCAGCATCGCCGGCAGGATCAGGGTGCCGAACGGATCGATATGCTTGATAGGGTTGAAGCTGACGCGGCCGAGCTGCCAGGCCGTGTTGTCACCGAGACGGTACGCGACGAAAGCGTGCGCGGCCTCGTGGAAGGTGATGGCGAGCAGCAGCGGTAGCACCCATACGGAAAGCTCATAAAGGGAAATGTTCACGGCTCGTCTATCCCGGTTTGCCTGCGGCCTTGCAGCCGTCCCAGCCAACCGGCGGTGCAGCAGCGCTCAAGCTCTAGATAGGGTGGCCGGTTCCGAAAAACTACGTCGCAAATGATCCGCCAGCAGCGCCGCCGGACGCGACAGGTTGCGCGCGCGGTGCAGGCGGATATCCGCGGCCGGCAGCGGCGGCAGGCCGTTCGACAGGATGCGCAGGCGAGGGGGCAGGGTGCCGGCCTTCACGACGGTGATCGCAACGCCCTGCGCCGCGATCGCCTCCACCGCCGCAAGGGTGCGGCTGACAAAGGCGAGGCGCCAGGGCCGGCCTGCGGCATCCAGCGCCTCCGCGGCCCATTGCCGGAACAGGCAGCCCGGCGGGTAGAGCGCGACGGGCAGCGTGTCGTGCGCCTCGGCTGAGTACGATCCGCCCGCAGCCCAGACCGCCTGCTCGCACCGGAGCAACTCGCCATCGCCGCGTCCTTCCGGATGCATGGCGATGACGAGGTCATAGGCCTCGCCGACCCGCGCCGGCATCGTCGCGGTCAAGCCGGTCTCGATCTCGACCCGGATCTCCGGATGGTTTTGGGCAAAGCGCGCCAGCAAGGGCGGAATGACGATCGTGCCGTAATCGTCCATCACGCCGAGGCGGACCACGGCGTCGTGCTTGCGCGCGCGGAGCACATCGATCGCCTCTGCATTGAGGTCGAGAAGCCGTCTCGCATAAACGAGGAGTTCTTCGCCCGCCGCGGTCAGCGCGACGCCGGCCCTGGTGCGCTCAAACAACTTGGTGCCGATCCGCTCCTCCAGGCGCTTGATCTGGACGCTGATCGCCGACTGGGTCCGGTTGAGCAATTGGGCTGCGCGCGTGAACGAGCGATGCTCGGCGACGGCGAGAAATGCCTTCAGCAGATCGGGATCGAGAACAGGCGTGGTCATGACGAAAACTTATCCCAGCATGACGGAAACTCCATTCCCTGTTTCGGCGCGCCTCGTATGCTGCGTTCGAGGCTCGTCAAGGGAGGAAGTGTGGGCGAAATCTCCGGCGTTCTGGCCGCGGTGCTGTCGAGCGGCCTCGGCGGCACCTCGATCGGCGCCACGCGCTATCTCGTGGGCAGCCTCGATCCGCTGGCAATCGGCTCGTTCCGGTTCGGCATCGGCTTCCTGCTGCTGTTGCCTCTCACGCTGTTCCGCGGTGACCGCTGGCCGGGGCGAGGGGACTGGGCCGCCGCGACCGGGCTCGGCATCCTGTTCTTCGCGCTGTTTCCGATCCTGTTCAACGCGTCGCTGATCTTCACGACCGCCGCGCGCGGCGCGCTCGCCTTGTCGACGCTTCCGTTGCTGTCACTCGTGATCGGCGCCGCGCTCGGCGCCGAGGCCCTGAGCTGGCGTAAATCGATTGGTGTCGTGATAGCGACATTTGGCGTCGCCGTCGCGCTGCTCTCCGACCTGACCTCGGCACCATCGGGCGCCTGGCGCGGCGATCTCCTGATGATGGCGGCAGCGCTGTGCATGGCGCTCTACGGTATCTGGTCGAAGCCGCTGATCCGGCGCTCCGGCCCGATCGCCTTCACCACGATGAGCATGGCGGCTGGGGCGGCCTGCCTCGTCCTGCTCTCTTATATCCGCGGCAGTTTTGCGCCGGTCGCCGGCTTCGGCGCGCCGCAATGGCTGGCGGCTTTCTATCTCGGCGCCTTTGGTGCTGCGCTGACCTTCTATCTCTGGGCCTTCGCGCTGGAGCGGACCACGCCGACGCGCGTCGCGATCTAGCGCGCGCTGGTCGAATTGCGCGCGAGCAAAGTAGGGCGAGCCCATCGCCTTCTGGCACATGCGGCAATGGCAGATGCGGACGTTGAGCGGCTCACCTTCCGCCTTGAACCGCACCGCGCCGCACAGGCATCCACCTTCCCGGATCATGGCTGCCTCAGTAGGTCGCCCGTCCGCCGGAAATATCAAACACCGCGCCGGTGGAGAAGGCACAATCTTGGGATGCGAGCCAGCTCACCATCGCGGCGAGCTCTTCCACCAGCACGAAGCGCGCCTTGGGGATTTTCGACAGCATGAAGTCGATATGCTGCTGCGTCATCTGGTCGAAGATCGCGGTCTTCGCCGCGGCCGGCGTCACCGCATTCACGAGGATGTCATGTGCCGCCAATTCCTTGCCGAGCGATTTCGTCAGCGCGATCAGTCCGGCCTTGGAGGCCGAATAATGCGAGGCGTTGGGATTGCCTTCCTTGCCGGCGATCGAGGCGATGTTCACGATCCGCCCGTATTTCTGCTTGAGCATCGTCGGCACGATCGCCTTGCAGACGATGAAAGGGCCGTCGAGATTGATGCGCAGGACCTTGCGCCACTCCTCGAGATCGGTCTCCCAGACCGGCTTGTTGACGCCGGCGATGCCGGCATTGTTGACGAGGATGTCGATCTTGCCGAAGGCGGCAAGCGTCGCATCGCGCGCCTGCTCGACGGCGGCGGGGTCGGTGACGTCGACCTTGAAGACCTTTGTCTCGCCGCCGACTTCATTCGCGGTCTTCTCGGCGAGAGCCGAGTCGAAATCCCAGATCGCGACCTTGGCGCCGGAGTCGATGAAACGCCGGGTGATGGCACGGCCAAAGCCCTGCGCGCCGCCGGTGACGACGGCAATGCGGCCGTTGAGATCGATCTTGTTCATCGAGAACTCCCCTATCTATCCCTCATGGTGAGGAGCGCGCAGTTGCGCGCGTCTCGAACCATAAGCCCGTGGCCCATCCCTCGGGAGGGCGCTGTCGCGCCTCCTGGGGATGAGGAGCGATCAGAGCATGTAGCCGCCGTCGACGACAAGGTCGACGCCGGTGGTGAATGCGCTTTCGTCGCTGCCGAGATAGACCGCCATGGATGCGATTTCGTCGGCGGTGCCGAGCCGGCCCATCTTCTGGCGGGAGACGAACATCTCCTTGCCCTGCGGTCCCTGCGCGGCGGCGCGGTCGAGCATCGAGGGCGTCTCGACGGTGCCGGGACAGATGCTGTTGCAGCGGATGCCCTTGGTGATGAAGTCGAGCGCGACCGCGCGCGTCAGCAGCGACACCGCCGCCTTCGACGCGCTGTAGACGTAGCGGTTGGCCGGCGGCCGCAGCGCCGCGCAGGACGAGATGTTGACGATGCTGCCGCCGCCGCCAGCCAGCATCTCGGGCAGGAACGCCCTGATGGTCCGGTGCATCGACTTAACGTTGAGGTCGAACGAGAAGTCAAAATCCTCTTCCGAGCACTCCAGGATGGTGCCGTGATGCACGAAGCCCGCCGCGTTGAGCAGGATGTCGACCTTGCCGATGCGCTTGGCGAAGGCGTTGACGTCGGCGGTGTTGCGGACGTCGAGCTTTGCGACCTCGGCGATGCCTTCCTTGGTCAGGCCCGCGATGCCGGCCTCGTTGATATCGGTCGCGATGACGGTTGCGCCCTCACGCGCGAATGCGATGGCGCATGCGCGCCCGATGCCTGCTGCTGCAGCCGTGACGACGGCGCGCTTTCCCTTGAGGCGGTCTGCCATTTTCTTGTTCTCCTTCTTGAATTGTCTATCGGATCGTCATTGCGAGCGAAGCGAAGCAATCCAGAATCTCGCCGCGGAGACAGTCTGGATTGCTTCGTCGCTTCGCTCCTCGCAATGACGGTGTGCTGTTAGTGATTGTCCCGCGCCACACCAAATGTGCCGGCGACGTTCTGGTAGCGTGTGGCGAGCTCCATGCAGGCGCCGGTCGATTGCTGGCCGACGGTGTTGCGGTAGATCTCCTGCCACGGCGTCTGGTTCGCCGGATGCTTGAAGCCGCCATTGGCCATCAGCTCGGCGTGGCGCTTCTTCACCTCGTCGTCCGAAATGAGAATATTGGCGCTGCCCTTGTTGAGGTCGATGCGCACCTTGTCGCCGGTCTTGAGGATCGCGAGCCCGCCATTGGCGGCAGCTTCCGGCGAGGCATTCAGGATCGACGGCGAGCCCGAGGTGCCGGACTGGCGGCCGTCGCCGATGCAGGGCAGGGCGAGAATGCCGCGTTTGATCAGCGCCGTCGGCGGCTGCATGTTCACGACCTCGGCGCCACCGGGGTAGCCGATCGGGCCGGTGCCGCGGACGAACAGCATGCAATGCTCGTCGATGTCGAGTGAAGGATCGTCGATCCGCTCGTGATAATCCTCGGGTCCCTCGAACACGATGGCGCGGCCCTCGAATGCGCCAGGGTCCTTCGGGTTGCTGAGATAGCGGTCGCGGAACTCCTTGGAGATCACGCTGGTCTTCATGATCGCGGAATCGAACAGATTGCCCTTCAGCACCAGGAAGCCGGCGTCCTTCACCAGCGGCTTGTCGTAGGTCCGGATCACGTCATTGTCGGGCGCGGGCGCATTGGCGCAGTTCTCGCCGATGCCGCGGCCGTTCACCGTGACCGCGTCCTCATGGATGCGCTTGTGCTTCATCAGCTCGCGCACCACTGCCGGCACGCCGCCGGCGCGGTGGAATTCCTCGCCGAGGTAGAAGCCGGCCGGCTGCATGTTAACCAGCAGCGGCACGTCGTGGCCGAATTTCTGCCAGTCGTCGATCGACAGCTCGACGCCGATGTGGCGCGCCAGCGCGTTGATGTGGATCGGCGCGTTGGTCGAGCCGCCGATCGCCGAGTTGATCACGATGCAGTTCTCGAACGCCTTGCGGGTCAGGATGTCCGAAGGCTTGAGGTCTTCCCAGACCATCTCGACGGCGCGCTTGCCGGTCTCGTAGGCGATCTGGCCGCGCTCGCGATAGGGGGCGGGGATCGCCGCGCAGCCCGGCAGCGAGAAGCCGAGCGCTTCAGCAAGGCCGTTCATGGTCGAGGCGGTGCCCATGGTGTTGCAATGGCCGACCGACGGCGCCGAGGACGCCACGATCTCCATGAATTCCTCATAGTCGATCTCGCCGGCGGCGAGCCGTTCGCGCGACTTCCAGACGATGGTGCCGGAGCCGGTGCGCTCGCCGGCATGCCAGCCGTTCAGCATCGGGCCGCCCGACAGCACGATCGCGGGCAGGTTCACGGTCGCCGCCGCCATCATGCAGGCAGGCGTGGTCTTGTCGCAGCCGGTGGTCAGCACCACGCCGTCGAGCGGATAGCCGTAGAGGATCTCGACGAGGCCGAGATAGGCGAGGTTGCGGTCGAGCGCCGCAGTCGGGCGCTTGCCGGTCTCCTGGATCGGATGGGTCGGGAATTCCATCGCGATGCCGCCGGCCTCGCGGATGCCTTCGCGGACGCGGTGCGCCAGCTCGATATGATGGCGGTTGCAGGGGGACAGGTCGTTGCCGGTCTGGGCGATGCCGATGATCGGCTTGCCGGACTGAAGCTCGGCCCGGGTGAGGCCGTAATTCAGGTAGCGCTCCATATAGAGCGCGGTCATGCCCGGATTATGCGGATTGTTGAACCATTCCTGCGAGCGGAGGTGGCGGCGAGCGCCGTTGCTGGCGGGCGCATGCCCATTGGTTGGCTTTTTTGTCATTGGTTTCTCCTGCAATGCAAACGCACTGGCGTCGGGGGCTCAGCTTCGGCTGGTGCGATGCCCAACGGCGCGATCCATGGTTCAAAGGCCCGTTGGCGGGTCATTCCCTCACAAGTGCGATACTAGTCTTGGCCACTTGGTAACGCTATCATTTTGTTCGCGGCGCCCGCGCCCGATGCGGCAGGCCTGTCGTCCGACCGCCGCGACGACGAGCTTTGCCGCTCGATCACCTTGAAGCCGAGATCGAGCACCGGCTGCTCGGGGCGCCGTCCGTCGATCGCTTCGATCAGCATGGTGGCGGCCGTGTTGCCCATCTCGTAGCGGTTGGTGCGCACGCTGGTGAGGGTAGGCACGGCGGAGGCCATGAATTCGAGGTCGTTGAATCCGACGATCGCGATCTGCTCGGGGACTGCGATCTCCCGGCGCCGGCATTCGAACAGCACGCCGAGCGCGAGGTCGTCATTGGCGCAGAATACCGCGTCGATATCGGGCTCGCGCGCCAGCAGATCGGTGAACAGGGTGCCGCCGAGCGTCACCGAGGTCGGTGTCGCCGTGGTGACGACGAGGCGCTGCTCGAACAGCGCGGCGTCCTTCATGGCCGAGACATATCCGTCCAGCCGCCGCTGCACCCGCGGATCCATGCGCGCGCCGACGAAACCGATCTTGCGATGGCCCTGCGCGAACAGGTGGGCAATCGCCGCGCGGGCCGCATCATAGTGCGAAAAGCCGATCATCATGTCGACCGGATTGGGCCCGATCTCCATGATCTGCACGATCGGGCAGTCGGCGGCTTCCAGCATCGCGCGCGATTCCGCGGTCTGGTCGATGCCGGTGACGATCAATCCGGCCGGCTTCTGCGCGAGAAACAGGCGCAGCAGCTTCTCCTCCTGGAGGATGCTGTAGCGTGTGTTCGACAACTGGATCGAGTACCGGCTGCCTTCGGAGGCGTCATAGATGCCGCGCAGCACGTCGGAAAACACGTTGTTGGTCAGTGACGGGATCAAGACGCCGATCACTTCGGTGCGCTGCGAGGCCAGCGCCCGCGCCGCCAGGTTCGGCACATAGCCGAGCTCGTTGGCCGCGCTCTCGACCCGCGTCCGCTTGGCGACCGACAGGGCCTCCGGATTGCGGAAGAACCGGGACGCCGTGATCGGGCTGACGCCGGCAAGCTCGGCAACTTCCGCCAGCCGGATTTTACCTGACTTGGTGCGTTTTCGACCCATTTGCTGCTCTTATCACAGTCGGTCCGGCAAACAAAGGAACGTTGACAGCGCTACCAGCAACGACTAACCAAAGACAAATTGCCAAAACCGCACAAACTGCCGACAATGTCGCTCGCTAAGATCGGGCTTCGTTCGGCGAAGTCTGAAAAACAAGACGGTCGCGGCGCGTGAGCCGTCGTGGACTTTCGAGGAGGGAGCTAGATGTCGTCTGTGCAAATCCGCGACGTGCGGAAATCGTTCGGCAATTTTGAAGTCCTGCACGGCGTTTCGATTCCGATCGAGGACGGCCAGTTCGTCGTCCTGGTTGGCCCCTCCGGCTGCGGCAAGTCGACGCTTCTGCGCATGCTTGCAGGCCTCGAGAACATCACCTCCGGCACGATCTCGATCGGCGACCGCGTCGTCAACAATATCCAGCCCAAGGAGCGGGATATTGCGATGGTGTTCCAGAACTACGCGCTCTATCCGCACATGACTGTCGGCGAGAACATGGGCTTCTCGCTGAAGCTGCGGAACGCGGGCTCCGACGAGATCAACAAGCGCGTCAAGCGCGCCGCCGAAATTCTCGCACTGTCGCCGCTGCTCGAGCGCTATCCGCGCCAGCTCTCCGGCGGCCAGCGCCAGCGCGTCGCGATGGGCCGCGCCATCGTGCGCGATCCGCAGGTGTTCCTGTTCGACGAGCCCTTGTCGAACCTCGACGCCAAGCTGCGCGTCGCCATGCGCACCGAGATCAAGGAGCTGCACCAGCGGCTGAAGACGACGACCGTCTACGTCACCCACGATCAGATCGAGGCCATGACCATGGCCGACAAGATCGTCGTCATGCATGACGGCATCGTCGAGCAGATGGGGACCCCGCTCGAGCTCTACGACAAGCCCGACAACCAGTTCGTCGCCGGCTTCATCGGCTCGCCGGCCATGAACTTCCTGAAAGGCCATGTGCGCGTCAACGGCGTTGCGACCTTCGAGGGGCCGAACGGCGTCAAGCTGCCGCTCAAGAGCGCGCCGGCGGCGTCCGACGGTCGCCCTGTCGTCTATGGCGTGCGACCCGAGCATTTCACCATCGCGGACGACGGCGCCGATGCCGAGATCATCGTGGTCGAGCCGACCGGCTCGGAGACGCAGGTGTTCGCGAAGGTGGGTGGCGAGCAGGTCGTCGCGGTCTTCCGCGAGCGTCACCAGTTCAATCCGGGCGACAAGGTCAAGCTGAAGCCTGACCCGTCCCTGGTTCATCTGTTCGACGAGGCGACGGGCAAACGCATGTAGCCGCGCCGAAAGGATTGCCCAACGACTGTTCAAGAACGACCCAATACAAATATAAAATTCAGGGAGAGAACGATGAGCAATTTCGACAGGCGAAGTGTGCTTAAGGCCGGCCTGGGCGGCGCAGCGTTGCTGGCCGGCCCGGGCATCGTGCCGGTCCGCGCCGCGGAGTGGACCAACACGCCCGAGCCGAACGCGTCCATCCGCGTCTTGCGCTGGAAGCAGTTCATCCAGGCCGAGTTCGACAAGTTCGCCGAGCAGACCAAGAAGTTCTCCGAGAAGACCGGCGTCAAGATCAAGCTCGAGGCCGAGAGCTGGGAAGACATCCGCCCGAAGGCCGCGGTGGCCGCCAATGTCGGCGCCGGCCCCGACCTCATCATCGGCACGCTCGACGATCCCCACAAATTCCCGGAAAAGCTGATCGATATGACTGATGTCGCCGACTATCTCGGCGCGCAGTATGGCGGCTGGTATCCGGTTGCCGAACGTTACGGCAAGAAGGGCAACGGCTGGATCGCCATTCCGCAGGGCGCGACCGGCGGCTGCCTGAACTACCGCATCAGCCACGTGAAGGCTGCGGGCTTCGAGGAATTCCCCAAGGACACCGCCGGCTTCCTCAAGCTCTGCCAGGCGTTGAAGAAGAACAACACGCCCGCCGGCTTCGCGCTCGGCCATGCCACGGGCGATGCCAATGGTTGGTGCCAGTGGGCGCTCTGGGCGTTCGGCGGCAAGGTCGTCAACGACAAGAACGAGGTCGTGATCGACTCCCCGGAGACGATCGCCGCGCTCGAATACGTCAAGCAGCTCTACGAGACCTTCATTCCGGGCGTGCTGTCGTGGAATGACTCGAACAACAACAAGGCGTTCCTGAACGGTGAACTCAGCCTGACGCTGAACGGCATCTCGATCTGGACCGTCGGCAAGAACTCCACCGATCCGAAGCAGCAGGAGATCGCCAAGGACATGAACCACGCGCCGATGCCGATCGGCCCCGTGGGCGTATCGACCGAGCAGCAGAACGTGCTGGTCTACTACGGCTACAAGCACTCGAAGTATCCCAAGGCGGTCAAGGAATTCATCAAGTTCATGATGGACAAGGAGAATTACGACGCCTGGGAGGTCGCTTCCAACGGCTACGTGTCGCCGCCGCTGCCGGCCTACAACGACAACCCGGTGTGGACGTCGGATCCGAAGATCACCCCGTATCGCGACTGCCTGAAGCGCTGCCGCGACAACGGCTTTGCCGGCGATCTCGGCTATGCCTCCGCCGCGGTGATGGGCGACTTCGTCGTCGTCGACATGTTCGCGGAAGCAGCCTCCGGCTCGGCGACGCCGAAGCAGGCTGCGGCGCGCGCCGCCGAGCGCGCCAAGCGCTACTACCAGGTCTGATCAACGCCAATCTGCGCGGCGTCCGGTTCGCCGGACGCCGTGACTCTTCCTCCGAGGGGAATCCGACATGGCAGTCATGGCCGAGTCCGCTGTCGCGCAGGTCAAGCGCAGCAGCCTGTGGACCAGAGCATTCGAGAGCCGGAATTGGCTCGGCGCGATGTTCATGGTGCCGGCGATCGCGATCCTCATCCTGTTTCTGGCTTATCCGCTGGCGCTGGGCTTCTGGCTCGGCATGACCGACACCAAGATCGGCGGGGCCGGGCGCTATATCGGCTTTGCGAACTTCGTCTCGCTCTCCAAGGATTCGGTGTTCTGGCTCTCGGTCTTCAACACCATCTTCTATACGTTCACCGCGAGCATCGTGAAATTCGCCATCGGCCTTTACCTCGCGCTGCTGCTCAACGAGCGGCTGCCGTTCAAGTCGATGATCCGCGCCATCGTGCTGCTGCCCTTCGTGGTGCCGACGGTGCTGTCCGCGATCGCGTTCTGGTGGATCTATGACAGCCAGTTCTCGATCATCTCCTGGGTGCTGATCAAGGCCGGCCTGATCACGCGCTACATCGATTTCCTCGGCGATCCCTGGAATGCGCGCTTGTCGGTCGTCGCCGCCAATATCTGGCGTGGCGTGCCCTTTGTGGCGATCACGCTGCTGGCGGGATTGCAGACGATTTCGCCCTCGCTCTACGAGGCGGCCAATCTCGATGGCGCCACCAACATGCAGCGCTTCCGCCACATCACGCTGCCGATGCTGTCGCCGATCATCGCGGTCGTGATGACATTCTCGGTGCTGATGACGTTCACCGACTTCCAGCTGATCTACACCATCACGCGGGGCGGGCCGATCAATGCCACGCATCTGATGGCGACGCTGTCGTTCCAGCGCGCCATCACCGGCGGCAATCTCGGGGAGGGCGCGGCGATCTCGAACGCGATGATCCCGTTCCTGGTCGCGGCGATCCTGCTCAGCTTCTTCGGGCTTCAGCGCTCCCGCTGGCAGCAGGGCGGGAGGGACTGACCATGAGCACCGCAGACGACCAAAGCGTCGGAATGGATTATCTCGAGAGCTTCCCGCGGAAGTTCTTGCGGGTCTACTTTCCGCTCGGCCTGATCATCTTCTTCCTGCTGTTCCCGTTCTATTGGATGGCGGTCGCGACGTTCAAGCCGGACGCGGAGATGTACGATTACGAGAAGTACAATCCGTTCTGGATCGTGAATCCGACCATCGAGCACATCAAGAAGCTGTTGGTCGAAACCGACTATCCGCTCTGGATGTGGAACACCGTGATCGTCTCGGTGTCCTCCACCTTCATCTCGCTGTTCGCCAGCGTCTGCGCCGCCTACGCGATCGAACGCCTCCGCTACAAGGGCTCGCGCTATGTCGGCCTTGCGATCTTCCTCGGCTATCTCGTGCCGCCCTCGATCCTGTTCATTCCGCTGGCGGCGATCGTGTTCCAGCTCGGCCTGTTCGACGGCAATCTGGCGCTGATCCTGACCTATCCGACCTTCCTGATCCCGTTCTGCACGTGGCTCCTGATGGGCTATTTCCGCACCATTCCCTACGAGCTGGAGGAATGCGCCCTGATCGACGGGGCGACGCGGCTCCAGATCCTGGTCAAGATCACACTGCCGCTGTCGCTCCCGGGGGTGATCTCGGCCGGCATCTTCGCCTTCACGTTGTCCTGGAATGAGTTCATCTACGCGCTGACCTTCATCTCCTCGTCGGAGAACAAGACGATTCCCGTCGGCGCCATCACCGAGCTCGTCAGCGGCGACGTCTACCATTGGGGCGCGCTGATGGCGGCGGCCCTGATCGGCTCGGTCCCCGTAGTTATCCTTTATTCCTTCTTCGTGGAGTACTATGTGTCGGCGATGACCGGCGCCGTGAAGGAATGATCGCGGGGCCTGCCTGAGAGCGCGCCAAGACTTTTCAGGAGCGGTGCGCTCCGGCCAATAAAAAGGAGTAGGCTCTTGCACATTCTGGTTCTGGGCGCCGCCGGCATGGTGGGCCGTAAATTGTGTGAACGGCTGTTGCGCGACGGCCGGCTCGGCAAGAGCGACATCACCAAGCTGACCATGCACGACGTGGTCGAGCCCAAGAAGCCGGAAAAGGCCGGTTTCCCCGTCGAGACCGTGTCAGGCGATTTCGCCGTGCCGGGCGCAGCCGAAAAGCTGATCGCCGGCCGCCCCGACGTGATCTTCCATCTCGCCGCGATCGTCTCCGGCGAAGCCGAGCTCGATTTCGACAAGGGCTACTGCATCAATCTCGACGGCACGCGCATGCTGCTCGATGCCGTCAGGCTCGTCGGCGGCGGCTACAAGCCGCGCGTGGTCTTCACCTCGTCAATCGCGGTATTCGGCGCCCCGTTCCCGGATGCGATCGGCGACGAGTTCTTCCACACCCCGCTGCTCAGCTACGGCACTCAGAAGGCGATCGGCGAATTGCTGCTCGCCGACTATTCGCGCCGCGGCTTCCTCGACGGCATCGGCATTCGTCTGCCGACCATCTGCATCCGGCCCGGCCTGCCCAACAAGGCGGCATCGGGCTTCTTCTCCAACATCCTGCGCGAGCCGCTGGCCGGCAAGGAGGCGGTCCTCCCGGTCTCCGAGGACGTCCGCCACTGGCACGCCACGCCGCGTTCCGCCGTCGGCTTCCTGCTCCATGCCGGCACCATGGACCTCGCCAAGGTCGGTCCGCGCCGCAATCTGACCATGCCCGGCTTTTCGGCGACGGTCGGCGAACAGATCGCTGCGCTCAAGCGGGTGGCCGGCGACAAGGTCGCCGCGCGCATCAAGCACGAGCCGGATCCGTTCATCGTCGGCATCGTCGGTGGCTGGCCGCGTAATTTCGAGGCGAAGCGGGCGCGCGAGCTCGGCTTCACCACCGAAGAAAAGAGCTTCGACGACATCATCCGCATTCACATCGAAGACGAGCTCGGCGGCAACTTCGTCGCCTGACCCAACCGATGAACAGCGTGGATATGACGATGGCGAGCGTTGCTTGCATCGGTGAATGCATGGTCGAGCTCCGGCAGGCCCAGGGTGGACAGTCCAGCGGGCATGGCCAGGGCGGTGGCCTGTACTCGCGCGGCTTCGGCGGCGACACCCTCAACACGGCGGTGTATCTGGCGCGGCTCGAGGTCAAGGTCGACTATCTCACCGCGCTCGGCGACGATGCCCTGAGCGACGAGATGATCGCGGCCTGGAATGCGGAGAGCATCGGCACCCGCCGCGTCGTGCGGCTGCCGGGCAAGCTGCCCGGCCTCTACATGATCCAGACGGATGCGAAGGGCGAGCGCCAGTTCTTCCACTGGCGCGACAGTGCGGCGGCGCGCCAATTGATGAGCCTGCCGGAGACGGACGAGCTGCTCAACTCGCTGATGAGCTACGACATCGTCTATCTCTCCGCGATCACGCTCTCGATCTACGATGCGCCCGGGCGCGAGCGCCTGTTCGCGGCGATCAAGCGGGCGCGCCTGCTCGGCACCCGCTTCGTGTTCGACACCAATTTCCGCGCGCGGGGATGGCCGGACCGCGACGTCGCCCGCGAGGTCTTCGCCGCGGCGTTTGCAACCGCCGACATCGTGCTGACCTCGACGGAGGATCTGCTCGCGCTCTATCCCGGCGAGAGCCAGGACCAGCTGATGGCACGCATCCCGAGCCCCGAGCTGGTGTTCCGGCTGGCCGAGCCGGTCAGCCTGCTGCGCTTCCCCGGCGGTACCAGCGAGGTCCGCGCCGAACCGATGACAAATCCCGTCGTCGACACCACGGCGGCCGGCGACAGCTTCGCCGCGGCCTATATCGCCGCCCGGCTTGCCGGTTCCGAGCCGGTCGAGGCGGCCCAGGCCGGGCATCGCCTCGCAAGCCTCGTGATCTGCTATCCCGGCGCCATCATTCCGGGCTATGCCATGCCGCCGAAGAAGCGGCACCGGCCGGGGACCACGCGTCAAGCGACCAAGTAAAGCGACCTAGTGAAACGAAAGCCAAGATGACCACGACTGCCCAACAGAACCACCTCGTCGCGCTGTTCAAGGCTGCGACCGTCATTCCCGTCCTCACCATCGAGCGCATCCAGGATGCCGTGCCGCTGGCGAAAGCGCTGGTGGCCGGCGGCGTCCGTACGCTGGAGGTGACCATGCGCACCCCGGTTGCGATCGAGGCGGCGCGGGCGATGATGGCCGAAGTCCCCGAGGCGGTCGTCGGCATCGGCACGATTCTCAATCCGGCCGATTTCGTCCGTGTCGAGAAGCTCGGCGTCGCGTTCGGCATCAGCCCGGGCCTGACCCCCGATCTCCTGAAGGTCGCCGCGGACAGCTCCCTGCCGTTCGCGCCGGGCATTGCCACGGCGTCAGAACTGATGCTGGCGCTATCCTACGGGCTCGACGTCGCAAAATTCTTCCCGGCCGAGCAGGCCGGCGGCATCAAGGGCCTGCGCGCGCTGGGCGGGCCGTTCCCGAACGTGCGGTTCTGCCCGACCGGCGGTGTGGGCGAGGCCAATGCGGCGACCTGGCTTGCCGAGCCCAATGTGGTCGCGGTCGGCGGTTCCTGGCTGTGCCCGGCGGCGGAGATCAAGGCCGGAAACTGGGCCGGCATAACTGCCATCTGCCAGCGCACCCTCAAGGCCCTGAAAGCAGCGTGAAGTCTTGCGGTCGGTGGGCTAAGATTTAGCTCAGTAAGAGTCCCCAGGGAGATGACCATGACCGCCAGCATCGTCGGATGGGCGCATACGCCGTTCGGCAAGTTCGACACCGAGACCGTCGAAAGCCTCGTCACCCGCGTGGCCAATGAGGCGATTGCGGATGCCGGCATCTCCGCCTCCGACGTCGACGAGATCGTGCTCGGCCATTTCAACGCCGGCTTCTCGCCGCAGGATTTTACCGCCTCGCTGGTGCTCCAGGCCGACCCGAAGCTGCGCTTCAAGCCGACGACCCGCGTCGAGAACGCCTGCGCCACCGGCTCCGCCGCGGTCCATCAGGGCCTGCGAGCGATCGACGCAGGCGCGGCCAGGATCGTGCTCGTCGTCGGCGTCGAGCAGATGACCCGCACCCCGGGGCCTGAGATCGGCAAGAACCTGCTCAAGGCGTCCTATCTGCCGGAAGACGGCGACACCGTCGGCGGCTTCGCCGGCGTGTTCGGCAAGATCGCCAGCTCCTATTTCCAGAAATACGGCGACCAGTCCGATGCGCTGGCGCTGATCGCGGCCAAGAACCACAAGAACGGCGTCGCCAATCCCTTCGCCCAGATGCGCAAGGACTTTGGCTTCGAGTTCTGCCGGGCCGAGAGCGAGAAGAACCCCTACGTCGCGGGTCCCCTGAAGCGTACCGACTGCTCGCTGGTCTCCGACGGCGCCGCGGCGCTGGTGCTGGCCGATGCCGAGACCGCCAAGGGCATGAGCAAGTCGATCGGCTTCCGCGCCACCGCGCACGCCCAGGACTTCCTGCCGATGTCCAAGCGCGACATCCTCCAGTTCGAGGGCTGCACGGTCGCCTGGCAGCGCGCGCTGGAGAAGGCGGGCGTTGCGCTCACCGATCTCTCCTTCGTCGAGACCCATGACTGCTTCACGGTCGCCGAGCTGATCGAATACGAAGCGATGGGCCTGACGCCGAAGGGGCAGGGCGCCCGCGCCATCAAGGAAGGCTGGACCCTCAAGGACGGCAAGCTGCCGGTCAATCCGTCCGGCGGGTTGAAGGCCAAGGGCCATCCGATCGGCGCCACCGGCGTCTCGATGCACGTGATGACCGCGATGCAGCTCGCCGGCCAGGCGCCCGAGGGCATGCAGCTCAAGAACGCCAAGCTCGGCGGCATCTTCAACATGGGCGGCGCGGCGGTTGCCAACTACGTCTCCGTGCTGGAGCCGCTGAAGTAAGGTCTCGTAGGGTGGGCAAAGGCGCGTTTGCGCCGTGCCCACCTTTTTGTTGCGCTAGATCAAGGTGGGCACACTACGCTTTGCCCATCCTGCGGCTGTTGAGTGATTGGCAGGGAACGCATCATGGGCAATGACTACGAAGACTCGCTGTCGATAGACGCACTCAACGATCGCATCGCGATCCTCGAGGACAATATCCGGCAGCTCATCGAGCAGGCCGCTGCCGCCTCCGGCGAGCAGAACGAGTCGCGGATCGCCGACCGGATCAACCAGCAGAACGATGAGCTCGACCGTCTCATCAAGATCCGCGAAGCCCGCCAGAAGAAATAGCGCCGCATCGGCCTGCGCATGCGGCCATACCCCGGCCGCCCTTGCGCGCGCGGCGTCGCTGCCCTTAGCTGGACCGAAATCGCAGGGCCAGGTTGAGCTCGCGCAATCGGGAGCGAACGGATGGGGCCGCTGAAGGGCATCAAGGTCGTGGACATGACCACCGTGCTGATGGGTCCCTATGCGACCCAGATGCTCGGCGACTACGGTGCCGACGTGATCAAGGTGGAATCGCTCGACGGCGACGTCACCCGCCTGATCGGCCCGACGCGCCATGCCGGCATGGGCCCGGTGTTCCTCAACACCAACCGCAGCAAACGCTCGATCTGTCTCGATCTGAAGAAGCCCGCCGGCCGCGAGGCCGTGCTGCGGCTGCTGAAGGACGCCGACGTTCTCGTCTACAACGTCCGCCCGCAGGCGATGGCGCGGCTTCAGCTCGGCTACGACGTCGTCTCGAAAATCAACCCGCGCCTCGTCTATGCCGGCGTGTTCGGCTTCGGCCAGGACGGGCCTTATGCGGCAAAACCCGCCTATGACGATTTGATCCAGGGCGCGACCGCGCTGCCCGCCTTGATGGCGCAGACCGGCGACGGCGTGCCGCGTTATGTGCCCAACGCGCTGGTCGACCGCATCGTCGGTCTCACTGCGGTCGGCGCGATCTGCGCCAGCCTGGTGCATCGGGATCGCACCGGCCGCGGCCAGCGCGTCGACATCCCGATGTTCGAGACCATGGCCGGCTTCGTCATGGGCGACCACATGGGCGGTCTCACCTACGAGCCGCCGCTCGACAAGGGCGGCTATGCCCGCCATCTCTCGCGCGACCGCCGGCCCTACAAGACCTCGGACGGCTATCTCAGCGTCATCGTCTACAACGACAAGCAGTGGGAGAACTTCTTCAAGGCAACGAGCCGCGACGATCTGCGCGCCGACCCCAAATTCGCGACATTCGCCGGCCGTGCCGCCAATATCGACGTCGTCTATGCCGAGCTCGCGCGCATCTTCGAGACGCGCACCACGGCCGAGTGGATCGATTTGCTGACCAAGGCCGACGTGCCCGTGATGCCGATGCACGACCTCGCGTCGATCCTGCATGATGAGCATCTGGAAGCCACCGGCTTCTTCCCGGTCGTGAACCATCCGACCGAAGGCCCGATCCGCAGTATGAAGGTGACGGCGACCTGGTCAGAGACCGAGGCGGAGCCGGTGCGACTTGCGCCGCGGCTCAACGAGCACGGCGCGGAGATTCTGCGTGAGGTCGGCTACTCCCCGGACGAGATCGCCGCGCTGGTCCGCGATGGCGTCACGCGCTCGCCGCAGCAGCAGGGAGGGGCATCGTGAGCTTCGTCACCGGCGTCGGCCTCACGCCTTTCGGCAAGCACGAAGGCTCATCCTCGCTCGACCTGATGAGCCGGGCCGCACAAGCCGCGCTCGACGATGCCGGGCTGAAGCGCGCCGAGATCGACGGCATCCTCTGCGGCTACTCCACCGTCTCGCCGCACATCATGTTGGCGACCGTCTTCGCCGAGCATTTCGGCATCCGCCCGTCTTACGCGCATGCCGTGCAGGTCGGCGGCGCCACCGGTCTCGCAATGACGATGCTGGCCCATCACCTCGTCGAGGCGGGCGTCGCGCGCAACGTCCTCGTCGTCGCCGGCGAGAACCGGCTCACCGGGCAGAGCCGCGACGCCTCGATCCAGGCTTTGGCGCAGGTCGGCCATCCCGATTACGAGGTGCCGCTCGGCCCGACCATTCCCGCCTATTACGGCCTGGTCGCCACGCGCTGCATGCACGAATACGGCGTGACGGAAGAAGACCTCGCCGAATTCGCGGTGCTGATGCGCGCGCATGCCTGCACTCACCCCGACGCGCAATTCCACGATCCCATCACGGTCGCCGATGTCATGGCCTCGAAGCCGGTGGCAATGCCGCTCAAGCTGCTGGACTGCTGCCCGGTGTCAGACGGCGGCGCGGCATTCGTCATCAGCCGTGAGCGGACCGGCGAGACCGCCGTGCGCATCCGCGGCTGCGCCCAGGCGCATACCCATCAGCATGTGACGGCCGCGCCCGCGCTCAGCGAGCTCGGTGCTGAAATCTCCATCGCCCGCGCCAAGGAGGCCACCGGCCTTGCGATCTCCGACGTGCGCTACGCCGCGATCTACGACAGCTTTACCATCACGCTCGCCATGCTGCTGGAAGACCTCGGCCTTGCCGGCCGCGGCGAGGCGGCTGCGCGCGTGCGCGCCGGCCATTTCAGCCGCGACGGCGCGATGCCGCTCAACACCCATGGCGGCCTTCTCAGCTATGGCCATTGCGGCGTCGGCGGTGCGATGGCGCATCTGGTCGAGGCGCATTTGCAGATGACGGGGCGGGCGGCTAGCCGCCAGGTGCGCGATGCCTCGATCGCGCTGCTGCACGGCGACGGCGGCGTGCTGTCGTCCCACGTGAGCATGTTTCTGGAGCGCGTGCGATGAGCGAACGAATCGCGGACTGGACCAAGGGTGAGCAGGCCATCACCTTTCAGACCTGCGGCGCATGCGGCCATGTGCAGTATTTCCATCGCGCCTTCTGCGCGGCCTGCGGCGCGCCCGATCCGCGCGATGCGCGCGCCAGCGGCAAGGGCAGGGTCTATGCGACCTCGCTGGTCTGCCGCGCCGCCACGCCCGAGACCCGCGCGCACGTGCCCTACAACATCCTGCTGGTCGATTGCGCCGAGGGCTTTCGCATGATGGCGCATGGCGAGCCGAATCTAGCTATCGGTGATGAGGTCACCGCGAGCTTCCCGACATTCGCCGGCAAGCTCGTGCCGTTTTTCAGCAAAAGGAAATAGAGTAGGATCCGTCATTCGGGGGCGGTCCAAGGGACCGAGCCTGGAACGGGATTCTGGGCTTGGCCTGTGCGAGAGCCACCCCGGAATGACGAAAACACTCTACGCAACTCTTGCTAACGCCCGTAGAACAAGATGCTGGCGATGACGAGCATCGCCGTCACCGCCAGCATATGCGCGAGCGCTTCCGAGGCCGCCCCCTTGGTGGCTTCCTTCATGCCTTATTCTCCCTAGACTTGGGCGTGACTCATCGTTGCGCGGCTAGCGCACCCGACGGTCAATTGTTTTTACTCGGAACACCCCTTGCGAGTATTCACCGTGATTTGTCCCCACGCGGCGAATATCGACTGTGCCAAGGTCGATCAGCAATGCGGCGGCATTTTGACTCGATGATGTTGCTGTTGCGGTCACGCCAGAATACAGTTTCGTGGAACTCTCGCCGCTAACGACAAAAAAGCATCAAAGGCCCAAGGTAATCTTCAAGGAAATCGTCAGGGAAATCTTCAGGTAAATCATGGCCCGTATCAACTACAGCGACCCGATCAAGGCGTCCGACCGCACCCGCGAAATTCTCGACAAGAACCGCAACGCCAACATCTTCCGCATGATGGCGCACTCGCCGAGCTACTTTGAGCAATATTGCCGGCTCGGCGGCGCCATCCGCCACAAGGGCGAGCTCGATCCCATCGTGCGCGAGCTCGCGATCACCCGCACCGGGATTTTGTGCGAGGCGCCGTATGAGATCGTCGCGCACAAGCGCATCGGCAAGAATGTCGGCGTCACCGACGAGCAGAACGAAGCGCTGGAGAACTGGCAGGCCGCGGCCTGCTTCAATGAGGTGCAGCGCGCCGCACTCGCCTTCACCGACGAGATCGTGAAGCTGAAGAAGCCGACGGATGCGACGTTCAAGGCGATCGCATCGAAGCTGACACCGGCCGCGCTGGTCGAGCTCCAGCTTTCGGTCGGCTTCTACATCATGACCTCGAAATTTCTGGAGACCTTTGAAATCGACCTCCAGCCCGTCACGGAAGTGGTGGGCTGATCCAAAAACTGTGGCGAGGTTTGCCAATGACGATCGATGAATACGCGGTCTGGGCCGCGAGCATTGCGAAAGTCGATGAGCATCCGTCCAACGAGCGGCTGTCCTATCTCGGGCTCGGCCTCGCCGGCGAATCCGGCGAGGTCGCCGAGCACATCAAGAAGCTGCTCCGCGATGACTGGCTCGACAAGGCGGGTCTCGTCGAAGAGCTCGGCGATGTCATCTATTACTGGGCCTGCCTGTGCGCGGCGACCGGCCAGCAGCCATCCGAATTGCTCAAGGCCAGCGCCGCCAAGATCAAGCGGCGGATCAGCGAGGCCGCGAGCCGCTGAGCAAGAGGCGTACGCTGGGGCACCGACAGTCTCCGCAGCGTCATGGCCGGGCTTGTCCCGGCTATCCACGCCTTGCCACGCAGCAAAAGAACGTGGATGCCCGGGCCTTCGCCGCGCCGAAGCGGCTTCGGCCGCGCAGGCGGGACAAGCCCGGGCATGACGGCCTCTTGTGAATGAACCTCGGCCAGCCTTTACGTCGACGTCAGGATATCCACCTTGGCGTTGGCGACGATCAGGCGGTCGGCGAGCAGCTGCGCCAGATTGCGCATGACGCGTTCGCTGGCGCGCGGGTGCTGCTTGCGGAAGCGCTCGAAATCCTTCAGCGGCACCTCGAACGCGGTTGCCGACATATCCGCGAACACATCGGCCGTGCGCGTCGGCTCCAGCAGCCCCATCTCGCCGAAGGCCATGCCGGCGGTCAGCGTCGCCAGCCGCACGCCGTCGGGCAGGGTGACATGCACGGCGCCGCTGCGCAGGAAGAACAGGGACTCGGCGGGGGCGCCCGTCGTGATGATCTTTGCCCCGGATGGAAAGGTCCGGATCGCGCAGATCGAGGCGAGGTCGGTCAGCTCTTCCTCGCTCATGCCTGATAGCAGCGGCTGTTCAGCAAGCTCGGTGGTCTCGTGGAAATCGATCGAGCCGCCATAGCGGTAGACGATCTGGTCTTCCGCCCATTCGATTGCGGTGTCGAGCAGATAGAAGTCGCGGACGTTCTTCAGCTCCGCCGTCCATTCCCGCAGGCTGTCCCACTCCTTGGAAGCGCGTCGGACGCCTGAAATCACGACGGTCACGTTCAGCGCCGCCAGCTCCTCGAACGCCTCGGCCACGAGCCGCGCCCCGGCGCGGGTGGTGGAGGTGACGCGGTGGAGATCGAAGATCACGATTTGCGGCCGCGGCTGTCCGGCGAGCCTGCGTGAGACATAATCGACCGCCGACAGCGACAGCGTGCCGACCAGCTCGATGACCCGCACCTCCTGCTCGTGCGCGGCCAGAATCTCGCGCTCTTGCGGCCGGCGCACGCGCCGCGACGGGCTCTTGCCGATGTCGTAGTCGGCGATGACGGCGTTGCGGGCGTCGTCGCTGCGGTTGAGCATGTGCAGGTCGTAATGCGAGGACAGCGCCTCGCAGACCTTGATGCCGCGCACGCTGTTGCCGTGCTTGTCGAGCTTGGGCGAATAGCTGCCGAGGCCGAGGCGGGCGGGGAGTGCCGCCAGAATGCCGCCGCCGACGCCGCTCTTGGCGGGAATGCCGATCCGGTAGATCCATTCGCCGGCGTAGTCGTACATGCCCGACGACGTCATCACCGACAGCGTGCGCGAGATCGCGTAAGCGCTCAGCACCTGCTCGCCCGTCACCGGATTGACGCCGCGGTTGGCGAGCGTTGCCGCCATCACCGCAATGTCGCGCGCCGTGACCAGCACCGCGCATTGCCTAAAATAGACGTCGAGCACACCCGCGACATTGTCCGAGATCACCGCATTGGTCTTGAGGAGGTAGCCGATGGCGCGGTTGCGGTCGCCGGTCTGGCTCTCCGAGCTGTAAACGGCCTCGTCCACCGCGAGATCGCGGCCCGCGAAGCGGCTGAGCGCGAGCCGAATCTGCTCGAAGGCTTCAGGGCCCTTGCTGTCATAGATCAGCCCGGTGCAGGCGATCGCGCCGGCATTGACCATCGGGTTGAACGGATGGTTGTCGGAATTGAGCCGGATCGAGTTGAAGGGATCGCCCGAGGGCTCGACGCCGATCGCGCTCTCGACGCGGCCGGCGCCCAGGAGGTCCAGCGCCAGCGCGAACACGAACGGCTTTGACATCGACTGGATGGTGAAGGGCACCCTGGAGTCGCCGACCTCGTAGACATGGCCGTCCAGCGTCGCGAGGCTGATGCCAAAATGGGCAGGGTCGGCCTTGCTCAGCTCGGGGATGTAGTCGGCGACGGCGCCTGCGGTCTCGGCCGAGAATTCGTTGAGACAATTGCCCAGAAACCGCAGCAAGGGCGGCTTCGAGCGGGTCCAGGCGGAGGCGGCAAGCGAGAGCGGTGTCATCGCCCCTGTTTTGCAACGCAATCAGGGCACGCGCAACCCGTCCGGCACCACGGCCTGCCGCCGAACCAGCAGCAGGGCGATCAAGACCGTGGGCACCAGGATCGCGAGGCCGAGCAGCGTGACCTGCATCTGCGACAGCGGCATGATCCCGCCGCCAGGCGTGGCCACGACAAAACCGCCGATCACCAGCAGCACCCGCAAAGGCCACTCCATCAGGCCGGCGCCGCGAAGGTCGCCGACATAAGCCTGGTAGCCCTGGATGCCGCCGCAGATGAAGACGATGCCGAAGCAGGCAAGTCCGGTCAGCCCGAATGCCTCCAGATACGGATTGCTGCCCTGAAGCAGTAGCGCCGGATTGAGCACGAAGAAGAACGGGATGAAATAGATGATGCTGCCGACCCACATGCTCTCCCAGCCCGTCTTCATCGCGGGCGCGCCTGCGATGCCGGCCGCCGCGAAGGAGGCGATCGCCACCGGCGGCGTGATCGAGGACAGCATGCCCCAGTAGAAGATGAACATGTGCACGGCCATCTTGTTCAGCCCGAGCTTCTCCAGCGCCGGCGCCACCAGGATGGCCAGGAAGATGTAGCAGGAGGTCGTGGTCAGCCCGAGCCCGAGGATCAGGCTGGTGATGGCGCACATGATCAGCAGCAGGAAGGCATCGCCCCCGGCAATGCTGAGCAGATCGTTGGCGAGGCTCGAGATCACGCCGGTGAGCGAGAAGGCGCCGATCAAGAGGCCACAGCCGGCGAGGATCGCGATCAGCTCGACGAAGGTCTTGCCGTTGAGCTCGAGGAAATGCAGCCAGCGCGCGCCGCCCCAGTTCTTGCCGGGGAAGAACTCGTTCAGTGCCGCCAGCAGGCACATGCCCCACAGCGCCGCGTTGAGCACGCCGAACCAGAACATCGCAGCCGTTGCCGCGATCGAACCGGCGAGCACGAGCGTATTGCCGGTCTTCCAGCGCGCCGGCCCGGACCATTGATGCAGGATCACGAGCAGCACGGAGGCATAGAACGGCGCGTGGCTCTCGCGCTTGAAGTAGAGCAGCATCACCACGAGCACGACGATCACGAAGAGATAGTACCAGCCCTCTTTGAAAGCGTCCCAGAAGCGCGGCAGCTCGGCGCGCGGCAGACCTTTCAGCTTGTGGCGGGCGGCATAGGCGTCGACCTGCGCGAACAGGCCGACATAATAGAGGATCGAGGGGATGGTCGCGGCGAGCGCGACGTCGGCATAGCCGGTGTTCATGAACTGCGCCATGACGAAGGCGGTGGCGCCCAGCACCGGCGGCGCCAGCACGGCGCCGGTCGAGGCGCAGGCCTCGATCGCGCCGGAATAGGACGGCGTGAAGCCGGTCTTCTTCATCGCGGGGATCGTCATCGTTCCCGCCGTCAGCACGTTGGAAACGATGCTGCCGCCGACGGTGCCGAGCAGGCCGGAGGCGAACACGCAGACCTTTGCCGCGCCGCCGCGGAAGGTGCCGCACATCGCGAAGGCGATGTTGATGAAGAATTTGCCCGCGCCCGTCATCATCAGCGCGGTGCCGAAGACGAGGAAGCCGATCACGGTGTCGGCAAAGGCCTGGATGGGAATGCCGAGCAGGCTCTCACCGGAGAGCATGTGATAAGACGTGGTCTGCTGCAGCGTCGATTGCGTGCCGCGGAACGGTCCGAGCCAGGAAGAGTCCGCAAACAGCGGATAGAGCGTGAAGGGCAGCACGCTGAGCAGCAGGCTCCAGCCGCCGGTGCGCCGCAGCGCCTCCATCAGCACGAACCACATCACGAGCCCGGCGGCGATGACGCTGCCAGGCGCGCCATCGAACTCCCAGCCGAATTGCGCGGCCTTGCGGATGTTGAGCATCAGCCAGATCGCCGAGCCGAAGGTCGCCGCGAACAGCAGCAGGTCATACCAGGGGATGCGGTCGAGCGGCGCCTTCTCCGATCCCGGAAAGATCAGGAAGGTGAACGGGAGCATCAGCGCGATCAGCAGGTAGAAATATTCGGTGTTGAGCTGTGTGTAGTCGATGAAGAACCGCAGCGAGAATTGCTGGTTCACACACAACAGAATGGTGGCCGCGGTGGCCGCCATCAGCACCCAGCGCCACGCGCCCTTCAATGTGCGGACGCGCGTGACCTCGGCTTCCTGCAGGTCGGCGGCGGCGCCGGGATGCGGGTCCTCGAATTCAACCTTCGTCGCCGGCGCTGCCGCAGTCTCTGACATCGGCGCTCTCCTCAAACAGTTCTGCGGCAGGCAGCTTGACGGTCAGTCAAACCCGTTCGGCATGTCGGCCTTGGCCAGCGCCGTGGCGCGCGCCTTCATCCAGCCTTCGAGGAAGGCCTTTTCGTCCGACGGCGGATTGGACCTGCTGTAATCCGCCCACGCCGCACCAAGCACGTCCTGTCGCTTGAACAGCTTGTTGTTGTGGGCGTCCTGCGCGTCAGACCATTGCCCGGCTTCTTTCAAGGCCTTCACCGCGCCGGGATGCACGGGCACCACCCAGTTCTTGGTCTGCCGGTCGGAGGCGAGCCCGCCGGCGCCCGGTGCAGAGTCCTTGTAGGCGTCGTAGTTCGCGATCATCGCCTTGGTCATCGCATAGACCTGGTCGGCCGGTTGCGAGGCATAGGCGACGAAGATCGGATAGGGGTAGTTGCCGAGCTCGATCGGCTTGTCCGGCGTGATGCCGGCGCCGCAGGTTGCGGTCTGCGGGAAGAAGAACGAGCCGACCTTCTGCATCCGCGCCCAGCCTTCCTTGTCCTTGGCGGGCAGTGGCGGCCAGACCAGGCCACGCGGCGAGGTCTCGGCTTCCTTGGCGGGGCCGGTGATGGTGGTGCCGAAGGCGGCGTCGGTGTCGTTGTTGATCAGGCCTTTCCACATCGCGCCGTAGCTCGCGAACTCGACGACCTTGACGTCCTTCTGCGTCAGGCCCGCGAAGGCGAGCACCGCGAGCGAGTTCTGGTTCAGCGCGGGCGAGCCGACCACGAAGCCGACGCGCTTGCCTTTCAGGTCTTTCAGATCTTTCACGCCGCTATCGGCTGCGACCCCAAGCGAACCGCAATTGCAATCGACGCTCGACAGCATGATCTGGAGCGGCTGCGGGCCCCACTCCTTCGAGCCGAATTCGAACACGCCTTCCTGCGCGAAATAGGTGCCCGATCCCATCGCGGATGACGCCGCGCGCTTGGCGCGCAATGGTGCAAGCCGCGCGACGTCGTTGCCTGCGGGCAGCACGCGCACATCGGTGCCGTATTTGTCCTTCATCATCTTGCCGACGCCGACCGCGATGTTGAAGCCGGCGGTGCCGGTGTCATAGGCGGTGAACGTCAATGTCGCCGGCAGCTTGCTGTCTTCGGCGCTTGCATAGCGTGTAGACGCAAAAGAAATGCCCGCAACCAAGGCGGGCGCGAGCATGGTCAGCCCACGAAGCATGTTTCCCTCCAATGATCCCCGCGTTTGCCGCGAAGAGTTTCATTCTTTGTTTGAAACAGATTTTTGTTTGAAACGATCATGTCATCGCGATCAGGCGATGGCAACGCCGTACCGCGAACGCGGCGATGAGGCAGACAGATTGTCGCGGAAGCAACGGATAATGCAGTCAGTTTGCGACGATCGCGATCGCCTGTCCTTCCGCGACGACATCGTCGAGCTTGACGAGCAGCGATTTGATCGTGCCGCTCGCAGGCGAGGGCACAGGTATCTCCATCTTCATGGCTTCGACGATCACAACGTCATCACCATCCGCAACGGTTCCGCCAACTTGCACGGGAGTTGAGCAGATGCGACCCGCGACCTCCGTGACGATCTTAATTTCTGGCATGCCATCGCCTTTTTGTTGTCGTCGCAAAATGCCTGAGGTAGCGTCGTCTGCAAGTGGAATTTAATTCCGCAGAGCGGAACGAACGGTAGGGAACATGGGACGACGATCGGAGCGGTTAAGCAGGCAAGGTGCGCTCGCTGGCGATGCCGGCGAGGGTGATGTCATCCAGGTGGTGTCGCGCGCGTTCGACGTGTTGCGATGCTTCGAGGGCCACGAGGCCCGACTCGGCAATCTCGAGATTTCAAATCGCTGCGGCCTGCCGCGCTCGACGGTGTCGCGGCTCACGCACACGCTGACGCGGATGGGGCAGCTCGTGTACCTGCCGCGAGACCAGAAGTATCGCATCGGTCCGAGCGCGGTGGCGATGAGCGCCTCGATGATGAAGGGCGCGCAGCTGCGCAGCATGATCCGGCAGCGGCTGCAGGAAGTCGCCGAGCAGCTTCCGGGCACGGTCGGCTTCGTTGTCCCCGATCGCTTCCATCTGGTCTATCTCCAGTTCGCGCGCTCGGCGGCTGCGCTCGGCCTGCACGAGGGCACCGGCAGCCGCATCTCGATGGCCTCGACGGCCGCGGGCGCGGCCTTCACGGCGGCGCTGGCGCCTGAAGTCGGCGATGCCTTCATCACGGACATGGAACGGGAAGCGCCCGAAGCTGCAAAGATCCTGAGGCCCCGCATCGAGGCCAACAGGCAGTCGTTGCTCGAGCGCGGATACGTCGTGGCCTGCGGCCTGTGGAGCCCGCACATCAACGGCCTCGCGGTGCCGATCTGGTCGCCGCAGTACCAGACCTTCGTCGTCATCACGATCGGCCTTCTGTCGTCGATGTATGACGAGCAGCGTCTGCATGCCGAAGTCGCGCCGCTGATGCTCGCGCTCGGCCGTTCGCTCGGCAGCCTGATGGAGGGCGCGGAAGGCGACGTCTTCAACGCCCGTATCTCACGCAAACCGGTCGCAATGGCCGTACATAACAATAACAAGCCGATCAATTCGGAGGGAGTGAATGAACTGGAAGCCGGAACTCGACGAGCTCGCCCGGCGCGAAGCCTTCGCGCGGGAGATGGGCGGCGTTGACAAGGTCAAGCGTCAGCATGACCAGGGCCGACTGACTGTTCGGGAGCGTATCGACAGACTGATCGACAGCGGCAGCTTTCACGAGATCGGTGCCGTCTCCGGCATCGGTGAGTACGATTCCCGCGGCGAGTTGCAGAAATTGACGCCGGCGAACTGCGTGTTCGGCCGCGCGCGCGTCGAAGGCCGCACGGTCGTCGTGGTCGGCGACGACTTCACCGTCCGCGGCGGCTCGGCCGATGCGTCGATCTCGGCCAAGCCGTTGATGGCGGAGGAGATGGCGCATGATTTCCGTCTGCCCATCGTCCGAATCATCGAGGGCTCCGGCGGCGGCGGCTCGGTCAAGACCATCGAGACCAAGGGCGCGGCCAATCTGCCGGGCGGCATCGGCGGCACGCGCTGGTATCGCTTCACGACGGAAAATTTGTCGCGCGTGCCGGTCGTCGCGCTCGGTCTCGGCTCGGTCGCTGGCCTTGGCGCGGCGCGCCTTGCCGCCAGCCACTATTCCATCATGACCAGGAAGTCCGCGATGTTCGTCGCGGGGCCGCCGGTGGTGAAGGCGCTCGGGCAGGACCTCTCGAAGGAGGAGCTCGGCGGCGCCGACATCCAGACCCGCGCCGGCGCGGTCGATCACGCCGTCGACACGGAAGAAGAGGCGTTCGCCTGCGCGCGGCGCTTCCTCTCTTATCTGCCGTCATCGGTCTACGAGCTGCCGCCGACCTTGCCGTGCACCGACAATCCGGAGCGTACCGAAGAAGCCCTGATGAATGCGGTGCCGCGCAACCGCAAGCAGGTCTACAAGATGCGGCCGATCGTCGAGCAGGTCGTCGACAAGGGCTCGTTCTTCGAGGTCGCCAAGAATTTCGGCAAGCCGATCATTGTCGGTCTCGCCCGGCTCGAGGGCAGGGCGGTGATGGTGCTTGCCAGCGACAGTTTCCACTATGGCGGCTCGTGGACCGCGGATGCCTGCCAGAAGGTGGTGCGTTGGGTCGACTTCGCCGAAACCTTCCACCTGCCGATCGTCTATCTCATGGACTGCCCGGGCTTCATGATCGGCCTCGATGCCGAGAAGGCGGCCACCATCCGCCACGGCGTCCGTGCCATGGCCGCGGTCAACCAGACCACCGTGCCCTGGTGCACCGTGATCCTGCGCAACGCCTTCGGTGTCGCCGGCGTGGTGCATCAGCCGGCCGACCGCTTCTCGATCCGCTACGCCTGGCCGTCGGCCTATTGGGGCTCGCTGCCGCTCGAAGGCGGCATCGAAGCCGCCTACCGCGCCGACATCGATGCGGCCGAGGACAAGGCGGGCAAGCTGAGGGAGATCGAGGATCGCCTCAACAAGCTGCGCTCGCCGTTCCGCTCCGCCGAAAAATTCTGGGTCGAGGAGATCATCGATCCCAGGAAGACAAGGTCGCTGCTGTGCGAGTTCGCAAGGCTCGCCGAGCCGCTGCGAAAGGCCGGGCCGCCGGAGAAATTTTCGATCAGGCCGTAGGCTGCGGTCACTGCCAGCAACCGGGTGCGCGCGAAGCGAGGCCCCCGATGACAGGCTCCGCGAAGCAATCCAGACTTTACCCGCGGAGGCCGTCTGGATTGCCTTCGTCGCCTCGCTCCTCGTGGAGCGACGCGATGAAAGTCGTGATGGATGGAACCATTCGCGGCTCAGCGCATTCAAACGCGCATGAGGAACCTGTATTTCGGCATCGGGGCTCTCGCCGCCGCGCTGGTTCTCTTTACGATTTGGTTGGGCCAGCATGAACGGGAGGCATCGATCGATCGCCTCGAGCAATGGGTGATTCCACGCTCGCCACCTGAGCGCTAAAGGAATCGCGGCCGTCACTGACGACCCTATCGAAATACCCACAAGCACAGTAGCTGTAAGCCGCCAGACGGGAGCGACCACGCCTTCCGCCGGACAGATCGACATTCTAAACCTGCCGGGCATGCCACTGCCGCCGGTCTTCGGCGGCAATGGCATGAGGATTGACGGTTAGCGCTTTTGACGATTAGCGCTTGGGCAGCGAGGCCATCACTTCGCCCGCGTCGCCATCCTCCAGACAGGGTGTGACGGTCAATGGGAGCAGATCAGCCCACTGTGCGTGCCAGCGATACATCGCCTTTGGATCGCTCGATTCAGAGATCGCAAATCCCTGTCCGTTCATGCCATGCCACCGGCCCAGCATCTTGACGCCTTCGGGTGGCGCTCCGCCGGTTTCCAGAAAGCGGCTGACGGCCGCATTGAAGGTGCCTTGCGGTACACTCCAGGTTGTAATGAATTTCATGCGATTCTCCCATAATCTGAATTATTGGATGAATGCCGCGGCTGCGCCGCCCGCGCACAATAGCGCTGGCGTGTCGAATGACAACGGCGAATGAAGCCGTGGGTTAGTGCGATGCGGAAGCCGAAACGGACTTGGTCGTGTGTCCAAGGCGAGTGTTCGTGTTCTGCTACCGCTCTGACATCGACGCAGCCGAAGACGACGCGGCGAAGCGTCACCTCATCACAGCCGTAGCACCTTGCCGGGATTCATGATGTTTTGCGGATCGAGCGCGCGCTTGATGGTGCGCATGATGTCGAGCTCGGTCTTCGAGCGGTAGTGACTGAGCTCGTCGAGCTTGTCGATGCCGATGCCGTGCTCCGCCGAGATCGAGCCGCCCATGGACGTGATGAGATCGTTCACGGCCCGCGTGATGGCGGACGAATATTGGGTCAGCGTCTGCTGATCCATGCCTTTGGGGCCCATGAACGAGAAATGCAGATTGCCGTCGCCGATGTGCCCCAAAGGATAGGGGCGGATGGTCGGAAGAATGTCGAGCACGGCCTTGAGCCCCTGGTCGATGAACCCGGGAATCCTGGAGATGGCCACCGACACGTCGTAGCTCAGTCCCGGCCCCTCGGCACGGGAGGCCTCGGCGACGCTTTCCCGGATGCGCCACATGTTGCGCGATTGATTTCCGGTGTGCGCGATCACCGCGTCGAGCACGCGGCCGGCCTCGAGCTGATCGGCGAGAAACTGCTCCAGCTTCTCGGTCATGCCCTCGGTCCCGTCCTGTCGGGCCCGCGAGGACGACCATTCGAGCAGGAGGTACCATGGCGTGTCCGCCTTGAGAGGATCCTGGGTGCCGGGGATATGGCGCAGCACCATGTCGATGGCGCTGCGGCTCATCAGCTCGCAGGAGCCGACATTGTCCCCTGATGCAGCATGGGCTTCGGACAGGATCTCCAGCGCCGCGCGCGGATCGCGGATCGCCAGCCACGCTGTGCAGATGTCCTTCGGTGCCGGCCATAGTTTGAGGACAGCCTTGGTGATGATGCCCAGCGTTCCCTCGGCGCCCATGAAGAGGTGCTTGAGGTCGTAGCCCGTGTTGTCCTTCTTGAGCGCACGCAGTCCGTCCCAGACGTCTCCGTTGGCCAGCACGACTTCGAGCCCCAAGACGAGATTGCGGGCATTGCCATAGCGGAGCACCTGCACGCCGCCGGCGTTCGTCGACAGATTGCCGCCGATCATGCACGAGCCCTGGGCGCCAAGGCTGAGCGGCAGGAACCTGTCGTGACGGCTTGCCGTCTCCTGAAGCGTCTGGAGAACGCAACCGGCCTCGACCGTCATCGCGTAGCCGACGGCATCGACGTCCAGCACGCGGTTCATGCGGCCGAGCGACAGCACGATACCGGTGTGCGCCGGCCAGGGCGTGGCCCCGCCCATCAGGCCGGTGTTGCCACCCTGCGGCACGATCGCGACGCCGTGCTCATGGCAAAGCCGGACCACTCTCGAGACTTCCTCGGTGCTGCCAGGACGAACGACGGCGCCCGCGCCGCCAACCAGCGATCCACGCCAGTCCGTCACGAACGGCTGCTTGCCGTGCTCGTCCTCGATGAGGCCCTTCTCGCCGACGATCGCGCGCAACGCATCGCGCATGCGGACAGTCAAAGGAGCGGTCGGGATGGTGGGTAGGGACGACGGGAAGGCAGCCGGCATTTTGTTTCCCCTGGCGCATCTTGGTGTGCACTGCGCACGTGACGTGCGGGGGCATTCTCCACGTTTGCGGCGGGGAGTCTAATGGCAATGTGGCGCGTACCTGCCTTTGCGGGCCCCTCACCAAGAGGGCTGGATATCTCGCCGCAAGGCGCGACCTCATCCTGAGGGCCCGCCGGAGGCGGGCGTCCCGAAGGATGGGCCGCAGGCGAGCTGCCGCCACGTCTTTCCTCGTATGCGTTGGGCCTAGCCTCGAAAGCGGTATCGCAGCCGGCGTGCCGCGCCGACATCGACGCCGCCTGCGGCCGCTTACGGAGGCGGCACCCGCTAGCGCCGGCGTTAGGCCGTCTCGACCTCACCGGAGGCCGCTTACCCCTCAATCTCTGCGATCGCGTTTAAGCGACGTTAATGATGTCCTCTCGATATGGAACATCCCACTCGGTTGCACTCCCTGTTTGTGGATTGCCCGTAAGTGTTGATTAAGAAGGCCATATCCATATTCCAGCCTGCGATTGGCGGGCTGACCGGCAGCGGTCATCCCACCGGTTGCCCCGATCAAAAGACTTTAGGAATTTGCTCTCTGCCGCCACGACGGCAATCAGGATGAAGGTCATGCTCCGCCGGGTAGTGCTCCGTTTCGCAAGAGACCGGAAGGCCAACATCGCCGTTATCTTCGCCCTCACGATGGTCCCGATCGTCTTTCTCCTGGGCATGACGCTCGACTATACGCAGGCCGTCCGCAAGCGCGAGCAACTGAACGCAGCCGCCGACGCGGCCGCGATCGCAGCCGTGCGGCCGGCGATGCTGACCCAGACCGACAAGACGGTCGTCCAGGCGACCGCCGCAGCCGTCTTTGCAGCGAAGGCGAATCTTCCCGGTCTGACGGCGACGCCGACGCCGACCATCACCGTCACGGATTCCGGCCTCGCGCGGAGCATCACGGTTTCCTACATCGCGCATTCCGTCAATAATTTCCCCAGCGTTCTCGGAAAGCAGACCTGGGACGTCTCCGGCTCCGCAACGGCAAAGGCGTCGAGCGCGCCCAACATGAACTTCTACCTGCTGCTGGACGACTCGCCTTCGATGGCACTTGCTGCGACGCAGGCCGACATCACCAACATGATCGCGGCCACGAAGAACCAGCCCAGCTACGCGAAGAATTGCTCGTTCGCCTGCCATGAGGCGCGTCCCAACAATGCAACGGCCAGCTCGACGAACAAGGACAATCTCACCGTCGCACGCGCAAACAACATCACGCTGCGCATCGATCTCGTGACCAACGCCGTTACGCAATTGCTGAAGGGACCCTGGACGTGCCCGCAGGCGGGTGTGACGGGCGGCGTCATGCAGTGCATGTCGGCGCTCAACAACACGACCTACAAGGCCGCCATCTACACCTTCGACTACGCCCTCAACACGGTTCAGATGCTGACCACCCCGGACACCGCTGCCACGAAGATCAACAACATTCAGCTCCTGACGGTCGACCACCAGAACTGCCCCATTGTCGACAGCAAGGGCAACTGCACCTACACCACCGACTACGGCACGGACATCTCGGGCGGGCTCACGGGCGTCAACACCGTGATGCCTGCGCCGGGCACCGGCACCAATCAGGCGGGCGATACGCCGCAGGAAGTGGTCTTCCTCGTCACCGACGGCGTCGAGGACAAGCTGATCCCGAAGACGGGGGGCTCCTGCGACCCCAATGCCACCTATGCGCTTCCGACAGCCAACTCGACGACCTTGCGATGCCAGCAACCGCTCGACACGACGGTCTGCACGACGATCAAGAACCGCGGCATTCGCATCGCGGTCCTCTACACCGAGTATCTGCAGCTGAGCGACAGCTGGTACACGAGCCGCATCTCGCAGTTCAACAATCCGACCTCGTCGACCGGTACGATCGCGACACGGCTGCAATCGTGCGCGTCGCCCGGCCTGTATGCGAGTGTGCAGACAGGTGGCGACATTTCCGCGGCGCTGACCAACCTCTTCATCAAGGTTGCGTCCAGCACGGCCAGCCTCGTGCAGTAGGGAAGGGGCCATGACCCGACAGGTCACGACTACGAAAAGACGCCGCAACCGCTGCGCCGCCTTCGCCGGCGATAGCCGCGGAGCCACGGCCGTCGAATTCGCGCTGGTTGCCGCGCCGTTTCTCGCCCTCATCATCGCGCTCATCCAGACGTTTCTGGTTTTCTTTGCCCAGCAGATGCTTGAAACCGTGGTGCGCCAGTCGGCGCGTCTCGTCATGACGGGGCAGGTTCAGTCGGCGCAGATGAACCAGGCGGTTTTCAAGCAGAAGGTCTGCGATCAGATCGTGATCCTGTTCAATTGCAGCGGTCTGATGGTCGACATGCAGGTCGCGACGTCCTGGTCTTCCGCGAACACGGCGACGCCCTCGCTGACGTTCGACGGCTCGGGCAATGTGACCAATAGCTGGCAATACGATCCGGGCGATTCCGGCGATATCGTCGTTCTCCGCGTCATGTATGTCTGGCCGGTCGTGCTCGGTCCGCTCGGCTTCAATCTCTCGAACCTTACCAATGGCAACCGGCTGCTCATGTCGTCCGCCGCGTTCCAGAACGAGCCAGGAGCCACCTGATGATCTCCGCCCTGTCGTCCCGCGCTCGGCAGATGTTGACCGATGTACGCGCCGTTGCAGCGACGGAGTTCGCCATCGTGACGCCGTTCATGCTGGTGCTCTATGTCGGCGGTGTCGAGCTCGGGAACGGGCTCGCCATGAACGTCAAGGTCAGCGCGACCGCGCACAGCGTTGCCGACATGATCTCGCAGAACACGGCCGTCACGTCGACCCAGATGGACGGCATTCTCGCTGCGGCGAGCTCCATCATGGCTCCCTATCCCATCAAGAACGGCAGCACCTCGCTGATGACGATCACGGTCTCCGAGGTCTCGACCGACAGCAATGGCAACGCGACGGTGCAATGGAGCAAGTCGACCAGTACGTCGGGGGCGAGGGCCGCCGGTCAGCAGATGACCTTGTCGTCCTTTACCGCGCCGGGCGGTACCAGCAATGCCAACATCTCGCTCATCCTGAGCGAGGTGTCCTACGACTACGCGCCCAACCTCGGCTTCACGATCGCCGGTACGGTGAAGCTGTCCGACAGCTATTACCTGTTCCCCCGCTGCTCGACGAATACCCCCGCCACGTCGAGTTTTCCCTATTACGACATAAAATATCCGGCGGCGAAGACCTGCACCTGCGTGCAGCACTTGCAGCAGAAGACCTGTTAGTTTCACGGAACGCGGTCGAAAGAAGCCGGATGCCGCTGAGGCAAGCTTCTGTCCCGATTTCCTCCCGGCCCCTGTGCGCAATTGCGCACCAGGCCGGGATACATTGGGGTGAACGCCTACGCCGCCACAGTGACGCGGTCGAGCGCTGCGATCAGCTTTGCCGCGATGGGATGGTCTGACCGCGGATTCTGGCCGGTGATCAGCTCGCGGTCCTCGACGACGTAGGGCTCGAAATCGACGGCGCTTCGGCTGACCTCGGCACCTGCGGCTCCCAGCGCGTCCGGCATGGTGAAGTAGATCTTGCCGTGCAGGAACTGCTCCTCGATCGGTATCTCTTCCGAGGCGGTGAACACCGTCATCTTGTATCCCGCATATTGCCAGCCCTTGCCCAGCTCCGCGATCTTGGCCTTGTCGCCGGCGATCAGGGCGGCACGATAGGCCTTGGCGTCGGGCAGGGCGGCCAGCGTCGCGATCGGTCCGTGGCAGAGCAGCGCGGTGATCTTCTTCCGTTCATGAAAATATCGCAGGATCTTGCCGAGCTCGGCATCCTGCATGAGGTCGACGACCGGACCCTGGCCGCCGGGGACGAAAACGGCGGCATATTGATCCAGTCCGCCGTCCACGATCGCGCGCAACGTGCGCACGTTGGTCATCGACGGGTCCTTGTCGAAGAAATCGCGTCCCCGCCGGTAGGCTTTCTCGTCGCCGCCGAAATGGGCCGCATGATCGGAGGCCGGATCGATGTATGGTTGCTTGCCGTTCGGCGTGGCCAGCACCACCTCGTAACCGGCATCGACCAAGGCCATCGCGGGCACGACGGTCTCGTTGAGATATTGGCCGGTCGGCCCGGTGCCGCCGCCCTGGATCTCGATACGGGTTGCATTGGAGCCGACAACGAGCACTTTTCCTTTGGACATGGTGTCTCCTGACTGTTGGATTCATCAATTGCCAGCGGCACCCTCGATCGCGGCAAGGGCTGTCCGGGCCACTTCTTCGTCCTGCTCCACCGAGCCTGCGCTTGTGCGGCGACTACCTGAACACGATCATCTTCTCCGCCGTCATCTCGTGCATCGTGTAGGGAATGCCGCCCACGCCATGGCCGGACACGCGGCGGCCCGCGAACGGCATCCAGTCGGTGCGGAAGGCGGTGTGGTCGTTGATCATCACCGCCGCCGCGTCGAGGCGCTCCGCCGCATCGAGCGCGACCGCGAGATCGCGCGTAAAGATGGCGGACTGGAATGAGACCGGAAGCGAGTTGGCTTCCGCGATCGCGTCGTCGATGCGATCGAACGGATAGACGCAGGTCACCGGCCCGAACACCTCCAGCGTGGAAATTTTGGCATCGCGCGGCGGCGAGATCAGGATCGATGGCTTGAGCGTGGTCTCGCTCAACCGGCCGCCCCCGATCTGTCGTGTCCCGGCCGAAACCGCCTCATTGATCCAGCCTTCGACACGCGCAACCTCCTGCGGCGTAATCAGCGGTCCCACCTCTGTCTCGGGGAGCGTCGGGTCTCCCACCTTCAGGGCCTCGACCCTGGCCGCGAAGCGGTCGACGAACTCCTTCTGAAGCGCGGAATGCACATAGATGCGCTGGACCGACACGCAGACTTGCCCCGCGTGGTAATAGCCGCCCTTGGCGATCGGCTCGATGATCTTTTCGAGGTCGGCGCTGCGGTCGACGATGAGGGGCGCGACACCGCCGTGCTCGAGGGCGCAGCGTGCACCGGGGGTGATGACCGATCGCAGATGCCAGCCGACGCGCGCCGAGCCGATGAAGCTCAGGAAGGCGACGCGTGGGTCGGTCGCGAATTTTTCAGGCAGGCTATGATCCTCCGGGAGGAACGTCTGCACCCAGCCTTCGGGCATGCCGGCTTCGTGGACGAGCTTCACGAGCTCGACGCAGCACAGGGGCGTTGTGCCAGCCGGTTTGACGATGACAGGGCAACCCGTCGCGATCGCCGGTGCGATCTGGTGAACGATCAGGTTGAGGGGATGATTGAAGGCCGAGATCGCTGCGACAATGCCGATGGGTTCCTTGATGGTCCATGCCCGCCGGCCATCGCTTGCGGGCGTCAGGCCCATCGGGACCTCGACCCCGCCGCGGGTCCGCAAAAAATCCGCTGCCGAGCGGATGCCGTCGATCGCCCGATCCGTCTCGATCAACGCATCCGTGAGCGGCTTGCCGCCTTCGCGCGCGATCAGGAGACCAAAATCCTGCCGCTTCGCCGAGACCAGATCGGCGAGCCTATTGAGAATGGCGATCCGCTGATGCGGCTTCAGCCAGGCCTTTCGGTCCGCGAACAGCTTTCGCGCGGTCTCGAACTTTGCCTCCAGCGCGGCGGCGTCGTCACTGCCGAGCTCGGTGATCTCTTTTCGGTCGAAGGCCTGTACAATCTTGATCATCATTTTCTCCACGCCGTGTTGTGCTCTTCGCCTGGCGTCCACTATGGCATGGGGCGCGGTGTGGCCAATGTCGCGGATTGGCGCTGAGCGGATCCGTCGTGCGATTTGGCAAATGGCCGGACCGTCCCTGCAAACTTCTCCATGTCCGGCAACAAGGTGGTCATGCAGGTCAACCTCAACGGAATGCAGATTCGGTTCGACGGCGTCATCAATGGTGACGAAATGAGCGGTCAAGTCACGAGCGCACGGCCAATGAGTTACCGCAGGCAGGTGTGATGCCCCAGCGTACGCGCGACATCGAGACCGCGGGGCTGATGCTTTGCGTCACGTCATCGAAGGTCAAAATGGATGGAAGGCGACGATAGTATCATGCCCCTGTTTTGCCCGACGAGTCAAATTGCTTCGGGAAAGCGTAAGTCATTGATCCGCCACGCCCGGCTACTGTGCATGGGGTTGTTTTCGCAGTTTTTGTTTGGAGCGGTCCGTCTGAAGAGCGCCCGTTACGCGCTCTCCGTCTCCCGGTGCACGTCGTGCACCACGAGGCCCATGCCTTCCTCGGGCATCTTGATCCAGTCGCGGCGCTTCAGCGTGCGCTTGGTGTCCTCGTAGCCGCTTGTCCAGTGCTCGCGCATCGAGGTGCCCGAGAATTCGTGGTCCTTGGCGTCGCCCTCATAGGCCTTCTGCTGGTAGATCAGATGCAGGATCGCGATCTCCGGCATGTTGCGCAGGCTTACCTTGAGGCTACGATCCTCCTCGGACAATTGCTCGTCCGGAATCTTCGCCAGCGCCTTGTAGAGCAGAACCTTGAGATTGTGGGTGCGGCGATAGACGTCGGTGTTGTGGCGCGTGCGCGAGGAATACATGATGTCCTTGTGGCGGGCCATCACGTCCTGGATCGAGCGCGGCAGCACGCCCCGCGCGCTGAACAGGTCGACCTGGAACACCAGCGAGTTGAGCGCATCCTCCTGGTCGAGCAGGTGCTGGAGCGGCGTGTTGGAGACGATGCCGCCGTCCCAGAAATGATCGGTGCCGATCCGCACCATCGGCAGTGCCGGCGGCAGGGCGCCGGAGGCCATGATGTGCTCCGGCTCGATCTCGTCATGGGAATTGTCGAAATAGATGAAGTTGCCCGAGAGCACGTTGACCGCGCCGACCGCGAAGCGGACCTTCTTCTCGTTGATGAGGTCGAAGTCGACGAGCTCCAGCAGGCTCTCCTTCAGCGGCATCGTGTCGTAATAGCTGGTGGCGGTGCGCGCGCCGACCGGGCTGAACCAGGGATTGACCTGGTGCGGGGTGAAGAAGCCGGGCTGGCCCATCGCCGACGTCATCCACGCACTGGTGAGATTGCGCCACTGGCGGAAGATGTCGCCGTCGGGCGTGTAATGCCAGATCTTGCGATTGGTGATGCGCTCCCAGAAGATGCGCAGGGCCTCCAGCCGCTTCTCCGGCTTGTTGCCGGCGATGATGGCAGAATTGATTGCACCGATTGAGACGCCGCAGACCCAGTCGGGCTCGATGCCGGCCTCGTGCAGCGCCTGATAGACGCCGGCCTGGTAGGCGCCGAGCGCGCCGCCACCTTGCAGAACCAGCGCGACGCGGTCGCAGCGTTCGGGGCGCCAGCCCCGCGCGGGAGGCTGATGCGTCTGATGAGCCGGTTGCGACGTGCGGGCGTCCATGGGTGCCTCCTAGCGTGGACCAAACGATTGCGTCCGGCAGTGACGGCGTGATGACAATTTCAGCGCCGATGCATTGTCCGCATGCAGGTCGACCGCAACGGGAATGGCGGGAGGTCGTGCGCCTGACGGAAATCCTTCACATCGCAGTCAATGACGGCGGCTAGCAATTTGCGGTCCAGGCCTGACGCCGCCGGGCGGGCATCACACACAGGAGATCAGGATGCGCAGGGAAGACGTGCTGAGACTTCCGTCCATGCCGGCGGCGGGACCGAGCTATCCGGCCGGGCCCTATCGCTTCGTCAACCGCGAATTCCTCGTCATCACCTACGAGACCGATCCGGAGCTGATCCGCGCCGGCCTGCCTGAGCCGCTGGAGCCGATCGACCAGCCGATCGTGCATTACGAATGGATCAAGATGCCGGACTCCTCCGGCTTCGGCAGCTACACCGAATCCGGCCTCGTCATCCCCGCGCGTCTCAACGGCGAGGAGGTCAATTTCGTCTCGCAGATGTATCTGGACGACGATCCGCCGATCGCGGCGGGCCGCGAGATCTGGGGCTTTCCCAAGAAATACGCCCATCCCAAGCTCGAGATCGTCAAGGACACGCTGACGGGCACGCTGGAATATGCCGGCCAGCTCGTCGCCATGGGCACGATGGGCTACAAGCACGAGAGCATGGCCGGCAACGGCGATCGCACCCGTGCGACGCTGTCGAAGACGCAGATCAATCTGAAGATGATCCCGGGCGTCGACGGCCGTCTCGAAGTCTGTCAGCTCGTCGCGATCAACCTCATCGACATCGTGCCGAAAGGCTCCTGGATGGGGCCCGGCCGGCTGCATCTGGTGCCCCACGTCAACGCGCCGGTCGCGGATTTCCCGGTTCGCCGCTGCCTCGGCGCGCACCACTACATCGCCGATCTCACGCTGCCGTTCGGCCGCGTCGTGCACGACTACGTCAAGGAGGCCGAGGCGGTGGCCGCGACGGGGCTGGCCGCGGAGTAGGGCGGCACCATCATCAAACTGTAACAAAGCCGTAATTGAGTACCCGCGAGAGGTTCGGAAGATGCCGTCAGCCATCTTCCGGAAGCGGGGCATTTATTGACAATTGGGGTTGGCCATGGCTGAGCCGGCGAAGCTTGTCAGCGCGATATCGGATTCCGTGCCCGCCATTCCCGGCTTGGTCTGGGCGTTCCGGCTGCACGGCGACGGCAGTGCCGAGGCGCTGCCGATCGACCAGCCGATCGAGTTCAGCCATGACGGCCGGCTCTGGCTGCATTTCAACCTGACCGATGCGCGCGCGCGGCCCTGGATCGCAGCGTCACAGCTGCCGCCGCTTGCGCGTGACCTCCTGCTGTCCAACGACACCTTCCAGCAGCTTCACGTCATCGACCACTGCGTCTACGGGGTCTTCTCCGATCTCGTGCGCGACATCGACAGCGCGACGGAAGAGACCGCGTTCCTGCGTTTCGCCATGACCGAGCATCTTCTCGTCAGCGGCCGGCATCAGGCGCTGTGCTCGGCTGATGCGACGCGCCGCGTGCTCGAAGGCGGCTACCGCGTCGACAACGTCGCCCATCTCCTGGAAAAGATCGTCGACGAGGTCGCCGACACGCTGGACCGGATGGCGGACAAGCTCGGCCAGGAGATCGACGACATCGAGGAACGGATTTTGGCCGACGACGCCAAGCCGGAGATGCGCCGCAATCTCGGCCGGCTGCGCCGGACCTGCGTCAGACTGCATCGCCAGCTCACCGGCCTGCGCGTGCTGTTCCACCGCCTCGATCAGAAGAATACCGATCATCTCTCGCCGGCCTTACGCATTCACGCCGGCAAGCTGGCGCAGCGGCTGGACGGGCTCGATCACGACATCGTCGAGCTCCGCGAACGCAGCCGCCTGCTCGAGGAGGAGCTGCGTTTCAAGAACGAGGAGGAGAGCAACCGCCACCTCCACACGCTCTCCATCGTGACCTCGCTGTTGCTGCCGCCGACCCTGATCACCGGCATCTTCGGCATGAACACCAAGGGCCTGCCGCTGACCGACGTCGAGAGCGGATTTCTCGTGGCGGCGCTGCTGATGGCCTCTTCGGTCGGCGCGGCCTATCTCTTCATGCGGCGCACGGGCATCTTCAAAAAATAGCGTATTGACCGTGAGTTGGCGTGCCCATCAATCTCCGTTGCGACGCGCGGCCGCCATTGTGCTGGCCTCAACGGTCGCGAGCACGAGCGCGCTCGCCGGCGCCAAGGACGAAAGCGCGGCCGAATGGCTGGCGCCAAAATGGTTCAACGAATGGCATGACGGGCTCGCCAACAAGGGCCTGAATTTCGGCGCCACCTATATCGCCGACAACATCGCCAACGTCTCCGGCGGGGTGAAGCGCGGCGCCATCCATTTCGGCCGCCTCGATCTCTCGGTCGATGCCGATCTCGACAAGCTGGTGGGCTGGACCGGCGGCCGCTTCTACGCCAATGCGTTCGTGATCTACGGCCAGGGGCTGAGCCGCAATTACGTGATGAACCTCGCCACCATCAGCGAGATCGAGGCACTGCCAGACCGGCGGCTCTACAACGCCTATTTCGAGCAGAGCTTCTTCGGCGACCGCCTGAACATCAGGGCCGGCCAGCAGGCCGCCGACGTCGAGTTCTTCGACAGCCAGACCGACGACCTCTTCATCAACGGCACCTTCGGCTGGCCCGCGATCAAGGCGAGCAATCTTCCCGCCGGCGGCCCGGCACCGCCGATCGCTGTGCCCGGCATCCGCATCAAGGCGGCGCTGACCGAAAACATCACCGCGTTCGGTGCGGTGTTCAACGGCGATCCGTCAGGCCCGGGCGAGGCGGATCCGCAGCTGCGCGACCATCATGGTCTGGCGTTCCGCGTCAACGATCCGCCGTGGGTGATCGGGCAGGTCCGCTTCAACTACGACATCGATCTCGGAGGCCGGCCGCTCGCCGGCAATTTCACGCCGGGCGCCTGGAAGCATTACGGCTCGTTCGACAGCCAGCGCTTTACGGCGGAGGGGCTGTCGATCGCCGATCCCGGCGGGAGCGGTGTGCCTGCAAGACTTCGCGGCAATTACGGTATCTTCGCCGTCGTCGAGCAAGTGCTCTATCGCCCGCCGGAGGTGAAGGACAACACCACGTCAGCCTCGATCCCGGGCGTCACCGCGTTCGGCCGCATCGCCTACAGCCCGCCGGACCGCAATCTGATCGACCTTTACGTGGACGGCGGCATCGGCTTCGTCGGCTTCACGCCAGGCCGTCCGCTCGATCGCTTCGGCGTGGCGATGGCCTATATGCGGATTTCGAACACCGCGCGCAATCTTGATCTCGATACGCAGGCCTTCACCGGCATCCAGAGCCCGGTGCGCAGCAACGAGACGCTGATCGAGATGATCTACGAGGCGCATATCAAGCCGGGCTGGCTGATCGCACCATACTTCCAATACGTGTTCCGCCCCTCCGGTGGCGTCCCCAATCCGAACGATCCGACCGGCGTGTCGCGGATCGGTGACGCCGCCGTCTTCGGCGTCACCACCACGATCAGGTACTAGGCCATCGCCGGCTTCGGCTCGACCTTCGGTTGCCGCGACAGCGCCAGCACGATCAGCGAGGCAAACACGCAGAGCGCGCCGGCGATGAAGAACGCGGGCAGGTAGCTCTCATAGACAGTCCGCGAGAAACCGGCGCCGAACGCCGCGGTGCCTGCGCCGAGCTGATGGCCGGCAAAGATCCAGCCGAACACCAGATTGGCGCGCTCGGGTCCGAACTTCTGCGCGGTGAGCCGCACCGTCGGCGGCACCGTGGCGATCCAGTCGAGCCCGTAGAACATCGCGAAGATCGACAGCCCGTAGAACGAGAAATCGCTGAAGGGCAGGAAGATCAGCGAGAGGCCGCGCAGGCCGTAGTACCAGAACAGGAGGTAGCGATTATCGTAGCGGTCCGACAGCCAGCCCGACATGATGGTGCCGAAGAAGTCGAAGATGCCCATCGCGGCGAGCAGGCTTGCGGCCTGCACCTGCGGGATGCCGAAATCGAGGCACATCGGAATCAAATGCACCTGGACGAGGCCGTTGGTCGAGGCGCCGCAGACGAAGAAGGTCGCAAACAGGATCCAGAACGCGCGCGACTTCGAGGCGTCGCGCAGCGTGCCGAGCGCCACGCCCGTGATCGAGCCATGGCTGACCGGCGGAGCCGGCAGGGGCTCGGTGCCTTCGTCGCCGAACGGGCGCAGGCCCAGATCGCTCGGCCGGTCGCGCATCGCGAGGAGAACCGCAACGGCCGAAACGCATAGCGCGATGCAGACGAAGCCGAGCGCGAGCCGCCAGCCGTAACGCTCGGTCAGGCTTGCGAGCAGCGGCAGGAAGACGAGCTGGCCGGTAGCGACGCTCGCGGTCATGATGCCGACGACGAGGCCGCGCCGCGCGGCGAACCAGCGCGTCGCGATAGTGGCGCCCAGCACCAGCGCGGTCATGCCGGTGCCGATGCCGATCACGACGCCCCACAGCAACACGAGCTGCCAGACTTCGGTCATGCCCAGCGAAAGGACCAGCGCCGAGACCACGATGAGCTGTGCAGTCAACGTGACGTTGCGCAGGCCGTAACGGTTGAGCAGGGCGGCCGCGAACGGCGCCATCAGCCCGAACAGGATGAAGCGGATCGACAGCGCGGAGGAAATCTGCGCCGTGCTCCAGCCGAACTCGTGCTGAAGCGGGACGATGAACACGCCGGGCGCACCGACCGTGCCGGCGCTGATCAGCGCGGTGAGGAAGGTCACGCCGACCATCACCCAGCCGTAGTGGATATTGCGGCGGCTGAGTGTCGCCGCGAGCCAGTTCGAGATCATTGGGCCTCAATGTTTGATGGGCAGGCTTTGAGACACCTGCACGAGCTTGCAGAATGGCACGGGACGTGTCTGTCGAAAATGACAGAGTTCCCTCATTTTCGGACGTATCTTGGTCAGTGCGTCAGACGCTCCACGGCGATGGCCGTGGCTTCACCGCCGCCAATGCAGAGTGCCGCGACGCCGCGCTTGAGGTTGTGCGCCTCGAGCGCGTGCAGCAGCGTCACGATCAGCCGCGCGCCGGTGGCACCGATGGGATGGCCGAGCGCGCAGGCGCCGCCGTTGATGTTCAGCTTGTCGCGGGGAATGCCGAGATCGCGCTGCGCCGCCATCGCTACCACGGCGAAGGCCTCGTTGATCTCGAACAGATCGACGTCGCCGGCGCTCCAGCCGACCTTGTCGAGCAGCTTGCGGATCGCCGGGATCGGCGCCGTCGTGAACCATTGCGGTTCCTGGCTGTGGGTGGCGTGGCCCTTGATCTCGGCAATTGCCGGCAGGCCGTTGCGATCCGCGAGTGAGCGCTTCGTCAGCACCAGCGCGGCGGCGCCGTCGGCATTTGCGGAGGAGGCCGCCGGCGTGATGGTGCCGTTGGCGCGGAACGCCGGCTTCAATCCGGGGATTTTTGCAGGATCGACCTTCAACGGATGTTCGTCATTGGCGATGATGCGCGGGCCTGCTTTCTCGGTGAGCGTGATCGGCGCGATCTCGGCCTTGAACGCGCCGCCCTCGACCGCCTTGCGCGCGCGGCTCAGCGTCTCCATCGCATAGGCATCCTGGTCCTTGCGGGTGAACTGATAGGCCTCCGCGGTGGCCTCGCCGAAATCGCCCATGGAGCGGCCGGTCTCGTAGGCATCCTCCAGCCCGTCCATCATCATGTGGTCGATGATGCGGTCGTGCCCGGCGCGGTAACCACCGCGTGCCTTGGCGAGGAGATAGGGCGCGTTGCTCATGCTCTCCATGCCGCCGGAGACGACGATCTCGGCCGAGCCGGCGCGGATGATGTCGTGCGCCAGCATGGTCGCCTTCATGCCGGAGCCGCAGACCTTGTTGACCGTGGTCGCGCCCGTGGCGTCGGGCAGGCCGGCGCTACGTGCCGCCTGGCGCGCCGGCGCCTGGCCTTGTCCGGCCGGCAGCACGCAGCCCATGAAGACCTCGTCGACCTTCTCGGGCGCGAGCCTGGCGCGCTCAAGTGCCGCACCGATGACGTGGGATCCGAGCTTGTGTGCCGCCAGCGGCGACAGCTCGCCCATGAAGCGGCCGAGCGGGGTGCGGGCGGCGGAGACGATGACGACGGGATCGGCGGCTTCGGCCATGATGAAACTCCCAGCGATGACGAGAAAGATTATGATCATCATATGATGCGGCGCAAAAAATGCAACCGCGGCCGGCATGAGAAATTGTCGTGGCTCGGATGAGATTTGGTCGTTCGATCGGAGGAGGGGCTGTGATTATGGAAACGAAGGCGCTTCCCCAATGACGGTGTCATGCCTCGCGACCCGGCTACGCCAAGGCTTCGCCGGGGCTGAAGTCTAGGGGCGCCGAAGCTTTAGCGTAGGCGGCAGGCGGGGCATCCAGTACGCCGCGGCCTCTCCGTATCCACGCACGGCCTCTGGAATACTGGATCGCCCGCTTTCGCGGGCGATGACAGCTTCATGCGGAACGATCACGGCACCCCGTCCAGCGCCTACCGCTTCCTGTTCACAAACGCGCCCATCAGCCGTGTCGGCTCGTCCGTCAGGAACGATTCGCCGAACACCTTGACGCTGAGATTCACCGACTCCGTCAGCGGCAATTCCTCCCATTGCCGCAGCAGCGCCTTTTGCGAGCGCAGCGCCTCGGGGCCGCATTCGAGCAACGCCTTCACAACGTGTTCGACCTCGGCATCCAATCCGCCCTCCGGCGCGACCTTGTCGATCAGTCCCCAGGCCAGCGCCGTCGGTGCGTCGATGTTCTCCGCGGTCATCACCAGCCAGCGGGCATGGGCCCAGCCGATCAGGCGCGGCAGCAGGGCTGCATGGATCACCGAGGGGATGCCGACGCGAACCTCCGGCATGCCGAAATGCGCATCATGCGCGGCGACCCGGAAGTCGCAGGCGGCGGCGACTTCGAGGCCGCCGCCGAGGCACCAGCCTGGCATGCGTGCGATCACCGGCGCCGGGAATTGGCGCACGGCCTCGCAGAGATCGCGCAGGCGGCTGATGAAGGCTTCGGCTGACTTCTGGTCGAGCTTTGCCATCTCCTTGATGTCGGCGCCGCCGATCATGCTCTTCTCGCTCTGGCCGCGCAGCACCACAACACGGATGCTCCGGTCGGAAGCGAGCTGCTGCAGGCCTTCGCGGACCGCATCGGTCACGGGCGATCCGAGGATGTTGAGCGGGCCGGCGTTGCAGATCGCGACATGAACGACGCCGCGCGTATCGCGCGTCACGCCGCAGTGATTGTTGAGCATTTCCATCAGTGCATCTCGGAGCTTTCGTGGACATGCGCGGGGCGCGCGCGTCGGGATCACTTCGGTGCCGAAACGCCCTGCTTGTCAAGCAGGCAGGAGAGGGGCAGTTGCCATCGCGAAGTCCGTCGCATAGTATGACAAATATCATATAAAGAGGCGATCATGACTGACAACGATCAACTCGACCTGTTTTCGCCCGCGCAGCGGCGTGAGCGCGTGGTGGACTGGCAGGTGCCTGCGCCGGTTGCAAAAGCAGCGATGGGGCTTTCAGGCATGGACGCGATGCTGGGAATCCGCGACGGGCGGTTGCCGCCGCCGCCCTTCGCAAAATTGATCGGTTTCATCATGGCCGTGGTCGAGCCGGGCCGGATCCTGATGGAACTGGAGCCGCGCGAGGATCTCGAAAATACCATCGGGCTCCTGCACGGCGCGACCGCCGCGGCGCTGATCGATACCGCCATGGGCTGCGCCATCTCGACGCGGCTGGAGGCGGGGCAATCGTCAGTGACGCTCGACCTGAAAATGACGTTCCTGCGCCCGCTGTCGGTCCGTTCCGGGCTGATCTCGGCCGAAGGCAAGATCATCAAGCTGGGGCGTCAGACCAGTTACACGGAAGGTTTCGTGCGCGACGGCAAGGGTGCGCTCGCAGTCCATGCAACTGCAACCTTTTCCATGATCGGCGCGACAACTTCATGATCGGCGCGACAACTTAACGTGAATTAATGCATCGCGCGGTCCATTTCTGTGTTATGGGATGATCTCCGACATTCAATGAGACTCGCATGCGCTATTCCCGGGAACACAAGCAGGAAACCCACGACCGCATCGTGAAGAAAGCCTCCGTGCGGCTGCGGGAAAAAGGCGCGCACGGCATCGGCGTCGCCGACCTCATGAAGGAGGCGGGCCTGACCCATGGCGGCTTCTACGCGCATTTCGACTCGCGCGAGGCGCTGGTGATCGAGGCCTTTGCCTACGCCATGGACCGCTCTATGGAGCACTGGCGCAAGCAGTCCGATCAGGTCGCGCCCGAAAAGCAACTGACGCAGATCGTCGAGACCTATCTCTCGGCGTTGCATCGGGACAATCCCGGCCACGGCTGCTCGATTCCCGCGCTCGGCGCGGAGATCGCCCGCGAGAGCCCGAAGACGCGCAAGGCCTTTGCCGGAAAGCTCGACGAGATGGTCGAGATGATGACCGATTTCATCCCCAATTTGCCGCGCAAGGCCGCGCGCAAGCAGGCGATCGCCACGCTGGCCACGATGGCCGGCACCATGCTGCTGGCGCGCATTGCCGGCTCCAGCGAACTGTCGGACGAGGTGCTGAAGGCCGGCAAGGCCAGCGCGCTCGATGGCGCGAAGCGCGAGCCGAAGGTGACGGCGGCGAAGAAGGTGAAGCAGAGTTAGGCCTTAGCCAAGCGCTCAGGTGCCGTAGGGTGGCAAAGGCGCGTCAGCACCGTGCCCACCATCTCTCTACGATCGCGGGTGACGTGGTGGGCACGCTTCGCTTTGCCCACCCTACGAAACCGTCGTTACCGCCCCGCAAACAACGCCCGCTCGCGCTCCACGATCTCGCCGATGTAATCGGCCACCGCGCGGATCCGCGCGAGATCCTTGCTATCCGCGTGCATCAGCATCCAGAACGTCCGCGTGATCGATATCTCCTCCGGCAGCACCGCCACCAGCTGCGGATAATCACTCGCCATGAAATGCGGCAGCACGGCGATGCCGAAGCCCGCGAGCGTGGAGTTGAGCTGCGCGATCAGATTGGCGCTGCGAAAGCGTGCCGAAATCCGCGGCGATACTTGCGGGAGGTAATCGAGCTCGGGCGTGAACAGGAGCTCCTCGATATAGCCGACGAAGCGATGCTGCGGCAGCACCTCGCGCGAGGTGATCTTCGGGAAACGGTCGAGATAGGCCGGCGCCGCATAAAGCCCGAGGCGGTAGTCCAGCAGCTTGCGGCCGACGATGCGGCCTTCCTTCGGCATGGTCAGGCTGATCGCGATATCGGCCTCGCGCTTGGAGAGACTGAACAGCCGCGCGGTGGCCACAAGTTGCAGATCGAGGTCGGGATAGCGGTCGGCGAAGGGCGCCAGGCGCGGCGCCAGGAAGGCGGTGCCGAACCCGTCGGGCGCGCCGATCCGCACCGTTCCGGTCAGCCGCGCGACCGAGCCGCCGACCTGCTCCTGGTTGGCGACGATGGTCGATTCCATCGCTTCCGCGCTGTCGGCGACGCGCTGGCCGGCCTCGGTGAGGAGATAGCCGGTCTTGCGCCGGTCAAACAGCTTTGCCGAGAGGTGTCTCTCCAGCCGGTCGACGCGGCGGATCACGGTGGCGTGGTCCACTCCGAGCTGTTTAGCCGCAGCCGAAACCGAGCCGCCCCGCACGATGGCCAGCACGAAGCGGAAGTCGTCCCAGTCGATGCTACCTTGATCCAGCATTTTCGCACATCTATGGTGCATTATCTCAGACTTGAATCCTATAAAATGCAGGTCGATAGGATTTGTCAAAGCGTTCACGCTCGACCTCAGGAGATCATTCCATGCGTTCAATCGGACATTTCATCGGTGGCAAGGAGGTCAAGGGCACCTCGGGCCGGACGGCAGACGTTTTCGAGCCGATGACCGGTGACGTCCAGGCCAAGGTGGCGCTGGCGTCCAAGGCCGA